>JAISXG010000057.1 GCA_031270605.1 Oscillospiraceae bacterium | reverse complement strand
ATTTCAACAAAGACGAGATTTATGAAATTTATCTCAACGCGCAGTCCGGCAGCAGCGGCAGGCACATTGTTGCGGGCGTTGACCTTAAGAATGACAGCCTGATTCCGGTTGCTTACGAGGGCAGCAGCTATATGCACAGCTTTGAAGACCGGCTCTTTTTGATTCAGGTGCCCGAGGGCGGCACAAGCGCGGACGCCGTTTGCGTCAGCCCTGTTTTAGAGAACGGCGCGCTTGTTCCAAACACGACCGCATCGCAGGAAATGGTATTTGCCGCGCTGAACAACTGGAAACTAAACCAATAACACACTCTTTAAAAATAAACCAGTACCTCATAAAGTCTAAAAGTTTGCAATAATTGCGCCCTGATTTTTTTGTCTGTCAAGGCGAAAGCCCGCAGGAATACTTGCGGTATTGCAAGGGATTTTAACGCAGACAGGCGGAAAAGACGGCGTAAGAATGATAAAGTTTTAGGCTTTACGGGGTACCACAGAAGGAATGGAATATGAGGAAAAAAGACAGGGCGCTGCGTGCTGTGGAGCTGCTTGAGCGGGAATACCCCGACGCGATCTGCTCGCTTGAAGCGCAAAGCCCGTTTGAACTGCTTGTGGCCACGCGCCTTTCGGCGCAGTGCACCGACGCGCGCGTAAATATGATCACCCCCGCGCTCTTCGCCCGCTACCCCACGCTGGACGACTTTTGCGAAGCGGACGTGCGGGACGTTGAGGAACTGATTCACTCCTGCGGCTTTTTCCGCCAAAAGGCGAAGGACATCGTCGGCATGGCAAACATGGTGCGGGAGGAGTACGGCGGCACGGTGCCCGACAGTATTGAGGAACTCACGCGCCTGCCCGGCGTGGGACGAAAAACGGCGAACCTCATCGTGGGCGACATTTACGGCAAGCCCGCCGTCGTGGCGGACACACATCTCATCCGCATCTCGAACCTCTTGGGGTTTGTGAAAACAAAAGACCCGCTCAAAGTGGAGCTGGAGCTGAAAAAGCTGCTGCCGCCTGAAAAAAGCAACGACTTCTGCCACCGCTGCGTGCTGCACGGCCGCGCGGTCTGCATCGCGAGAAGGCCCGCCTGTGAACGCTGCGTGCTCGGCGAGGTGTGCGCGCATTATAGCCATCAAGCCGTTTGACAATATCACCAACAGGCGGCAGGCGTTTGAATCGCCCGAACTCCGGCACGGCACAGCGCGGGCGCAAAAGGGATGGTGTCTTATGGAACACGAAACGGCTATTTTTCAAGACAGCCGGGAAAATCAATTTGAATATCATACCTGCGGCCCCGAGGACGGTTACCCGGTGCTCTATATGCACGGCGCGATTCCGATGCCGTTTTCAAAGAATCTGATTCAAATTGCCCAAACACACCATTTGCGCCTGATTGCCGTCCTGCGGCCCGGTTACGGAAACTCATCCCGTTTGCATTATAAAAATATATTCGAATATGCTTTGACGCTGGGCGAATTCATCGCAAACCTGCGGCGGGAGCGTTTCGACGTTTTGGGGCTTTCCGCCGGCTCCCCTTATTGCTATGCTCTCGCGGCGGCTTACCCCGAACGCGTAAACGGGGTCAATATCTGCAGCGGCATTCCGCTGGCGAACAATCCCGCGATTTTCCGCATGAACGCCCCGCGCGAACGGTTTTTCTTTTCGCTGTCAAAATATCTGCCGCCTTCCTTCCTCGGAAAATACGGGATCAAAATGATTGAAGCCGCGGAAAGAAAAAAAAGATGGAAAGACACCGCGGACGGCGGGAGCATGGATGAAATCTTTCAGAAATACGTCTACCCCAACTGGTACGGCCTCGGCTGCTCAACCCGCCTGCAATATAAATATTGGGGCTTCGCGGCCGAATCCATAACCCGCAAAACCTATATTTATCACAGCAAAGCCGACGAGGCGATTCCTTTTGAGATTGCGCGCAAAAGCGCCGGGCTTCTCAAAAACAGCATGTTTTTCCCCTATGAAAATGAAGAGCACGCCTCCGAACGGATCATAAAGGACGCTTTGGTTCATATAGCGGGCAGGGTATCACAACACTAAAACAGATTGAATAAAGTGTGAAAGATAAAAATTTTTCACAAAACGAAAGATATTTCTTCTCGCAGAGAAAGGATGAATATACACACATGGAACAGACACAATCGGAAAAGAAAAAAGTGGTATTAAGCCTCGTACAGCCTTCGGGCGTGCCGACGCTCGGCAATTATCTCGGGGCGTTTAAGAACTGGGCCGGTATGGCGAAGGACTACGACTGCCTGTTCGGCGTTGCGGACCTGCACGCGATCACGGTGCGGCAGGTTCCCGCGGAGCTGCGCGCGCACACGCTCGAGGTGTTCGCGCTGCTGCTCGCTCTGGGCCTTGACCCGCAGCGGGAGACGATTTTTGTGCAGAGCCAGGTGCCCGAGCACGCCCAGCTCGCGTGGATTCTCAACTGCTACACGCAGTTTGGCGAAGCGTCGCGCATGACGCAGTTCAAAGAAAAATCGCAAAGCCATGCGGACAATGTGAACGTCGGCCTGTTCACCTACCCCGCCCTGATGGCGGCGGATATCCTGTTATATCAGGCGGATTTCGTGCCCGTGGGCGAGGACCAGAAGCAGCACCTTGAGCTGACGCGCAATATCGCCGAGCGCATGAACGGCGTTTATGAAAACCTGTTCACCATGCCCGAGCCGTTCATCGGCAAGGCCGGGGCGCGCGTGATGTCGCTGACCGAACCCGAAAAGAAAATGAGCAAGTCAGACCCGAACCAAAAGTCTTTCGTCTCGCTACTCGACACCCCCGACGTGATCGCGAAAAAAATCAAGAGCGCGGTGACGGATTCAGAAGCACGCGTATATTTCAGCGCGGAAAAGCCCGGCGTAAGCAATTTGATGGGTATTTACTCCTGCTGCACGGGGCGTTCTTATGATGAGATCGAAGCGGAATTTGCGGGCAAGGGTTACGGCGACTTCAAGGCGGCGGTGGCCGAGGCGGTCGTCGAGGAGCTGCGCCCGGTGCAGGAACGCTACAAAAAGCACCTTGCGGATAAAGCTTATCTGCTCGAGTGCGCCGCGAAGGGGGCGGAACAGGCCTCGCGCCGCGCTTCCAAAACCCTCGGCAAGGCAATGAAAAAAATCGGCTTTTTGCAGCTGTGATTTGAAAATGCGTTTTCCGCTGTATGTCGGGAACCGATTCATTTATCTCAACGTGCCCTGAGAAAAACTCCTTCAAATAAATTATTTCAGGAGGCTCGGTTATGGATTTAATTCGTGTTTTAAATAGTGTTGGAATGTCCACCTTCATAAAATACTATTATAATTTTAAAAACAAGAGCCGAGAGGAATGCATCACCGCCTTTGAAGAACCCTATACAGACAAGGCGAAATCCACCAGAACAGGGCATGCGCAAAGAATTTTTCGCGAAAATATGCACCTGGAGGCTTTAGAAATCATCGCAAAATCAAACCGGGTTGATCCCATAACCGCTCACAGCGCAAAAGAAATTATGCTTGCAGAAAAGATTTAACACTGAGCACCAACTTGCAGGGGTGATTACATGATTACGATCTTCAACCGGCGGGAAATCGCAAACACGCACGACATGCGGCGGCAGGCGGAACTTCGGGATTTGCTGACCCAAAACGGGATTCGCTATGCCCTGAAGGTCGTCAACCGAAGAAGCGCATCGCCGTTTTCGGCAGGCTCACGCTCACGCACGGGCACGACGGAAGAGAAGTTATCAGTGGAATATGACTATGTTTTTTATGTGCACAAAGCGGATGAAGAGAAAGTCCTGTACCTTATCATAAATAAGCAGAGCGAATCATAAAAGTATAACCGCCGC
Organism: Oscillospiraceae bacterium; assembly: GCA_031270605.1. Taxonomy (GTDB): domain Bacteria; phylum Bacillota; class Clostridia; order Oscillospirales; family Acutalibacteraceae; genus JAISXG01. The sequence continues at coordinate 61,602 of JAISXG010000057.1, read as the reverse complement.
CGCGGCCGGAAGACGGCCGCGGCGGCGATTTGTTTTAGTTGTGCGGATTCGCGGATGTATCAAGAAATATCCCTTAGCACGCTTTGCTGGGGGAGCACGAGCGAATCGAGCAGGAAACGCGCGCCGAGCTGAAAGCCTTCGACGAAGCGGTTCATTTCGCTGAATGCGAGCAGTTCGATTTGGGCGTTCATGATCTGGAAGAAGAGGAACGCTTCCTCTTCGGCTTCGGGCCGGGAGTTGAGGAGCTTTGTGATTGTTTCCTCATATTCGGCGATGGTGCTCACGAGCTTTGCGTATTCGGAATCGTGCTCAAAGGTTTTCTCGAAGGGCCTGAGGCTGCCGTAATAAAGTTCTTCCAAGATATTCATAAAATCTTCCTTTCAAGTGTTCGTACAACCCCCGGGAGCCCTTTTTATAGGGAAAGGCTTTTTAAAAGGACTTGAAAGTAAGCCATGCGCATGGTATAATATTTACGCTGTGACTGCCTTTCGGCGGTTGTCGGTATGGGGAAGTGGCTGTATCTTTGACTGGAGAGAGCCGCTTCCTTTCATTTTTTATCGAGGCTGTCATAAATATCGTTAATCCCTTTACGGACAATATCAGAACGTGACATGTTTAACCTTTCACTGCATTCGCTCAATTTTTCAATTGTCTGCTCGTCTGCTCTGATTTTTATAATTCCGGTTTTAGGATTATCGGTTGGACGCCCCATTTTTTTATTACCCAATCATTATCACCTCACTTTTGGGTACACATATATTATACATCTGTGTACTCAAAAGTCAAGCATTTTGTAAAAATTTTTTTGCAACCGCTGAAGCTTTTTTAGAGACTCTTTTTTTAGGATTGAAAGAAAATCAAGCGCATGGTATAATATTTACGCTGTGACCGTCTTTCGGCGGTTGCCGGTACTGGAAGTGGCTTCTGCTTTGACGAGGAGTGAGCCGCTTCCTTTCATTTTTTTGTGAGGCCGTCATGCACCTTATGAATCCCTTTGCGAATGACTTCAGCGCGCGATATTTCTAATTCTTCGCTGCATTCCTTCAGCTTTCCAAATGTTTCATCATCAGCAAGAAATTTCACGGACACTGTTTTAGGATTATCGGTTGGACGCCCCATTTTTTTATTACCCAATTATTGTCACCTCACTTTTATGGGTCATAAAGTATCATAACTTAATGACCCATAAAAGTCAAGTGTTTTTAAAAATTTTTCCACAACCACCGAAGCTTTTTTCTGTAGAATCAGGTTTCTGATGCTTTGGGACAGGGAAATTAATTTGTATTTATATAACCAAGAACATATTCAATCGCATCAATGCGGTCTTGTATCACATCCTGCTTCGCCCCTTGGGAATTCCCAAAATCAGGGAATTGATACGCAACGATTACCTTTGTGGTTGACTCTTTCTGCGCGTCTGCATTCAAAATATCTGTAAGTTCCAAATTATAAGCCTGTTGGTCATAGGTATAAGAAATCGATTGGGTATTTCGTAACGCGCGGTAATAAATTTCCCGCATTTCATCCAAAGAAGTGTCTTGATTGATTTCCCAAAATGGCGAATTGGGGTCGCGCATATTCAGATAAAGCGTCAGAACATGGTCCTCATAGAGACTGGTGTCAAACATATCCTCATAATCATAAACACTTTGTATGATGTTCAGATAATCCTGAACATCATCTTTATGTGCAGATAAAACATCCGCCATTTCTTTCTCATGCCGAGAAAATTTTTGCTTAGGGTTCGCTATTTTTTCACATGTCTCAACAGAATCTCGAACAATGTCCCTATAGGAAAAACCCTGCTCAAGTAAAATATCAATGACTGCGATATATCGAGGCATATTCTGCGCAAACAAAACGCAATGTTTATCCTCCTGTGAATAACTATCTTTATAAAACAGGTCTATTAAGAAGTCATCATTAAAAATAAACGGGGTTTTCAAAGTGATTACAATATTGCTGTCCGCGCAATAAAATGCGGGGGAAAAGCCGTTCAGAAGAGAAACGTCCTCAAAATAAACGGAGGTAATCGGCGCTGTTTTGCGTCCGTCCGCGTCAATATAAACGACAGCTCCCTCAAAATTGAAATCCGCGCCGACTTCTTCAAAAAGCATTCCTTGTTCCTGCATTGCCGCGTTAATCGCATTCAAATATTCCTGATTGCTGACTTTTATTTCCCGCTCGCCAATAAAAAGGGGACTGATTAAAAAGGATAAAAACCACAGCAGACCTCCCACTACCAATATCCCTGCGATGATTTTAAAAAGGTTCTCTTTGCAGAAATGAAAGAAACATTCTATTGGGCCTTGATGAAAATCTGATCTTTCAGATTGCATAAAACGGCACGCTCCTCTGCACCCATTGGCCAAACAAATTGAAGCTGCTTGACCAATATTGTCATTATGATTTATTTGTTTTCATTATAAAGTTTAATCGAATCTTTTGTCAATCTAATAAATTATCATTAAATGTTGCGTTTTCATTGCATATTTTAAACTGTTGTTTCGCAAACAAACAACCTAGCTTTTCAGAAAAAAATTTTTTGTCACTGAAAATACGGTGTAAAACAGTAAGTTCTATAATAACATTATAATACGGAAGGTCATAATAACCAAAAAATATTTCACATTTCTATGCAACATGCGCAAATCATGAGAAAATGAAAAACATCTTGAAAAAGCTTGTGATTTTTGCCCATTTATGATATAACTTGCATGACATCAAGGGCTTTTTATGCCCTCACAAAAGAGAGGCCGCCGTTTCGCAGAACAGGGATTACTGCGGGGCGGAAACGTTTTTTCATGAGGCCTGCCTGCGCACACCGGCGACGGTGTAATACACGCGGCGGCTTTTCCCTCTCTGAGAAAGGATGGTCAATATGCTTTCTGGTGACTTGCTCTCAAACAGAAAGCTTCCGGAATCGTTTTCGGAAGCCTGCGAAAAGAAGTTGGAAAACGGAGAACAGGCGATGTTTTCGCTTGTCGGTGACTTGAACCTCAAGTCAAAGTACGGCGAATCCGCAATTGTCGTGACAAACAAAAGGCTGTTTGCCTTCGACCAATACCATCAGGACGGTATCAAAATCATTCCCATCGCCGACATAAAAGAGGCGAAAGTCAAGCGGATGTACGGCAACGCCATTCTGCGGCTCAAAACCGGGCAGGGCAGCGTCGACGCTTTCCGGTTTACATATTCTGTGGCATCCCTTGCCGACGCGGCGGCCGCGTTTTTGGAGGCTGTCGCCGAGGGCAAGAACGCTGAAAAAGAGGTGGAGGCCGTCGCCGCCACCTATGACAAAATGAAGTCCTTCTGCCCCAAATGCGGGCGCTCGCTCTCCCGCCAGGGCGCGCAGTGCATCAACTGCGCCTCAAAGGGCACTCTCGTGAAAAAGCTCGCGGCCTATATGGCCCCCGAAAAGAAAAAGCTGATTTTCTGCCTTATGCTTTCGGTCATCACAACTACCATGGCGCTCGCGCCGCCCGTCGCGCAGAGAATTTTGATTGACGACGTGCTCAAGGGCGAAAACGACGAAAACCGCCGCATAATGCTCGTTGGCGTTGTCATTTCGCTGATGCTGATCTATATCGTGCAATATTCCATCGGCGCGTGGCGCGGTCACCTCATGCGCGTGATCGGCGACAAAACCGTCACCCGCCTGCGCAACGATATCTTCGCAAAAGCGCAGTACCTCCCCATGAGCTTTTATGACAAGACCAGCACCGGTTCCGTGATCACCCGCGTCAGCGGCGACACAAACACCCTGCAGGCATTCATGCTGCGTGTTTCGCAGGAAGCCGTCGTGCAGTTTTTCTTAATGATCGGCATCATCGTGATCATGCTCGTCATGAACCCGATCCTCACGCTCTGGTCGCTGATTCCGATTCCCCTGGTCGTTTGGGGCGCGCGGTTTTTCGGGCACAAAATTTCGCCCATCTACCGCCGCATCTGGCGGCGATGGTCCGCCGTCAGCTCGATTCTTTCCGACACGCTGCCCGGCATCCGCGTGATCAAATCCTTCACAAGCGAGGAGCGGGCGATCGAAAAATTTGAAAATTATAATGAGGACTGGCTCAAAGAGGATATGCACGCCTCTGTGATCGCGAACGTCTTTCCCCACGTCATCACCTTTGTCGTCACCTGCGGCTCGCTGCTGATTTGGTTTGTGGGCGGCAATCAGGTCATTGACGGCATGGATAACCCCGAAACGGCGAAGCTCACCGCAGGCACGCTGATTTCGTTCATCTCCTACGCGAGCATGTTCTACGGCCCCGTCAACTTCTTTGCGAGCATGAACGATACCTATCAAAACGCAATGACCTCCGCCGAGCGCATTCTCGACATCATCGACGCCGAGCCGGAGCCGAACTTCGGCAAAGGCAACGTCATTCACCGCATTGAAGGCAGGATCGAATTCAAAAACGTCAACTTCTCGTTTGATAAAACCAAGAAAACCCTCTCGAACATCAACCTTGTCATTGAACCGGGCGACATTGTGGGCATTGTGGGCACCACCGGCTCGGGCAAGAGCACGCTTGTGAACCTGCTCATGCGCTTCTATGACAACTACGAGGGCGACATCCTTGTGGACGGGCGGAACATTAAGGAGATCGACCTGCAGTCCTTCCGCTCCAAAATCGGTTATGTGCAGCAGGAGCCGATGATGTTCCGCGACACGATTTTCAAGAATATCGCCTACAGCAACCCCGATTCCGCGGTGGAGGAGGTCATCCACGCGGCGGACATCGCGAACGCCCACGGCTTTATCGCAAAGCTGCCGGACGCGTATGACACGATGCTCGGCGAGCGCGGCGTGGGCCTTTCGGGCGGCGAGAGGCAGCGGCTTTCGATTGCGCGCGCCGTTTTGAAAAACCCGTCCATGCTGATTTTCGATGAGGCCACCGCGGCTGTTGACTCTGAAACGGAGCAGCTGATTCAGGAGGCGATCGACCGCCTCATCAGCGGCAGGACCACGCTCATGATCGCCCACCGCCTTTCCACCCTGCGCAAGGCAAACAAAATCATTGTTGTGGACAAGGGCGAGATCCTTGAGTTCGGCACGCAGGAAGAATTGCTGGCGCTCAGGGGCAAATACTATAAGCTTATTGAGATTCAGGGCCTTGCCGAAAAAATCCAAAAGAGCCGCGAAGAAGAAAACTTTGCATAAAAGGCGCGTGGGCGTAAGAGTGCCGGCACGGCCGGAATCCACGCCCCCTTCTTTTGTAAAAATAGAACTTTCAGACGATTTGTGACCCTGTGTCACAAATCGTTTGCAGAAAGGATGCGAAGCTGATTATGGAACGCATATATATTCAGGACGATAACGCAAGGATCACCAAGGCCGGGGATAACCTGCTCAATGTGGAGCTGTATGACGGGCGCAAATTTGAGAATGTGGAGGCACGCCGCCTGTTCCCTATTACGGGCCTTGACAAATACATTACCCTGCTTGACGACGAGGGTGTTGAGATGGCCGTCATCCGTGACGTGCAGGGCCTCATGCCCGAAAGCAAAAAAAGCGTCCTGGACGCGCTTGAGGAATATTATCTGATCCCGAAAATTCTGGAGATCTATGAGGCCAAAGAAGAATACGGCCTTTTGAAGATGAATGTGCGCACGGACCGCGGCAAATACAAGTTTGACGTAAAGAACAGAAATATGGATATTAAAATCCTGTATGACGGCAGGGTGCTGATCAAAGACACCAGCGACAACCGCTATGAAATACCTGATTTTTATAAGCTCGACGGCAAAAGCATGAAGCGGTTCAACTCCTTTTTATAAGCCTGAAAACGCCCTTTGGCGCGCAAAGAAATTTGGGATTGATAATTGCCCCCGCTTTGTAGTATAATGATATTGTAAAGCATGTTTTAATACGTCATGAACAGATGGGATTTATGCTTTTTGTAAACATTGCCGGCTTCCCGGCAAAACGGTTGCAGGCCCCGGCGGCCCTTGCAGCCTGTTTCTTTATATTTTTCCGCCGGAGAAAGAGGAGGATCACTATGAAGTTGGTTTTGGCTATCGTCAACAATGACGATTCCGCCGCCGTTTCCGCAACCTTGACGAATGAAGGTTTTTTCATCACAAAATTATCGACGACAGGCGGCTTTTTGCAGGCGGGCAACACAACGCTGCTGATCGGTGCTGAGAATTCGGATATAGAAAGAATCAAGCAAATCATCAAAGAGCACAGCTTCACAAGAAACAAAAATGTGCCTACAAACGCTTCCTTCGGCAAGGGCTTCGGCCTTTCTGACACCAACGCAAAAACATCCGTCAAGGGTGCGACCGTGTTCGTGTTAAATGTCGAGAGCTTTGAAAAGCTGTAACGCACAAAACAATCCGCCTGAGAAGAAACAATCTTTTCAGGCGGATTTTTAATTTCGCTGCCAAGATATCTCTTTTTCGCTTTTTCCGTTGCTTTTTTTGCGCCTATGCTTTATTATAATAATCAAACGGCTGATAAAGAGGTATCTCCATGCAACACTGTCTTCACAAAAAAAATTTTTCATATATCGCCCTGCTGCTCGCGTTCGCCACACTGCTCTCTTCCTGCGCCTTCTCCGAGAAGGTCTATCTGACTCAAACGGGCAAACAGGGCAATGCCGTGCCCGAGGTGCACGGTATTGCGGGCGCGAAGGGCATAAACGATTCCCTGAGCGAATATTTCGGGCAAATCAACGCCGCGCTGCAAGCCGCGGGGGCGGCGCAGCTGGGCGCGAAAGTGCAATATGAGCTGTCCGCCGACACAGAAAATTACTCCTTGCAGGCCTGGATCACGGGGAGCAACGGGCAAAAACTGCTGTTTGACAGCATTCTTCTGCTGCCTGACGGCTTGCGTCTGCCGCAAACCGATTTTTTGCAAAGCCTTGCGGACCCCGACTTCTTAAAGCAGTGCCTGGCTTTGGCGTCGGGCGGCTATTCTGTCAACCTGACGCAAATCAACAAGCCCCTGACCGCGCAAAAGACCTATGCCCTGCTGAGCGCATATTATGAGAGCCGCACCGGCACGGCCATTGATGTTTCGCCTGTCAACCGCCCGGACGTAAGCGACGCCTTCCAACTCAAAGCGCTTGCGCTGATGCCGGAGGTGCTTGAGGGCTTTTACCCCCAGGATGAGCTGACAGCCGCAGACTTCGCGCAGTCGCTGAGCCTGCTGCTAAAAGAGCTGCTGTTCTACACATACGGCCTCGGCAGCGGCGGATTTGGCACACTTGACCTTGACCGGCTGTTTTCGGTCTATCATGAACTCTATGCCCTTTCCATACAGGGCACAGGGCATGAGGCGCTGTGGGGCGAGTTTGCGCAGGGGGTTTCCGCTTTGCTGCAAAATACGGGAACAGATGGCTATGGCCGCGTGGGGCTCACCCGGGGCGACATGGCAAGCCTGTTTTCGTTTCTTTACCGCGAATATTTTCACAAGCAGGGGCAGGATGAGGCAATGCCCTCGTTTGTGGACTGTGAAAACGACAACGCCTCTTTTTGCGTGGGGCAGGGGCTGATGAAGCCGTTCCCGAAAGAAAACATGTTTTATCCCGCATATGAAAGCCGGTTTTATGAACTGCCCGCGATCACAAACGATTTTCTGCAGGCCTGCTTTTTCAGCCTTTTTTTCTCAACAGAAACGGATAAGCCCGCCGCGTTTACCGAAGCAAGCGCGGTCAAAGCCCTGCAGTCGCTGGACGGCATGCTGTCGCCGGACGGTACGCTGTCCGCAAGCGCCTTTGGGCCTGTCGCCGCCGAACAGAAATCGGTTCGCGTCAATGACAGGGACTATGACTGGTATTTCAAGCAATACAACACCGGGCAATATGCGGCCGTGAACTGCATGCCCACCATGACGGCGATGGCCCTCAAATGGCTCAACCCGGGCTCCACCGCCACGGTGGAATCACTGCGCAACAAATTTTTGCCCGAGTTTGCCGACGGTTGGTGGATGGCGCAGGTGGTCAGCTCGCTGGACTTTTATCAGGTCGCCTATGACTACGGAAACATCAGCAAACAGCTCGTGGTGGACATCCTCGACCGCGGCGGCATTGTGCTCGCCATGTTCAGCGAAGCGGAGCCGGGCGCGCAGGGGCACTGCGAACTCATTTACGGCTATGAAAGGTCGGGCGGCTCCCTGCGCTTTTTGGTGCAGGACCCGGGGTTTGAGAACGAGCTTCGCGCCGACGGCAACCCGCGCGGCAAAGCCCGCTGGCTTGACGCCGACTATGTCGTGTGGACGGTTGAGCGCATGAACAAGCTGGTCGTTTCGGTTGGAACAAACTAAATAAAAGAATACTAAATTGGGGAGTGGTTCCATGTCTTATATCAAAACCTATTTTTCGCATATCGAGCAGTTGCTGCGCACCGTGCTTGAAACGCAGGAGGCGAACATTCACACCCTTGCCGGAACGCTGGTGGACACGGCTGTCGAAGGCGGCAAAATCTTTTTCTTCGGCTGCTCTCACGCGGGCATTCTTTCGCAGGAGGCGTTTTACCGCACGGGCGGGCTTGTGATCGCAAACCCGATCCTCCCAAAGGGCCTGACGCTCGACACCGTGCCCGTCACGGACACCTCTGTTTTGGAGCGCAAGCCCGAATATGCCCATGAAATTTTGAACACAACGCCCATCGGCGCGGGGGATCTGCTGGTGATCCACTCGGTTTCGGGGCGCAACGGCGTGCCTGTTGAAATCGCGATCGAGGCGAAAAAACGCGGCATCAAAACGGCCGCAATCACAAGCGTGGCCTATTCCTCCTGTGCGCCCTCGCGCCACCCCAGCGGCAAGCGGCTGTTTGAGGTGTGTGATTTAGTGCTTGACAACTGCGGCTGCATCGGCGACGCGGCCATATCAATAGAGGGCTTTCCCGAAAAAACCGCCCCGACCTCAACTATCACCGGCGCGGCCATCATCAACGCCCTGTGCGCCGAATCCGTGGCGCTCTTTCTGGAAAAAGGCGTGGAGCCGCCTGTTTTCATGAGCGCGAACCTCGACGGCGGCGACGAATACAACGCGAAGATGTTTGAGAAATATCAGGACAGGATCACCTACATGTGATTTTTATGGGTCAGGATCATTGAGGAGTGAGGATAAGTTTGAAAAATAAATTTTTCAAACGGCAGAGAAAGGATGGTCATAAACGTGCAACAATTCAAACCAAACGGCACCTTTCGCATCATGCAGATTACCGACACGCAAGAGGACCCGAACGTGTCGCCGGATACCGTTCGCCTGATTGACGCGGCGCTTGACAAGGCAAAACCCGACCTTGTGGTGTTCACAGGCGACCAGATCAAGGGCTACAGCACAAAGTTTCGCGGCAAAGACGCGAAAACCAAAGTGAAAGGCGCGCTTGACGCCATCACCGGGCCGGTGCGCAGCCGCGGCATCCCCTTTGCGGTGACCTTCGGCAACCACGACAAGCAGGCCCTGCCCGAAGAAGAGCAAATGGCGATCTATCGCGAGTCACCCCTGTGCATCAACCCCGCCGAAGAAATCGCGGGCAGCCACGGCACCTTTCACATCCCCATTTTCAGCAGCACAGGCGAGAAGGTGGCCTTTAACCTCTATCTCATCCACTCGGGCGGCGACGCCAAAGGCGGCGGCTATGAGAATGTGAATGAAGAAAAAATCCGCTGGTATCAAGCCACAAGGGAACAGCTCAAAGAGCAGGTGGGCGCTTATGTGCCTTCGCTTGTGTTTCAGCACATCCCCGTGGACGAATATTATCAAATTCTCAAACGGGCGGACAAAAAAACAAAGGGCGCGGTGCGTGCGTACCGGACCCATAAGGACGAATATTATGTTTTGCCGGACGAACTGCTGGCGAACGGGCATTTTTTGGGCGAGCGCCCCGCCTCGCCCGACGTGAACTCAGGCGAATTCGAGGCTTTGGCTGAAAAGGGCGAGGTGCTCGGCATGTGGGTAGGGCACGACCACATCAACAGCTTTGCCGGCAACCATAAAGGCATCGACCTCGGCTACACCCAGGGCGCGGGCTTTAATGTTTACGGCCCGGGCGTCAACCGCGGCGTGCGCGTGTTTGACCTTGACGAAACAAAGCCGAATACATACAAAACCCACACACTCACCTTTCAGGCGCTGGTGGGTAAAAAGGTCAAAAAGCCGCTCAAAAACTATCTCTATTCCCATGTGCCCACAACAGTCGACGCGGCGATCCCGCTCATCATCAAAACCCTGCTGGCCCTCGCTGCGATCATTGCGGCGATTGTCGTTTTGGTTAAAATTCTTTAGAAAACCCCTCAAGCTCCAGCATCCCGCATTTCTTTATATCTTTTACATACTGCGCAAAATCGAGGCCTATGGCGTTTGTCATGTAATGGTTTTTTGCGCGCACCCCGTCAATAACCCACTCGGTGAGAAGCATGGATTTCTCGCCGGGTTTTATTTTGATCTCACACACGCCCTCGCTGCTTTCAGGTGAAAGAAGCACGCTCCCCGCGCAGACCTCAAGGTTTTCTGTGACGTTGACCACACGGTATCGAGCCTCTTTCGCCATGGTCAGGTCGTTCACGCCAAACAGGGTGAGCGTGCCGTTTTGCGGCTCGGAGCAGATGAAGCACACGCTCTGCTGCGAACGCCTGATGTAGTGATAGGCCAGTTTTTTGGTGAAATAATAATCCACCACCGCGTCGGAAACCTGCGGCCAGCCGTCAAGGAGGTTCCACCATAAAACACCCGTTTTTTGCCACTTTGCGATGCGGAACCGCTCAATGAAATATTTTTTTGCCTCGGCCTGCGAAACCTGGCTTTGCAGGGCGAAGTCCTCAAGATTATCGGGAAACGCGGTAAACAGGGTTTTTGCCTGATTGATCATCAGGGGGATGCGGTAGGCATAGGGCGCGTCCTGCGCCGGCTCCATGGACGAGGCGTGTGCCAGCCACTCCTCATTCACGCGATTGTCTTCGTCCACGATCGGCCACAGGCCCTCTTGCGAAAGGAAACGCGCGAGGGACCCCGGCGACGGGCAGCCGTGATAGCCCGTTTCGCTGGCAAAGCAGCAGGGAGCGTTTTTATAAAAATCGCCCTTAAAATAGTCGCGCGGGCCCCAAAGGTGGTTTTCGGAAATCGGCTCGCGGCTTTCATGGGCATGTTCGTCAATGTATGGCGAGCTTGGCAAAAAGGGGCGCGTGAAATCGTGGAGCGCCACCAAACGCGGCAGAAGCTCGCGGGTAATGCTGTTCTTGTTCGGGTCGGCAAACATACCGTGCGCCCAGTTGTCGGCGTCGTCGCACTCGTTATCGCCCGCCCACAAAACAAGCGAGGGATGGTTGCGCAGGCGGCAGATGATCTGCGTCGCCTCCGTTTCCATCGCCTGCAAAAATTCGCGGGTGCGGGGGTAAACGCCGCAGCCCATGGCAAAATCCTGCCAAACCATGACGCCGTCACGGTCACAATAGTCAAAAAACGCTTCGCTTTCATACACATTGCCGCCCCAGCAGCGAACCATGTTGCAGCCGAGGTCTGTGACCATTTCGAGCGCGGGCGCAAGGCGCGCCGGGTCGTTCGAGTGGAACGCGTCGAGCGGCACCCAGTTCGTGCCCATGCAAAACACTCTTCTGCCGTTGATGACAAAGCAGAATTTGCCGCCGTTTTCGGGCGTTATGGTGCTGGTGCGCTCAAGCCGCACGGTGCGGATGCCCATGGAGGTTGTGAACACGTCAACCGGCTCATCTTGATATAACAATGTGACGGTGATATCATACACATTCGCCTCGCCCGCATTGCGCGGCCACCAAAGGCGGCATTCGTCAAGCCAGAAATCGGTTTTGCAGGAGGTGTGCGGCACACGCACGGTTTTTGAAAAGCGGTGCCCGCCGCACTCGCCCGCAATTTGCAGGGAATATTCCTTTAAACTGTCCTGCGAAACGGTGAGCTGCCAGAAGAAGCCTACGCGCGCCCGCGCCTTCTCCACCCTCACATCAAGAGTGTGGCAGAACACGTCGTCAATGCGGTCGGGCGCTTTTTCAAAAATACCGGCGCTTTTGAAAATGCCGCAGGAAACAATGCGGGGCATAATGTCCCACCCGAAGGAGTGGGCGGCCTTGCGCACGGCAAGGGATTCATAGTTATAAGGCAGCGCGCCGCACGAGACCGGCAAGGCGTGCCTGCGCGACTCGATGCACGCGGGCCTGATGTGCACCACAAGTTCGTTCTCGCCCTCCCTCACAAAAGACGCAAGCGGAAATTCGTAAGCGAGGAACATGTTTTCGGTGCGCCCCAGCAGGCGGCCGTTCAAATAAATGTCCGCAACGGTGTCTATGCCATCAAAGCGGAGAACGCGCTCCCCCGCCCCCGCCTCATGAAAATCAAAGCGGCGGTGATAAAACACATGGCAGGCCTCAAGCTCCTGCAGCTCCCAGACATTCGTGCCGAAAAACGGGTCGGGAATCCGCCCCGCTTCATAAAGCGATCGCTCAAAATTGCCGGGCACGGCGGCGGGCACCGTTGCTATGCCCGCGGCAAGCAGGCTGCCCACGCTGCCGCAATCCACATCCATTTTTTGCAGGTCCGCGTTTTTTATATAAGAGAGCTGCCAGACACCGTCGAGGCTGAGAAGCTGTTTCATAAGCATTCCTCTTTTCAGGCCGCGCCGCGCGCCGCCCAAATATTCAAATTCGCTTGACATTTTATGGGGATATAGTATATCATTTAACTGCTTGATGCAACACAAATTCATAAAACAAACGCGTTTTCGCGTTGCGGCAACGATGCCGGGCAGAAAGGATGAACCTCACATGGGCAAACTGAAAGAATTTGCAAACAAACACGCGGAGCTTTTTAAATTCATCAAATTCTCACTGGCCGGCATGTCGTCCACAATTGTGGAGCTGGGTGTGTTTTATGTTTTGCAGTATGTCGTATTCAAAGCCATCATCAACGCGCCCCTGCCACCGAACCCGGTGCTGAAGTTTTTGGGACTCGATCAGGGCGAGGGATATCTTTACGCCTATCTCATCTCCACCACCATCGGCTATGCCATCGCCTTTGTGCTCAACCGCAAGATGACCTTCCACGCGGACGCAAACGCCCTGCGCAGCGTGATTCTTTATATTATTATGGTGGTGTTCACCATTTTCGCGACAGCGTGGATCGGCACCAAGCTCTCTGTTTGGTTTGTGGACCAGGGCTGGCAGTCCATCGGCGACATCATTGTGAAACCCATTGTGGCAACCGTCGCCACGGTTTGGACTTATCCCACCAACCGTTTCATCATTCACAGAAAAAAGAAGCCCGCAGCCGCAACCGCGGGAGAAAAATGAGGCTTTTCGCAAGAGCGTGCCGGTGATTATCGCCGCAGATACCTACCGCCGTTTCATGAGCGGCGCCGCCTTTCGTAAATGGCTTATTATAAAAAAAATCAGGAGGCCAAAAAATGGAAGACAACATCAAAAAAACATGCCCGTTTTGCAAGTTGGACATAAAAGACGGCGAGGCAACAACAACGTGCGCCACTTGTGCGTCGGTTCATCATGAAGCCTGCTGGAAGAAAAACGGCGGCTGCGCCGTGGTCGGCTGCCCGGAACGGCGTGTGAACCCCACTGAGGTAGTCAACCCTTATGTCTGCTCCACCTGCAACTCCCCGTTTGGGAGCGAGCACAATTATTGCTCCGGCTGCGGCACCCCGCGCCTGCCCGGCTTTGAAAAGGTCTGCGGCTTTTGCGGCAGCCCGCTGCGCAAGGGGCAGAAATTCTGCACAAATTGCGGCAAAGAAGTGAAAGGCTCCATTGCCTGAAAAGGCACTGACGCGCTTTTCATTGCCCCAAAAAAGGTTCTGAAGGCTACATATCTTTTGCGGAAGCGCACATACTAAGCGTGTTATAGTCGATTAGCTTCAAAAGAGTTCCGGATTTTGCGAGGATGCTTTGTTTCCGCAAGGACAAAGCGCAGGAATACTTTCGTATGCCGAGCATTTTGGACGCAGCGAAAACGGAAAAAGGCCGCAAAGGCCGGGACGGTTTTGAAGCTAATCGACTATAATAACACGAGGAAAGGTGATGGTTTCGCATGGCCAAGCAAGGCATGAAGCGCCCGGCGCTTTCGGGCGACAAAAAAAGAGTGCGCAAAAAAAACGAGGCGCCCCCTGTTCCCGAGCTTCAGGGCAAGGTGAAGACCGGCAAAAAGGATGCGGACGACCCGTTTGCACCAATGAACTGAATTTTGAATCCCCCTTGAAAATCATGTTAATTTTCAAGGGGGATTTTATAATGAATTATAACGGGGCATGCCCGCGATCATTCTTTTGCCGCCGCGGCTTTCGGCTTGTTCCCCCGCCGAAACGGCAGCGGAATTTTAATTTGCGAGAGCACCACGGCGCAGAACATCAGCAGGCTGCCGAACAGCTCGCGCAGCTGCGGCGTTTCTTTGAGCAGCAAAATACCGCCAAGCAGGGCAAACACCGACTCAAAGCTCAAAATCAGCGACGCCACAGTGGGGTTTGTGTTGCGCTGGCCGAGAATCTGGAAGGTGTATGCAATGCCGCAGGAGAGCGCGCCCGCATACAAAAGGGGTATCCAGGCCGCGAGGATATTTTCCATTTTCGGGTACTCGCCAAAAATCGGCATCATCGCGGCTGAGGCGACCGCACACACAAAAAACTGGATGCACGAAAGCGTCACGCCGTCGACCTTGGGGGCAAAGTAGTCGATGGCGATGATGTGAAAGGCAAAGGCGACCGCGCACAGCAGGGTATAAATATCGCCGATATTGACGGCCGTGTTTTCGCTGATGCACAAAAAATACATGCCGACGACCGCGATCGCGACACTGGCCCACACCAGAAGGCCCGCGCGCTTTTTGAAAAATATGCCTAGAATGGGCACCAGCACAATATAAAGGGCGGTGATGAAACCCGACTTGCCAACCGTGGTGTGCATCAGCCCATATTGCTGCAGGGCGCTTGCCACGCATAGAATCAGGCCGCACAGCACGCCGCTGAGCACAAGAAGCTTTACCGAACCTTTTTGAGCCGATCCGTTCTTCTTTATTTTTTTATTGTTAATAAAAATTATGGGAAGCAGCACAAGCGAGCCGATAACGCAGCGGATCGCGTTGAAGGTAAACGGCCCGACATGCGCAAGCCCCACGCTTTGCGCCACAAAGGCAAAGCCCCAAATGAGCGCCGCGGTGATCAAATAAAGATTGCTTTTGAGGGACGAGGTTTTCAAAATAACGCCTCCGGTTCAATGGATATAGTCGCGAACGGCTATAATGTCGAAAAACACAAAGAAATGCCGAAGGATATCTTAGCATATCCCCCGGCGTTGAATTCTCTTTTTTTGAAATATGAAAAATTTCTTTCCGCCTGCGTCAAAATTTGTGGCCGGTGTGCCCGCTGCCGCCCGAATGCCTGCCCGAAGAGGCAACGCCGGAACCGCGGCCGCCGCTGTGACCGCCGCCGTGCGACGGCGGCGGGGGCGGTTTTGGAATGTGACGCGTGGTGACGTTTTGGCCTGTGAGAATGTCCTGGGAATTGCGCAGCGTCAGATCCTTTTTTATGTTGTAGGGCAGGCCGCCTGTGACGCCCACGGTTTTGTATTTGCGATTCACCGTAAACACGGTGATCAATGCCGCCGCAAGCCCCACAACAAGCGCTGAAAGCACCGCCTGGCCTGTGCTGAGAGATGAATCGGGAACATCCGGGGCAACAGGATACGCGTCGTCGTCATATCCAGCGTCGTCATATTCGGTGTTGTCATACCCTGTGCGGTATTCGGTATTATCATCACTCTGCCCGCCGGGCCTTTCTTGTTGGGGCGTTTCAACGCTTGAATAGGAATCCGCATAATAAGAAACAGTATCGATCGCGGAAAAAAAAGCGCCCGCATAATTGCCGTTTGTCAAATCTTTTCTGATGCTTTTGAAAACGGCGTCGGCCACCGGGCGGCTTTCATACATCGCTTCCGCGCTGCCGCTCCACCAGACATACGGTTCACGGTTATCCATGTCGATCAAAAACAGAAACGCGTCTTTCAGGGAGTGCCCCCCGGAGCGCAGCTTTCGAATATATCTTTCTGCGTAACTCTCGGCGGTCCTGCCACCCGCGTCTGAAGTGGTCAGCAGCACGACGTCATGCCCATAAGCGGCGGCAAGATCAGCCGCCTGCTGTTTGATCCGGCTTTTTTCGGCACTGTTCAACAGCGCCGCGGCGTCGTCCAAAAGCACAAAGCGCTCGACAGGCAGGGCCGTTTTTGGCTCGCTTGCGGCTTCCGCAGTGGTGGCAGGCACCGTCGTCGATGAGGAGGAAGAAACAGACGCGAAAGCGCCTATCGGCAAAAGCAGAAACAGCGCAAACAAAACCGAAATCAGGCAGATTTTTTTCACGCCGGCCCACCTCCCAGCAAAAACAGCGTCAGCAGCGCGGAAACCCCGGCAAAAACAGAAGCGCCCAGCGCCAGCATTTTGTTGATCGCCACCGGCAGGCGGCCATAGAGCTTGCCGGTTTGCCCGTTCATGGCAAAAACAAAGGCCTCGCCTTTATAATGGTATGTTAAAACCCAAACGGGGAACAAGGCATACTCCCACTTGTCTGCAAGCGTGCGGCAATTCAGGTTTTGAATCTTGACAGACCTGTAGCCGCTGATGGTGTCGCGCAGCATACCCTCAACCGTATTGTTCATAATATCCGAAACCTGCTGCCGCAGCTCGGCCTTGCCCAGATCGCGCTTTTCAGCCTCAAAGCCCGAAAGATAGGTCATTTCAAAATCCTGCAGCTGGCTTTCTTCAAACGGGCAGACATATTTGAGCATATTATGGTCGCTGTTTTGCAGGGCGGAGACTGAAATACCGTCCACAAACGCCTCACCCTCACGCACGACGGAGTATGTTTTCACCTCTGTGTATTCCGTTTCACCGACACGCCAGACACGCACATCCTCCGCGGTTGCCTGAACACCCGCTTCTATTTTGCTTTCAACAAGAAAATAGGGGTAGTATACGCCCCGGATATTCTCCACCTGCCTGGGCGAATAAAAATCACTTGGCAAAAAGCGTTTTTTGCCGCAGAAGGTTTTGAAGCCCGCGAGCGCCTGCTCTTTTGAAATGCGGAAGGGAATGATTTTGTCGGGCTTGAATTCCTGCGAAAGCCGCCCCGAAAGCACCACGGGGTTGTGGCAATAATAGCAGGTGGACGCGGCGGTCGTTTCGGTCGTCATGATCTCCGCGCCGCAGCTCGGGCAGGTGTATGCGCTGACCCGTGAAGAAAAGTCGGCGTCCTCTGCGGGAGCTTTTGCCGGCTCTTTCTGCGTTTCATTTTCGGCATCCTGCAAATTTTTTTGCAGCCGCTCCATCTCCGGCTGTGTGAATTCAGAGCGGCAATAGTCGCAGGCGAACAGCTGCTTTTCTGCCGAAAAGGTCAGCGGCCCACTGCAATTGGGGCATTTATAAGACAAAACTGCCATTGCGTACCATCCTCTCAGCGTTAAAAATCAGCCCGTTTAACTCAATTTGTGACCGCATTCGGGACAGAATTTGAGCGAACCCTCGATCGCTTTGCCGCATTCGGGGCAGGCTGTGTTCGGCTCGGGAGCCTTCTTGCCGCAATTCGTGCAGAACTTGCCCGTGTTCACGGCGCCGCAGCCGCACTTCCAGCCCTCGGGCTTCGGATTGCCGCAGTTTGCGCAGAACTTGCCCGTGTTTTCGTTGCCGCACTCACACGTCCACAAATTTGCCGCGCCGGGCTGTTCCTGCCGCCGGGCCTGCTGCTGGTTTGCCGCGGAGGCCGCGCCCACAAAGCCGCCGCCGGCCTGCATGCCCACGCCCATGCCCATGAACCCCGCGACCGCGCCGCCCTCGTTCGAGCCGGCCGCTTCCATGCCGCGGGCAACGGCGCCCTGTACATAGCCCTCGCGCACGCCGGGGTCGCCGAGCATGGCGCCCTGGTTGCGCATGTTGATGAGCTTCGTGGATTCGTCGTCATAGCTGACGGACGAAAGCCCCACCGCGCGCACTTCAAAGCCGCGCATGCGCTTCCAGTCCTCATCGAGCACCTCGCTCATATGGCGGCTGAGCTCCATGGTTTTGGAAACGACGTGTGAGATCCGCTCGCCCTCTGACGAGAGGCGGTTGATGGAAGTCTGCAGCGCGGTGAGGAATTCTGACAGGTACTGCTCGTTGATGTCCTCAATATTTACCCGCTCCTGATTGCGCGGAACCGCTTCATAATAAAAGAGCAGCGGGTCTGTGATTTTAATCGAATAGGTGCCGTGGGTTCTTAAAAATAACTCGGCGTTATAGAAATTATCGAAATAATTAATCGGGTTTTTCGTGCCGAACTTGATGCCCTTGATCTCCTGCATGTTCACAAATACAACCGTTTGCGCCACGCCGGGCGTGCCGCCGTATTTCACGCGGCGGAAGGTCTCCTTCACCGACTCGCCCAACTCGCCGTTGAACAAGGAGGGCAAATCAGAATTCTCGACCTTGTAATAACCTTCTTCGGCGGTGTAATCAACCACCTTGCCGCCCGCAAGCAGCATCATGAACTGGTTGGGGTAAACGTGGATGACGGAGCCGTTTGAAATTGTTTTCAACTCGGCCCCGGTGTTTTGATTACGGCGCGAACCCTCCCTGACGGCAACGCCGCCGGTGACCACCGTGTTGCCCGCCATGTCGTTCGCCTCAATGACTTCAAGCCAGCTGTCCGCCAGGCCCCCGCCGATCGCGCTTACCGTCGCTTTTATGATTCCCATCTGCAATACCTCCCAATAAGGATTAATACGCCGCCACGCGGCACAAGAGCAACAAGATACAGGGAACGGAAGGAGTTTCCCGTTCCCTGACAGTATACTAAAAATCATACACAAAAATATGCGTTTTTCAAAAAATAACAAATAATCTTACCGCATTCGGGAATCAGTGTCAATAATAACGGATGCTTGCAACAACCTTGCCGAGAATTGTGACCTCGCGCACCAAAATCGGCTCGTATGCGTCATTTTCGGGTTGCAGGCGAATGTGACCGCTCTCTTTGAAAAAGCGTTTGCAGGTAGCTTCGTCTTCAATCAGGGCAATGACGATTTCGCCGTTTTGGGCCACGGGCACCTGCTCCACAAACACGATGTCGCCGTCAAAAATGCCGGCTTCAATCATGCTGTCGCCCCGAATGCGCAGGGCAAACAAATTGCGCCCGCGTGAAAGCTCGTTTGAAACGGGCATATAGCTCTCGATCTGCTCAACCGCCGTGATGGGCACGCCGGCCGTCACCGTGCCAACAAGCGGCACATGCGTCACATTGTCGGACAGCCCCGGGATGCGGATGGAGCGCTTGAGCATCGGGTCGCGCAGAATATAGCCCGCGGCCTCCATCGCGTCAAGGTTCGCCTGCACGGACGAGGTGGATTTCAGCCCCACCGCGCCGCCGATCTCTCTCACGGACGGGGGCACGCCGTTTTGCAGGCGCTTTGTTAAATAGTCGTATATTTTTTGTTGGGTTTCGGTCAGCTTTTCAGACATTTCGGCACTCCCTTTCTTTCATTCAAACAGTCACAAATCGAACACGGCACGCTTCCGCCCCGGCGGAAGTCTTTGCATAACAGGGGATAAAACACAAAAAACTATAGTATTGCTTCGCCAACGAAACCTTGCACAGCATTGACGGTATTTTTCCGTACAGCTTCGTTGTCGTCCTTGCCTTGCGCCAAGCAAAGCTGCGTCCTCCGCCTTGCTCTGTGAAAAAATCCTCGCCAATCAGAGCGCAAGCTTTCATTGGCGGAGCAATAATAAAATTAGTATAACATACTTTTTTAAAAAAAGCAAACATTTGTTTTTTAAATTTTTTATTTTTTTGTGATATTTCAAAATCAAACACCGGCACCTTGATAATTCCATATCAAAAACCTGGGTTTTTCGTCCAGCTTTTCCCTTTACTGTTTATTCTTACAAGCATAATATCTTGTTAATGAATTATTTTAGCATAATTCATGGCTCATTCACATCAAATTAATAACTGCGGGGTATGATACATACAAGCTCAACAGGGAACGGAGCCGCACCGGACCCGACCGAGCAATACACATTCTCCTTTTGGAGAAACCCCTCCTCAAAGCAACCCCTCATTTAGAAAAACAACCGGTTTCTTGCCGGTTGTTTTTCTGTTTTGCCCGGTATTTATATAGCCAATCAACTTGAAAACTGTCCCAATTTTGCGGTATGTTTTCCATTTTGCTGCGTTGCCCGCCCTAACAAGCGAAGCTTGTTTACAGGACTGGAAGCCTGCCTGCGGCGGTCGCCTTGCAAAATGAAAAACATCCTCGCAATCTTGTGGCCACTTTTCAAATTAATCGGCTATAAATCGGCAAAGATATGCAATCTCTTTTGCATAAATCAACCGGCTTTGGGCAAAAATGCTGTTGGAGGTGTTTTACACTATGAATGACTATAAAAAAGAAAGATTAAAACAGCTTTTTTCCTCTAAACAGTTTTTGATTGCGGTTGCCATGTGCGTTGTGGTTGCGGCAGTCGGCGGATATTATGCTTATACGCTAAGGCAGATCACAAAAATCAAAACTCCGCCGGTCGTAACCGAACAGCGCACAACACAACGGGCGACCACGCCGGATATCACCCGCCCGGCCAACAATGACGTCACCGGCATGCCTGACATCCGCGCCACGGCCCCCCCCGCCGCGGCCACCCTGCCGCAGGATGAAACGCCCGCGGACAATGTGCCCGTGACCAAAGCGGCGCCCACATCGTTCTCACTGCCGCTCGGCACAGACATCGGCAAGGATTTCAGCCGCGGCGAAATGGTGTTCAACCCGACGCTCGGCGACTGGCGCGTGCACAACGGCGTGGATTTTCTGGGCGCGGTGGGCGACACGGTGAAGGCCGTTGCCGCCGGAACGGTGAAAAAAGTGTATGACGACACGCTTTGGGGCACCGTGATGGAAATTGACCACGGCGGCGGCATTGTCGCAAAATACTGCGGCCTGGGCAAGGGCAGCACGCTTGCGGAGGGGACCGCGGTGAAAATGAACGACACCATCGGCAACCTCGGCACCGTTCCGTGTGAAAAGAATGAGGTCGAGCACCTGCATTTTGAGATTCATATCAACGGCGCCGTTAACGACCCGCTTGAGGTGCTGGGCAGAAGCGAATCTGCAGATTAATTTGTTATAGAGAATAAAGCAAAGCCTATCACAAGCCGGCGCAAATTTTTTCAGCCTTATGAAAAGAAAGCTCTGCCGCGCACAGCATTGCGCCACAGAGCTTTCTTGTTTGTTATTTATCGCCAACTAGAGCGTGTTTACACGAGAGCCATTTTTCAAGTTTATCCGCTATATTATGTAAACATAGTCAGTTTGGCGGACACGCGAAGAATGGTTCTTGCGTCACTGGCCGTAATCTTGTCATCCAGATCAACATCGCAGGTACCATATTGCAGTGTTGTGCCCGTTTCCAGCTTTGCTGAAAAACGAAGGGCCTTTCTTGCGTCGGCGGCGGTGATTTTTCCGTCCCCGTCCGCGTCGCCCATGCGAATTAAAGCGCAGCTTTGAAACGATTCGCCGTCTACGGTGAAATAAACGGTGCAGCTTGAGAGGATCGCCGTTTCATTGCCCAGAGGCTTGCCGTTTTTGTCGCGCACAGGCGCCCCCGGCATGCCGAGATAGTCCAAAAGCTCTGAAACATTGGAGGCGTTAAGCAGCAAAATGATGTTTTCAAAAATCTCCGGCGGGGCGCTGTCAAGCACAATTTCTATGGCGTCGTTTGCAACCACCTGATTCTGCTGAACATTGATTTGCGCTGTGACTTCTTCTGGGGTAAGGCCTTTTGTCAATAAACATTCCGACAGCGAAAAATTTGACCCACCGACTGTACGGGAAACAAGAAAAAATGTCACTAGTGGCGTACGCTCATCCGACGGAAATGGGCTGCGTGCACACGAAAAAACACATTGCAGGGTATCATAGGTCCATCCTTCTCCTGCATCTATAAGCACACCTTCATAATCATATGTTATATAATCGCTATCTTCAAAATTAAAAACAGATGTGTTATAGGCAATCTGGAAGCTTCCGCTCGTCAAACCCTTAGCATTTTCAATATATATTGTAACTGGAACAATCTGCCCGACAATCGCTTTTGCCTGAACCTCAACAGAAACAATGGGGACGGACTCAGCCGAAGCAGCAACAGGCAAGCAGCCAAACAGCAGGGCCGCCGCAACAAGTATTGCAATCAGTTTTTTCATGTGTACCTCTCCCGTAATCATAAAATATTTTTCAGAACAGACAGAATGCGTCTTTTTTCAAGCCACAAGCCTAGTACTCTGTAAAGTCTAAAACTTCATAATCCTTGCGCCGCCTTATTCCGCCTGCCTGCGTTGCCAGCCCTTGCAATACGGAAATATTCCTGTAGGCTGTCGCCTTGCCCGACGAAAGAATCCGCTAAAATTTGGCTATATTGCGAGTTTGCAAACACGCTCTAAGACGATGTCAGCCGTTTTTTATTATGTTAAAAAAATGCAAAAATGTCAATCCTTATTTGCATGTTTTTAAAAACAAATAAGAGTCACGACTCATGTTTGTATTACAGAATTTAACTGATGCATAATTTGACTGAATTCATTGACTATCCACAAAAATCGTGCTAAAGTAAATAGTGATATGTTGTGTTTTGCGGCGAACACAATGCGATTGGGCGCGACCGCACCGCATTGCGGGCGGCCCAGGCTCTGTTTTGTTGCTTTGGGCAGGATACCGCACAACCGAAGAGTGTGGGGGAACGCTTTCGGAATGAAAAGGAAGGTACATATGACCAGAAAAAAACTGACTGCCGTGGCGCTTTGCGTTGCGCTGCTGTTGCCGCTGTTTTCCAGTATAACCGCCTTTGCCGGCAAATATTATCTTCTTTGGCCCACACCCGGCTATGCGGGCATCACCTCCGGCTACGGCGACAACCGCAGCCACTGGGCGATCGACATCGCCGCCCCGAAGGGCACGCCGATCATCTCGAGCGCCGCCGGGCAGGTTATTGCGGTGAACACCAGCTGCACGCACAACTACGGCAAATCCTATGTCTGCTGCGACTCCCGCGGCAACTATGTTTTGATCAGGAACACAAGCCCCATCAACGGGCAGACGGTCGAGGTGCGCTATATTCACATGACGAGCGTTTATGTGAGCGTGGGGCAACATGTTACCGCCGGGCAGCAAATCGGCACCGTCGGCTCCACCGGTTATTCCACCGGCAACCACCTCGACTATAAGCTCTATTTGAACGGCACCGCGGTCGACCCCGGCCCCTATCTTCAAATCCCCTCAAACCTGTATTATGCGGGCAGCAACTGGTCCGCCAATGCGGCGTACATCGCGAAGCTGAAAAGCTATAACAACACAGAATATGACCCCGGCTCGGGCGGCAGCAACCTTATGCTGCAGTCGGGCTACAACTATCCTATTTTGATTCTGAAGGGCAACAACTTCAACATCAGCGGCACGGTTTCATCGACCAAAAAGCTCACCTTCGTTGAGGCCCGTATCGTTTCACCTGACGGCAGCGTGAAATATAAAGCGAGCGCGACGCCGAACGCCACGACCTACAGCCTCGCAAACCTCGCCGGCTCCCTGCGCTTCCGTTCACTTTCAGAAGGCTTTTATGCCTATGAGATCGTGGCGAAGGACGAAAGCATGAGCTCGAACTACCAGCTGCTTTATTCTCCTTTCACCGTTTCCGACAAGGCGACAATCGCGCCCATGGCGGGCTACACCTATCCTGTTTCGCTCAAGCCCGGGCAAAGCTTTTCCATTAAGGGCAAGCTGGCCTCCATCAACCCGATGACCGCTGTCAGTGTGAGCATCGTTTCCACTTCGGGCGAAACAAAAATCAGCCAGACCCGCAGCGTCAACACCTCTGTTTATGATCTTGCGGACATGGATTCCTCTGTGAAATTCAACACCCTCCCCGAGGGCACCTATTATTACCGTGTGACGGCGAAAGACAACAAAGGCAACACCGTCACGGCGATCAACGACATGTTTTATGTGAGCAACAAAACCGGCATTGTCGGTGAAGTGTCTGTCGGCGGCTTCTTTTTGGCGCCCACCCCCGGCAAGGCCCTGACCATGAAGGCGGACCTTGAGCCCGCCGGCGCGCAGTATGCGATTCAGTGGTTTGCCGACGGCGAGGCGATTTCGGGCCAAACAGGCAGCACCTTCACCCCCACCTTCGCGCACAGGGGCAAGGAGATTTCTGTTAAAATCACAGGCACGGGCAATTATATCGGCGTGGTGGAGAGCGGGCCGACAAACAAGGTGTTCGCTTTGACAGATAATAAATTCAGCATTGACCTGGTGAACCAGACCGTTTCTCCCGCGCCGATCGGCACCACAGTGGAAACATTGACGGATAACCTCACGACTGACTTCATTTTTACCGGTGTTTATGACAAAGAAGGCAAAAAGCTTTCGGGCGAGGATGTTCTTGTCACGGGCTATGAGCTGAAATCCGTGGTGCTTGGCATCACCATGCTGCGGTATTATGTTGTTGTGCAGGGCGACTTGAACGGCGACAACCGCCTCACGGCAGAGGACGCTCGCCTTGCCCTGCGCGGCTCGGCGGGAGTCGGCAACCTGAAAGTTTATCAAACGAAGGCCGGCGACGCAAACAATGACGGCACGCTGACGGCAAACGACGCCCGGATGCTGCTGCGGGTTTCCGCAAAACTGGAATCGCTGCCGGTGCTGATGTAGCGGTCTGCGTTGTCTTCTTGCGTTGGTACGCGGTATTGCCTTGATTTTTTGATTCCATGCCAAAAACATGGTATTATTATAAAGAATTTGTAAATTCTTAATGGATTTTCTGCGGAACCGTTTGACTTTTGGCGCTGTTCATTGTACAATTTAGCTTGGAAATGTGTTTTCACCACAGTCGCAATATTGACGGCGGGTTTACCCTGCTTTGAATGCCTGCGGTGTGCGGCATTGATGTTGACCGCCGCAGACCCGGCAGGCCGGCCGCGTTTGACGGCCATGGCAAAAATGCAAATAAGAACCTTTTTGTTATTCTGCGCATGCCGGGAATAATGACCCGGCACAAGGAAAGGATTTTGATGATTCATGAAAAAAACGAAAAAGATGTTTGCGCTGCTCGTCGCCCTTGCGTTCGTCTTCTCTTTTTCAGTGCTGGCCGCGGCGGAAGAAACCAGCGCTCCCTCATTTTCAGACGCTGCCGGCGCTGCGGGTGACAAGCTGACAGATTTGATCGGCAGCTTGGGCGGAGATTCGGAGTTTGACTTTTCAAGCCTCTTTGCGGGCCTCGGCGCGCTTGGCGACATTGATATTTCGGGTTATCTCTCCAATATTAACATAGGCTCCATTTCTGAAGACCTCAAGGGCTTTGCCGGCAACTTCTTCAACACCGACGGGGCGGAAATGCCCGACCTCGGCGGCATTGCGGACGACATCGGCATCGGCAACTTTGCGGGCCTCATTCAGGACGGCCTGGACAGCGTTCTGGGCATTGGGGGCAGCACTTCAGGTGATGAAGAAAGCAGCAGCGGCGGTTTTTCTGACATCATTTCCGGTTTTGCGGGCTCCATCGCCGACATGACGGGTAACTTTGATATTGCTGAAGTGATCGGCGGCCTGATGGGCGGCGGCAGCAGCGGTTCCTCTTCCGGCACAGGCACGGACACAAACACGACCCCCACGACAACCGCGCCCAGCAACAACCCCGCTGTTATTATCGGCGGCGGTTCAAGCTCAAACAACGGTTCTTCCGTGACGGTTCCCACGGAGCAAACAGAAATCACAACGCAGGAGTTTACCACTCAGCGGGTGATTCTTCAGCCCATTGACCAGGACGTCCCGAGTGACGATACTCCTGAAAAGAACACAGGCAAGGTCGTGGCCGGCGTTATTCTCGTCTTGGGCTCCTTCGGCGCTGTGGCTTATATCGTAATTAAAAAAGTCATCTAGTTCTTTTAAAATCAGACGGCGGGCAATAAAAATTTGCCCGCCGTTTTTTTGTTTTCTCCTTGAGCCAACACACAGTTTGGCGTATAATATTGGTATAAAACAGGCTATTACAGCGGAGGTTGACATGAGTGAGTTCATAACACAATATTTTGAAAGAATCGGCCTTGTTTATAATAGGACCGAACCAAGGACGGCTGCGCTGCTCGACAAAATTCAATATGCGCATGTGACGCATGTGCCCTATGAAAACATAGACATCTTAAACGGCATCCCGATTTCGCTTGACACCGACAGGCTCTTTGAGAAAATTGTGCTGCGTGGGCGCGGCGGCTATTGCTTTGAGCTCAACGGTTTGCTTGGCTGGCTGCTGCGTGAGCTGGGCTTTGAGGTCAAAGACTGCATGGCGCGGTTTCTGCGCGCCGAAACTGAAATTCCCATGCGCCGTCACCGCATCCTTTTGGTCACGACAGAGGACAAAAAAACCTTCATTTGCGACGTGGGCGTGGGCAGCGTCGCCCCCCGCCTACCCGTTCCGTTTGTGTTCGGCGAGGTGTTTGAGCAGTTCGGCGAGCAATACCGCCTGCGCAAAGACAACTTTTTCGGCACGGTGCTCGAGGAGTTTTATAAAGGCGCATGGCGCGATGTGTTCGGCTTCACCGCGGAGCCGCAGCTTGACATTGACTATGTGATGCCCTCCTTTTATTGCGAGAAGCATCCCGATTCCATCTTCAACAAGAGCTTCATGGTTTCGCTCAAAACCGAAACGAGTCGTGTCACAATGGACAATTTCACCTATAAAGAGTTTGAAGGTGACCGGATTGCACTTGTGGAAGAGTTGGATGAAATCTCGGCCGTTGCGCGCTTAAAAGAAAAATTTGGCATTATATGGT
Organism: Oscillospiraceae bacterium; assembly: GCA_031270605.1. Taxonomy (GTDB): domain Bacteria; phylum Bacillota; class Clostridia; order Oscillospirales; family Acutalibacteraceae; genus JAISXG01. The sequence goes on along the minus strand of JAISXG010000057.1, from coordinate 34,785 downwards.
GATCCATACGAAACACTGATAAAAAATGAACGGCGCCCAAACCGGGCGCCGCTTTGCGTTACTGCTTTTTTCCTTCATGCTCCAAAATCCACGCGACCATGTCTGAAATGGACTGCTGCGTGGGCATGGGGGCATAGCCGAGCTCTTTCGCCGCCTTTTCATAAGAAAAATTGCAGTTTGAAACCAGCTTGCGCACCGAATAGCGCGTTAAAAGGGGCGTTTTTTTTGCCGCCTTATAATACAGCTCCATCAGCGGCGCAATCGCGCTGACAAACCCGTGAGAAAGGCGCAGCCTAGGCGGCTGCTTGCCCTGCGTCGCCGCAAGCATCGCGATAAATTGCTCAACGCTGACCGTTTCGCCGCACAGAATATAGCACTCGCCGCGCCGGCCCTGCTTCGCCGCAAAATATGTACCGGTGGCGACGTCGCGCACATCCACAAAATTGTAGGCGCCGAATTTCATAGAAACGGGGAACTTGCCCGCGAGATACATGCGCACCATGTCGCCGACGCTCGAAACCTTGAAGTCATAGGGGCCGATACAGGCGCTGGGGTGCACCACCACCGCGTCGACCTCGCCTTTTTTGCTCGCGTCAAGCACATACTGCGTTGCGGTCGCCTTTGTCTTGGCATACAGCCCTTCTAAGATATCGGGCGAAAACCGGTCAAGCTCCGTCATCACCTGATTGTTTGGCAGGGGCGGATAAACGTCCACCGAGGAGGCATACACCAAGCGCTTCACGCCCTGAACGCGGCAGGCCTCCACCACGTTTTTGGTGCCCTGCACATTCACGTTCCACAGCAGATCTTCATTGCCCGCATTGACCTCGATCACACCCGCAAAATGATAAACCGTTTCCGCGCCTTCAAACGCGGCAACCAGAGATGGCAAATCCGTCACGTCTCCAAAGGCTTTTTCACAGTCCATACCTTTGAAAATTGCAACATCTTTTCGAATCAAAATCCTTGTTTTTTCTTCTCTTGCAAGCAGTTCTTTCAAAACCGCATAGCCCACATGGCCGGTGGCACCCGTTAAAACACTCAAACCTTTCTCCATTTGCCTTATCCTCTCAAGTAATTTATAAACAAGCCCGTGCATTTTTCATGCTCGCCGCAAGCGGGCCTGCAATTCATGGAGCGGCATCAAAAACGACGCCGAAGCGGGGCAGCGCCCCGCCTTTGTTCAGTGCCTTTTCATTTTTCTCTTCTCGCTTATTCGCTTTTCATATCCAAAAGCTGGCTTGTGCCCTGAAAAGCGTCAACAGAAAGCTTCACCGAATCAAAAATCGCGGATTTGATATCGTCCTCTGTCACGCCGAGCTCCACGCACCATTTTTTATCAATGAAGGTCTCCATGCACATGATGTCGGCAAGCCCCACAGGGTCAATACCCGACTCAATGTTTTTCTTTTGAAATTCTTTGCGCAGCTTGACGCCATAAGCGGCGAACATCCACTTTGAAATGTGAATGATCTTTCTGCCCGGCACGCCCATGGCCTCGTGCACAATTTCAAGAAATTCATCCCATGTGTAATTGTAATAGCCGATCGGGTAAGCCCTGCCGCCCTTGTTTTTGAGCGCGGCGCCGACAATGGCCTCGGCAACCTGGCGCACGGTGACCATCGTCGTACCGCCGCGGGGATACATCGTAACCTTGCCCATTCTCGAAAGCTGCTCGATCAAAATGACCCACACGGGCTTCCTGCCCGGCTGCACGCCGAATATATAGGGCAGCTCCAAAACAGCCACATCCATTGCTGCGTCCGCAAAGCCCAGGGCGACCTTTTCCTGCTCAATGCGGCTGCGGATGTACGGGTGTTTTTTTGTGAGCCGCATGGCAGGGAATTCTTTGGCAAAATAGCAGAAATAAGAGCCGAGGATCACGCTGCTTTTGATGCCCGCCGCCTTTGCGAGCGTGAGCAGCCTGCGCACAGGGTCAATGTTGTATTTTTTGTAGGCCTCGTAAACCGGCGCGGGGAATTCCACGCGCTCGTCAATGCCCGCGGCAAACACAAAGCAATCGCAGCCGCTCATGCAGTTGCTGATTTCTGCGTCACTCATGTCGTTGATGTTGCCGAACACCAGATCCATTTCTTTTGGAATCGGCGCCCCCTCCGGCAACGGCGGGAGTGTTATGGAAACCACCTCATGCCCCCCGTCAATGAACATCCGCGCGGCGGCGCAGCCAAGCAGGCCGGTTCCGCCGATCATAAACACTTTCACGGTTATAACACCCTTTCTTCTGTATGTATAAAAAACCAAAAGACAAAACGAATTTATCGGGCATCGGCAGGATACACCACGCCGATTTTGCGGCGGATCTCATCCATCTGCTTCATAATCAGCAGACTCTGCGCGTGGGGGATCAGGGGGCTTTGCGTCAACCCGGCGCGAATACAGTCAGAGGCCTCCATGATCTGCTCTTCAAACCCGTTGCCGTAAAAGGGGCAGGTCACCGTCTGCTTCTCCTGCCCGTGAAGATAAATTTCATATTCCTGCGGGGCATAGAAACGGCGGCAATAGATATAGCCCTTTTCGCCGAAAATATAGCCCTCGTTCGGCTTGCGCAGCATGATGGCGGAAGAGAGGTCCGCAATCGCGCCATTGCCGTATTTCATCAGCACACAGGTATGCAAATCCACCTGCTGTTCGCCGACGTTCGCCATGGCCGAAATCCCGGCAGGCTCGCCTTTCATGTACCACGAGGCAAAACTCAGCGCATAACAGCCCACGTCAAGCAGCGAGCCGCCGCCGTAAGCGGGCTTGAACACATGGTGCCCCATTTCGTCCTCGTCCATCGTGTAGCAAAAGCTGCCCTGCACGCCGAGAACCTCGCCCAGCGCGCCGCCGCTGATGTAGTCGATCAGCCGCTTTGTGCCCGGCACGACCCTCGCCCACATGGCCTCCATTAAAAACACATTGTATTTCCGCGAAGCGGCGACCAGGCCTTCAAGCTCGCGAGTGTTGAGTGTAATGGGCTTTTCGCAAAGCACGCCCTTGCCGTTTTGCATGCAAAGCAGGGCGCATTCGGCATGCAGGCCGTGCGGCACGCCGATATAAATCGCGTCCACCGCGTCAGACTCCGCCATGGAGGCATAAGAGCCGAAACGGTGCCCGATTTGGAATTCGTCCGCGAACGCGTTTGCCGTTTCCATGCTTCTGGAAGCGACCGCGGCAAGCGTGACGTTCGGTGTGTTGTTGCAGGCCTCGGCAAAACGGTGGGCGATGCCCCCCGTGCCGATAATGCCCCATCTGATCGTTTTCATCTTAAAACATCCCCTCTTTACAAAGCGTGTTCACACTGAAACAAACTATTCAGATTAGAGTGTGTTTGCAAACTCGCTCTAGTGTGAACACGCTCTAATTACGTCAACAAGCAGAAGCGTCATGCCTCTGCCTTGAGTTTAATATAAATATGCTTTACCGTGCGGTTTGGAGTGTCGCGCCTGTCGATTTCAAACTGGCCCGCTGCGTTAAAAAGCTGTGAAAGCTTCATGAAGCCGTAGTTGCGCGCGTCAAAGGACGGCTGTTTTTTAGAAATCATGTTGCCCACGTCCCCGAGAAAAGCCCAGCCGTCGTCGTCCGCAACCGATTCCACAGAGCGCGCCAGCAAATCCAGAACATCCTTGGGCAGCGCCCTCTTTTTTTGCGTCTGCCGATTTTTTGACGCCGGCGCGGCCTTTCCGGCCGCTTTTTTCGGCGGCTCGGTCTCGGGTTTTAAAATTTCAATGAAGATAAACTTATCACAGGCGGCGATAAAGGGCTGGGGCGTTTTTTTCTCGCCCATGCCGAACACCTTTTTGCCCGCTTCACGCAGGCGGGTGCACAACCGGGTGAAATCACTGTCGCTCGACACAATGCAGAACCCGTCCACCTTATTCGCATAGAGAATATCCATCGCGTCGATGATCATGGCCGAGTCCGTGGAGTTTTTGCCGTAGGTGTAGCTGTATTGCTGAATCGGCGTGATCGCATTCTCAAGCAGCACGTTTTTCCACCCCGAAACGGTGGGCTGCGTCCAGTCCCCATAAATGCGCTTGATGGTGGGCGTGCCGTAACGGGCAAGCTCCTCAAGCATCTCCTTCACATAGGCATATGGCACATTGTCTGAATCGATCAAAACCGCAAGGCTCAGATCGGAAAGCGCCGCTTCCCCGTTTGCCATGCAAACACTCCTCTATTGATAAAGTTAAAAAAGGCGCAAGCCCCCCGCTATTCTTTTTTGGAGGGCGAAGCCTCGCTTTTTTTTGTTGAAAAGATAACCCCTTCCTGCGCGCTTTCGTCATCATCCTCTTTTGTTTTAAACAGGTGAAGAATGCCTTCGTCGTTCAGCAGCTTGAGCATAATAATGAGGAAAGGCACGAGAAACAGGCCGATCGGGCCGAAGATTTTTGTGCCGAGATACATGCCCATGATCGTCACGATCGCGGGCAGCCCCACCTGATTGGCCACGAGCTTTGGCTCAAGGACATTCCGGATCACAAGAATCACCGTATACAGCACAATAAGGCCGATACCAAGGCCGGTCTGCTTTAACACAAAGAGCGAAAACAGACCCCAGGGAATCAGCACCGTGCCGCTGCCGAGCACGGGCAGAATATCGACGAGCGCGGTAATAATGGCAATTGAAATTGCGTAATTGCCTTCATAAAACCCGAGCAGCCGCAAGAGCGAAAGCCCCAGAAAGACCTCCGTGCCCGTGATGACCATAATAATGCAATAGGCCTTGAGCATCTTGCCCACTGAAGAAAAAATGACCCGCTTGGTTTTTCTGAGCTTTTCGGCCCGTTCATATGAAAACTGGCGGTAGAAAAAATCGCGGATGATATGGAAATCCAATGTGATAAAAAAGGCCGAAATGATTGTAATAAACAAAGATATCAGCACGTTGGGAATCTGTTTTGCCGTGCTCCAAACGCCGCCGAGGGGCGACATAAGCCATGAAACATCAAAATTTTCACCGAGATCCTTCACCAGATTGTCAACGGACATCAACGTGATATATTCGCGCACGTCCGGCTCCACAGAGTCCGGCAAAATGTGAACAACGCCCAGCAGCCATGCTTTCAGGCCCTCAAAGGTTTCGGGCAGCTTTGCGACCTCAAGTGAAATAAAGCTGAAAAACCCTTTGAGCTCATTGATCACTTTAATGACCAGCATCGAAAGCACAAATCCAAAAACAACCAGCAGCACCAAAACGCTGATCGCACTTACCAGCGAGCGACTCCATTTTGTGCGGCGCATTACGAAGTCAATCGGCTTTTGCAGCACGAGCGCGACGCAGAACGCAATCAAAAACGGCATCACCAAACCAAACGCATATTCCATAAAGAAATAAAATGCGCCCAATATAAACAATAAAAACACAATGTTGATGATAAAGGCCCTTCGCCTTTCAACCCTGGGAATCAATTTCCAACCTCCTTGTTCTCTATTCATAACCATATTATTACAATTCCTACCCCCTATAATACGTTATTTTTGAAAATTATACAAGTGGGGTTATTGAAAATAATTATTACAAAAGAATGAATTCGGTTTTTCTTTTGTCAAAGCGCATAAACCCGCCCCAAAGCAACAAAATAAAAAAACGACTGTTTTTTCAACAGTATCAAATCAGACGGGCAAGAAAACTATGTTATTCATAAAAAATTGATTGATTTTTTTCGCAAAATATGTTAAGATTAAACAGAAGTTTCTTCGTTTATTGTGAATTGTTAAAAAAATGATTGAATTCTGAGGCAAAAGGAAGTAAAATAATTTGATGTTTGAACAGACAATTAACGTTGACCGCATGGAACACGCCGTCAACCTCTTCGGCAGCTTTGACGAAAATATGAAGCTCGTTGAAAAACAGTACGGCGTGGATGTTATCAACCGCGGGTCAGATATAAAAATCTCGGGCGAGCCCGAAAACGTCGCGACGGCAATCCGGGCAATCGGCGGGCTGCTGGCGCTGATCAACAAGGGCGAGGTGCTCAGCGAGCAGAACGTCCGCTATGTGATCTCACTGGTCAACGAAGGCCATGAAGACAAGCTGGCCGCCATGCAGGGCGACGTGATCTGCATCACCGCAAAGGGCAAACCGCTCAAGCCGAAAACGCTGGGGCAAAAAACCTATGTGGAGGCAATCCGCAACAACACCATTGTGCTGGGCATCGGCCCGGCGGGCACGGGCAAGACCTATCTTGCCGTGGCGATGGCGGTCAACGCCTTTCGCGCGAAAGAGGTCAACCGCATCATTTTAACGCGTCCCGCTGTCGAAGCGGGCGAAAAGCTCGGCTTTTTGCCGGGCGATTTGCAGCAAAAGGTCGACCCTTACCTCCGCCCTTTATACGACGGGCTGTTTGACATGCTCGGCGCGGAGAATTTTCAAAAATACCAGGAACGCGGCAACATTGAGGTGGCGCCCCTCGCCTATATGCGCGGGCGCACGCTGGACGACAGCTTCATCATCCTTGACGAGGCGCAGAACACAACGCAGGAGCAAATGAAAATGTTTTTGACCCGTTTGGGGTTCAACTCCAAAATGGTCATCACGGGTGACATAACGCAAATCGACCTGCCCGAGGGCAAAAAATCCGGCCTGATCAGGGCTGCGAAAATCCTCAAAAATATCGACGATATCGAAACGGTGTATCTGAGCGAAAAGGACGTTGTGCGGCACCGGCTCGTTCAGGACATTGTAAAAGCTTACGAAAAAAGCGAGGAGAAAGCGAATGCCAGAAAAGATTAAAGTGATTATTACAGACGACCAGAAAGATATTAAAATCCCCACGGGGATACGCATGCTGATCCGGCGGTGCTGCCATGCCGTTTTGGATCTTGAGGGCTTTCATGACCCTGCGGAGATCAGCGTCCGTTTTGTGGACGAAGAAGAGATCCGGCGGTTAAACAAAGAATACAGAAATATCGACAAACCCACGGACGTGCTCTCCTTCCCCATGCGGGAGGAGGACGGCACCTTTGGCATAAACCCCGCCACGGGGGCGAGGGTGCTTGGCGACATTGTCATTTCTGTTCCGCAGGCGGTGCGCCAGGGTGAGGAGTTCGGCCACGGGCTGCGGCGCGAGATCGCGTTTCTTTCCGCCCATTCCATGCTGCATCTGCTTGGCTATGACCACGAGCAGGGCGGCATTGAGGCCGTGAAAATGCGTGAAAAAGAAGAAACTGTGCTCACCCAGCTCGGTCTCAAGCGCAACGGCAGCTATTATATGGATGAAGAATGAGTCAGGCGCGCAAACATACATAATGGGCGGTAGCGGCAAAGAGCCGCAAGCATAGCCTGATCCGGCCGCCTCTGACGCGAAACATACTGCAACAGGCGGTTTTTTTAATATAGCCGATTCGGCGCAAAACAGGAAAGGTTTGATATTTTTTCATGAGCAACACGCAAAAAACCGCATTTATCGCGATCGTGGGCTGCCCGAACGTGGGCAAATCCTCTATTATGAACCGTTTGCTGGGGCAGAAAATCGCGATCGTTTCCCCAAAACCGCAAACCACGCGCACCAGGATCATGGGCGTGCTGACAGAAGGCAACGTGCAGCTGGTGTTCACGGACACTCCCGGCTTTCACCGCCCCAAAACCGTTTTGGGCGAAAAGATGGTTAAGGCCGTGACCGAAAGCATCACGGGCGTCGACCTTTGCCTGCTTGTGACGGAGCCGCGCGGCGAGCTGCGGCAGGAGGAGCAGGAGCTCATCGACCGCCTGAAACAAGAAAAAATCCCCGCTGTTTTGGCAATCAACAAGATTGACACCATAAAAAACAAAGAAGATTTGATGGAACGCATCGCGCTGTTCGCATCACTCTATGATTTCAAGGCAATTATCCCCCTCTCCGCGCACAACCAAAGCGGCATGCAGGCGCTGCACGGCGAGCTTGTGGCCGCGGCCGAAACGGGCGACCACCTCTTCCCTGACGACACGCTGACAGACCAGCCCGAGCGTGTGCTCGCGGCGGAGATGGTGCGCGAAAAGCTTTTGCGGCTTCTTGACAAAGAAATTCCCCACGGCACGGCTGTGGCGGTTGAAAAATTCAAAGAGCGTGAGAACAACGGTATTCTTGACATTGAAGTGACGGTCTATTGCGAGCGGGAGAGCCACAAGGGCATTATCATCGGAAAAAAGGGCGCCATGCTCAAAGAGATCTCAACCAGGGCGAGGCTTGACATGGAGCGGTTTTTCGGTTGCCGCGTCAACCTGCAATGCTGGGTGAAGGTGAAAGAGGACTGGCGCAACCGCGAGGGCCTGATCCACAACTTTGGCCTGGATTCATAACATAACAAGTTCCTGTTTTTAGGGTTGAAGCTATGCAATTTAACACAGACGGAATCATTTTAAAAGTGCAGCAAACCGGCGAGGCGGACAGGATCGTGACGATTCTTACACGCGATCGGGGCATTATTCGCGCCTTCGCAAAAGGGGCGAAACGCCCGCGTCACCGCCTGCACGCGGGCACGGGGCTTTTGTGCTATGCAAACCTCAGCGTTTTTCGCAGCCCCAAGGACGTTTACAGCGTCAACGAGGCTGAGGTGGTTGAAATTTTTTTCGGCCTGCGCGACAACATCGAAAAGCTCTCGCTCGCGCACTATTTTTGCGAGCTTGCCACGCTGTTTTCACCCGAGGGCGACAGCGCGGAGGAACAGCTGCGGCTGATCCTCAACTCGCTTTTCATGCTTGAGAAAGACCGCCGTCCGCCCCTGATGCTCAAGGCGATTATGGAGTTGCGGCTGATGACGGCCGCGGGCTACATGCCGAACCTTGTCGCCTGTGACAATTGCGGCGCATATGAAAGCCCGACGATGTATTTCCAGATCAACGAGGGCAGGCTGCTGTGCGGGAACTGCCCCCCGAAGGGCGGGGCTGTTGCGCTCCCCCTTGCGCTCGTGAACGCGATGCGGCACATCGCTTTTACTGAAATGAAGGAGCTTTATCAGTTTTCACTGCCTGACGGCTGTTATGCACAGCTTGCGGATGTGACGGAGCAATTTTTGCGCTCACGCATATCACACCCGTTCGCCACACTTGATTTTTATAAATCCTCGGCTGCTTTTTGAGCGATCGTGGAGTTATCAAAAAAATGCATAACGCTTGATGTGCACAAAACAAACAGGTATTTCTGCACAAATCCACAGGAAAGGAGATGCGCACAATGGAATATGTTCCCAGCCTGATTGAAAGCCTGAAATCATTCCTGAATTCATTCAAACGGTTGTTTGAAATCCTTTTTGGAAGCTTGGCTTAACCGCCAACAAAACGATTTCAGCCGGCAGCTTGAAACCGGCGCACCGAACCTTTTTTTGCGGCATATCCCAATACAGATCCTCAATCAAAAAACCGCTGATTCCGGCGCAACCGGAATCAGCGGCTTTTTCTATTTCAAGGCGCATTACTGCCCCAGGCGGTCCGCGACTAGAATTGCGGCGCACACATCCGCGGGCGTCACGGGGAAGGGCATGTTGTGAATGGTTTCCCCTTCCGCGCAGCTCGCCTCGGCCACCGCCATGATCTCATCCGCGCCCGGACTTTTTATGCCAAGCTGGGCAAACGTGGTGGGCAGCGAAACGCGTTTGCAAAAGGCGATGACCTCGTCCAGTTCCTCTTCGGGCGCGTTTTCAAGCACCAGCTGCGCTATGGTGCCAAAGGCAACCTTCTCGCCGTGAACCATTGCGTGCGTGCCCGGCAGCACCGTCAGCCCGTTGTGAATGGCGTGCGCGGCCGCAAGCCCGCAGCTTTCAAAGCCGATGCCCGAAAGATAGGTGTTCGCTTCAATAATATTTTCAACCGACTTGGTGAGCTGCCCCAGAGAAACGGCAACGGCGGCCTGAAAGCCGTCCTCCAGCAAAATTTCATAGCAGCGCTCAGAGAGCGCGAACGCGGCGTTCGTTGCATAGCCGTCTTGCACAACAGGCGCATTCGCGCGGATGCTTGCCCTCGCCTCAAAATAGGTGGCCAGCGCGTCGCCCATGCCTGCAACGAGCATGCGCACGGGCGCCTTGACGATGATTTGCGTGTCGACCAGCACAACGTTCGGGTTCTGCCGCAGGAAAAGGTATTGGTCAAACGTGCCGTTGTCGTGATACAGCACGGAAAGCGCGCTGCAGGGCGCGTCAGTCGATGCGATCGTGGGGCAGATGATCACGGGCAGCTGTGCGTAATAGGCCACCGCCTTCGCCGTGTCCAGCGTTTTTCCGCCGCCGACGCCGACAACGACCTCCGCGCCCGTTTCTTTGATGATGCCTTGCAAGCGCTCAACCTCGCTTTTGCTGCACTCCCCGCGGAAGGTTTCAAGCAGCAGCGCAAGCTCTTTGCCGGCAAAGCTGCTCTTGATTTGCGGTTCATAATGCGCGATCACAAACGGGTCGACAATGGCAAAGACGGTTCTTTTTGCAAAGGCGGAAGCATAAAAATAAAGATTGGAAAGCTCGTTTTTTCCCTGAACATACTTGGACGGTGAACGCAAAATTGTCATATATATCAGTCCTTTCTGGTGTTTGTGCGAATAAGTTCGTCCCATAAATCATATTAGATAAAAGAAATACTTATTAATAGAATCCTATTAATATCAATCTATCATGAATATATTTCCTTATTTTTTTGATTTTATGAATATTTCTTGGATCATGCGGCAAGGTGGCTAAAAAAAGCTCCCCCGCCTGAATGATATAAAATAATTGTTAAATTTAGCAAGAACCTCTTTGCCTTGCCGGAGAAATGCGCTATAATATAGTCGCTCCAGCTTCAAGAACCAGCCCGCCTTTGCGGTCTTTTGAAGCTGAACGGCTGTCATGCCCGAACAAAAATGATTCCATAAAACACAGAAAGTTACAGGTGTTGTGAAATGAAGATTTTACTCAATGTCCTCAAGGGGATTATCATCGGCGGGTCAATGTCGGTTCCCGGCGTCAGCGGCGGCACCATGGCGATGCTGCTTGGGTGCTACAGCGATTTGATCCACGCCGTCAGCTCTTTCACAAAGAATGTGCGCAAAAACGCGTTCTTTCTGATTCAGCTGGCCGCGGGCGGCGGCATCGGCCTGCTGCTCATCAGCAAGCTCATTGAATCAGGCCTCGAACACGCCACGATCGGCCAGCCGCTGCGCTGCCTGTTCGTCGGTCTTGTGCTCGGCGGCTTGCCGTTGATGTATAAGATGACCAAAAGCGCATCCAACGAAACCGCGCGCGTAACAGATTATCTGTTCGGTATTTTGGGGTTTGTTCTGGTGGTTCTTCTCACAAAGGTGCCTGAAAACATCCTGAACCTTGCCAGCGGCCGCGGGCCCCTCGCCGTGCTGTTTTTGCTGATTGCCGGCTTTGTCGTCGCCATAGGGCTTGTGCTGCCGGGCATCAGCGCAATGGGTATGATCGCGGCGCTCGGGCTTTTTGAAACGGTAAACAGCGCCATTTCGAATTTGGATCTCGCGCTGCTGGTGCCGCTCGGCGCGGGAGGGCTCGTCGGCATTTTCGGCACCACGCGCATCATTGAAAAACTGATGGATAAATTCCCCCGAAAAACCTACTTATTGATCATCGGCTTTGTGCTCGGCTCTGTGCTGCAGGTGCTGCCGGACCAGGCGCCGCAGGGCTGGGAGATTCTTTTCTGGATTCTTGCCGCGGCCGTCGGGTTTGCCTTGATTATGCTGCTGAGCCGCTTAGAGGACAAAAAGCCTGCTTGATGTTTTTGATAAAAAAACCGCGTCCGCCTTTTGGATGGACGCGGCTTTTTAATAACAAAAAAGGAGCTGCAAAACAGCTCCTTTTCTTGAATAAAGCATCAATTATGAATTGACCGCGATAACAACGCCTGAACCAACCGTACGGCCGCCTTCACGAATGGCGAAACGAAGGCCTTCTTCGATAGCGATGGGCGTAATCAGCTCAACGTCAATTTCGATGTTGTCGCCGGGCATGCACATCTCAACGCCTTCGGGCAGCTTGATGATGCCGGTAACGTCTGTTGTTCTGAAATAGAACTGGGGACGATAGTTGTTGAAGAAGGGCTTATGACGGCCGCCTTCATCCTTGCTCAAAACATAAACCTGGCCACGGAATTTGGTGTGGGGTTTAATGGTACCGGGCTTGCAAAGAACCTGGCCGCGCTCGATTTCTGATCTTTGAACGCCGCGAAGAAGCGCGCCGATGTTGTCGCCCGCCTCAGCGTAATCGAGGATCTTTCTGAACATCTCGATACCGGTGCAAACTGTTTTTCTGCTCTCTTCCTGCAAACCGACGATTTCGATTTCTTCACCGGTTTTCAGCTGGCCGCGCTCAACTCTGCCCGTGGCAACCGTGCCGCGGCCTGTGATGGTGAACACGTCTTCAACAGGCATCAGGAACGGAAGGTCGGCTTTGCGCTCGGGTGTGGGAATATAGGAATCAACGGCATCCATAAGTTCCCAGATGCATTTCAGCTCGGGAGCTTCTGTGTCGCTGCCGCTGTACTCAAGAGCATGCAGAGCGGAGCCCTGGATGATCGGTGTGTCGTCGCCGGGGAACTCATACTCGTCGAGTGTTTCACGGATTTCCATTTCAACAAGCTCAAGCAGTTCAGGATCGTCAACCTGATCGACCTTGTTCATGAAAACAATGATGTAGGGCACGCCGACCTGACGCGCAAGCAGAAGATGCTCTTTTGTCTGCGCCATGGGGCCGTCCGTCGCGGCGATAACAAGGATCGCGCCGTCCATCTGCGCGGCGCCGGTGATCATGTTTTTGATATAGTCGGCATGGCCGGGGCAGTCAACGTGCGCATAGTGGCGGCTGTCGGTCTGATACTCAACGTGTGCGGTGTTGATCGTGATGCCGCGCTCTCTCTCTTCGGGAGCTTTATCAATATTCGCATAATCCGTAAACTGAGCATTGCCCTTCATTGCGAGAGCCTTTGTGATAGCGGCTGTCAATGTGGTTTTGCCATGGTCAACGTGACCAATGGTGCCAATGTTAACATGCGGTTTGCTTCTTTCAAACTTAGCTTTTGCCATTAGAATTTCCTCCTTGTTTTTACACTGTTGTTATTCTACCAATTGTTAGCAACAATTTCAAGCCTTTTTCATAAAAATGTTCGTTAGTTTTTTGCCCTGTCGCCAATAATGCTCTCTGCAATAGACTTCGGAACCTGGTTGTAGTGGCTGGGCTCCATGGAATACTGGCCGCGGCCCTGTGTTTTGGAGCGCAGGTCGGTGGCATAGGCGAACATGGAAGCAAGCGGAATAAACGCGTTTACCTGTGTTGCGCCGATGCGCGTCTCCATCTCCCGCATCTCGCCGCGGCGGGAGTTGACGTCACCGATCACGTCGCCGAGATATTCGTCGGGAGCGGTGACCGCAACCTTCATGATGGGCTCCATCAAAACAGGCGCCGCCTTTTGCATGGCGTCCTTAAACGCCATGGAGCCGGCGATCTTAAACGCCATTTCAGAGGAGTCGACCTCATGGTAAGAACCGTCAAGAATCGTCGCTTTTACATCAACAACATTATAGCCCGCAAGCGTGCCTGTTTGCATCGCGCCCTTGACGCCGGCCTCAATCGCAGGAATATATTCCTTTGGAATGGCGCCGCCGACAACCTTGTTTTCAAACTCAAAGCCCTTGCCGGGATTCGGCGCGAGCTGCAGCTTGACATGGCCGTACTGGCCATGGCCGCCGGACTGGCGGGCATATTTCATGTCTGAAACCGCGGTCTGTGTGATCGTTTCGCGATAGGCGACCTGCGGCTTGCCGATGTTGGCCTCAACCTTGAACTCGCGCAGCATTCTGTCAACGATGATTTCAAGGTGCAGCTCGCCCATGCCGGCGATGATGGTCTGCCCTGTTTCCTGATCGGTGAAGCATTTAAAAGTCGGATCCTCTTCTGAGAGCTTTTGGATCGCGATGCTCATCTTCTCCTGCCCGGCCTTCGTCTTCGGCTCGATCGCCACACGGATCACCGGCTCGGGGAAGTCCATCGACTCGAGAATGATCGGATATTTTTCATCGCAGAGCGTGTCGCCTGTGGTGGTGCACTTCACGCCGATCACGGCGGCGATGTCGCCCGCGTAGCACATATCGATATCCTGACGGTGGTTTGAGTGCATCTGCACAATACGCCCAAGGCGCTCGTGCTTGCCCTTTGTGGAGTTATAAGCCGTTTTGCCGCTCTCGGCCGTGCCCGAATACACACGGAAGAAGCAGAGCTTGCCCATAAAGGGGTCGGTTGCGATCTTGAACGCGAGCGCGGAAAACGGCTCGTCGTCAGAAGAGTGCCGCAGTTCTTCCTCATCTGTTCTCGGGTTCACGCCCGCAATCGCCTCCACGTCCGTGGGAGCGGGCATATATGCCACAATCGCGTCAAGCAGTTTTTGAACGCCCTTGTTGCGATAGGATGTGCCGCAAACAACGGGCACCATCGCGTTTGCAATCGTGGCTTTTCTGATACAGGTCTGAATTTCATCAACCGTGAGCTCTTCACCGTTGAGATATTTTTCAAGAAGCCCGTCGTCCTGCTCCGCGACATGCTCAATCAGCTCCATACGGTACTGCCCGGCCTTTTCTCTCATGTCTTCGGGGATTTCGACAACAGCGGACTCCAGGCCCTTGTCATCATAATAGATGGTGGCGTTCATTTCGACGAGGTCAATAATGCCTTTAAAGTCGGCTTCCGCGCCGATCGGCAGCTGAATCGGAACGGCATTGCACTTCAGCCTGTCCTTCATCATGGCCACTACGTTATAAAAATCCGCGCCCATAATGTCCATCTTATTAATATAAGCCATTCTGGGCACACGGTATTTGTCAGCCTGGCGCCATACTGTCTCAGACTGCGGCTCAACGCCGCCCTTTGCACACAACACCGTAACCGAACCGTCAAGAACGCGCAAAGAACGCTCCACCTCAACGGTAAAGTCAACGTGGCCGGGTGTATCGATGATGTTGATGCGGTGGTCTTTCCAAAAACAGGTCGTCGCGGCGGAGGTGATGGTGATTCCCCTCTCCTGCTCCTGCTCCATCCAGTCCATCGTAGCAGCGCCGTCATGCACCTCGCCCAGCTTATGCGTGATACCCGTATAAAAAAGGATACGCTCTGAAGTCGTGGTCTTTCCGGCATCGATATGAGCCATTATTCCGATGTTTCTTGTCTTTTCCAGCGGAACCTGCCTTGGCATAATAACCTCCATCTTATTTCAGTTGCTAGACTATACATACTAGATACAGAAAATACTAAATTATTTTTAACACAAATTTGCGCCATATGCAAAAAACCTTTATCATTATAGGCCGGCTTGCGTTTTTTGCCACTGTTTTTTCAAAAAGCAGCGCAGGGCACAAAGAACAGCGCGGCCGGCAAAAGATGCTTTCGCAAAAACGCCGTGCCTGCCGTTTGAAAAGCAAGCCTTTCAAACGGCAACCACGCATCTTTTCAAAGCGCGCAGACCCGGGGCACGGCGAACCGGTGCCGCAAAGCGCGCGCCCAAAACAATTTTTACCAGCGGAAATGCGCGAAAGCTTTGTTTGCGTCCGCCATTTTGTGGGTATCCTCGCGCTTTTTGAACGCCGAACCGGTTCCGTTCACGGCATCCATAATTTCGTTTGCAAGGCGCTCTTTCATGGTGCGCTCACCGCGCTGGCGTGAATAGAGCGTGACCCAGCGCAAGCCGAGCGTGACCCTTCTTTCAGGGCGGACATCCATGGGCACCTGATAAGTCGAACCGCCGACACGTCTGGCCTTAACCTCAAGAATGGGCATCACGTTTTCCATGGCTGCCTCAAAAACCTCGAGGGGGTCTTTGCCTGTTTTTTCTTTGATGATGTCGAAAGCGTCATAGACAATTTTTTGCGCAACGCCCTTTTTGCCGTCATACATCACACTGTTGATAAGCCGTGTTACGAGCTTTGAGTTGTAAAGCGGATCCGGCAAAACGTCACGTTTTGCTATCTGGCCTCTTCTTGGCACTTCGCTTCCCTCCTTCATAATTAAAATGATCTCATAGGTACTCGAGTGACACTGCTTCCCGTGGCGCCAATGACAAGGCCGCAACATGCGGTTTAAAAGCCGCTATATATACGAAACTCGCATTGGTGAAGCTTTTTTCAATCAAGCTTCAGCCTGCAAGAAGATGAGTCTTGTAAAGCCTGCCGCATTATTTCTTTGCGGCCTTGGGACGCTTTGCGCCGTATTTCGAACGGCTCTGCATCCTGCCTGAAACGCCTTGGGTGTCAAGCGTTCCGCGAACGATGTGGTAACGAACACCGGGAAGGTCTTTGACCCTTCCGCCCCTGATCAGAACAACGCTGTGCTCCTGCAAGTTGTGGCCCACGCCCGGAATATAAGCGGAAACTTCAATTCCGTTGGAAAGGCGCACCCTGGCAAGTTTACGAAGCGCGGAGTTCGGCTTTTTGGGAGTGTCGGTTTTCACAACCGTGCAAACACCCCTCTTCTGCGGCGAGTTATGGTCTGTCGAAGCATTTTTCAATGAGTTCAAACCCTTACCGAGCGCCGGTGCCTTTGACTTCTTTTCAATGGTCTGCCGTCCGTTACGAACAAGCTGATTAAAGGTTGGCAAGTATTTCACCTCCAATAAAAATTATATCATTCCAAGGGGAAGCCCCCTTTAAAATGCGGCAAAACGCGCCTTGCGCCAAGTACACAACTGTAAATTAAACCATATTTCAATGTAAAATACTTCCAATAAAACATTTTACATTGATTTTTTGTTAAAAATACTCAGCACAAGGACAGATTTTAACACCTTTCGGCTCAATTTGTCAACAGCTTTTTCTAATTCTTAACTTTCAAACAAAAAAACTGTTAGCCGGGGGTGCTTTTATGAAAAAAATCACAAAGAAATGGAACCGATGTCATTCAAAGAGTTCAGCGTGATGCCGTCAAACGCCTCAGGCAGCACCATAACGTCGCCGTAGCGCTTCATGCCCGTGCCCGAGGGCAGCAGCTTGCCGATGATAACATTCTCTTTCAGGCCGAGCAGCGGGTCGCTCTTGCCCTTGATGGCGGCATCCGTGAGCACCCGTGTCGTCTCCTGGAACGAAGCGGCCGAAAGAAAGGACTCTGTGGCAAGCGAGGCCTTTGTGATGCCGAGCAGCACCGGCTGAGCCGTCGCTTCAACCAATTCGTGTTCCCCTGCGCCGCGCCGCTCGTTTTTCTTTCTGATTTCCTCGTTCTTCGCAAGAAACTCAGACTTTTCGATCGTCGCGCCGGGCAGGAAGGCGCTGTCGCCCGGCTCAAGGACCTTCACCTTTTTGAGCATCTGCCGCACGATGACTTCAATATGCTTATCGTTGATCTCAACGCCCTGAATGCGGTAAACGCGCTGCACCTCGCGGATGAGGTAGTTTTGCACGGCTTCAACGCCGAGCACCTCAAGCACGTCGTGCGGGTTGACGGAGCCCTCTGTGATCAGGTGGCCTTTTTCAATCTGGTCGCCCTCGTTGACCGTCACTCTGTAGCCGTAGGGAATCAGGTATTTCTCTGTTTCTTCAGGGTTCGTCACGACCACATGGTTATTGTTTTTGATTTTTTCAAACGAGACAACACCCGAGGTTTTGCTGATGATCGCGAGGGATTTCGGCTTTCTTGCCTCGAACAGTTCCTCAACACGGGGCAGACCCTGTGTGATGTCGTCCGCGCTCGCAACACCGCCGGTGTGGAAGGTACGCATCGTCAGCTGCGTGCCGGGCTCGCCGATGGACTGCGCGGCAAAAATACCCACAGCCTCGCCCACGGTGACAGCCTCGCCCGTGGCAAGGTTGGAGCCGTAGCACTTGATGCACACGCCGTAGTTGGCCGTGCAGGTCAGCGGGGAACGGATCACCGCCCTTTTGACGCCCGCCTTCACGATGCGCTCGGCGTCCTCGGCGGTCATCATGCGGTCGGTGCCCATGAGCAGCACGCCGTTTTCGTCAGAGAGGGGCTCAAACAGATAGCGGCCCTCAAGGCGTTCCACAAGGGGCTCGATCATTTCGTCCTCTTCGCCGACAATTTCAGAAATCGGCAGGCCGTGCCCGCAGCCGCAGTCTTTTTCGCGGATGATAACGTCCTGCGAAACGTCGACAAGGCGGCGGGTGAGGTAACCGGAGTCGGCCGTTCTCAGCGCGGTGTCGGCAAGGCCTTTGCGCGCGCCGCGTGAGGAGATGAAGTATTCAAGCACGTTCAGGCCCTCGCGGTAGTTGGAACGGATGGGGATTTCGATAACGCGGCCGGCCGTATTCGCGATCAGGCCGCGCATGCCGGCAAGCTGGCTGAGCTGGTTCACGGAGCCGCGGGCGCCGGAGTCAACCATCATGAAGATGGGGTTGTATTTGTCAAGGCCGCTGGTGAGCTCGGACGTCACCTTTCTCGTGCATTCGTCCCACACCTGCAGAACGTGCTTTGAACGGTCTTTCTCACTGTATTCACCGAACATATAGCCCTGGTTGATCGCGTCGATCTTGGCCTCGGCATCCTGCAGGTACTGCTTTTTCTTCTCGGGGATCACAGCGTCCACGACCGCGACGGTGATGCCGCTCTTTGTGGAATATTTATAGCCCTGCGTCTTGATTTTATCAAGCACATCGGCGGAACGCGAGGTGCCGTGAATCTTGATGCACTTTTCGATAATTTTGCCCAGCGTCTTCTTGTTCACAAGGAAATCCACTTCGAGGTCAAACATATTCTCGGGGTTCGTGCGGTCGACAAAGCCGAGGTCCTGCGGGATCGGCTCGTTGAAAATCACGCGGCCGAGCGTGGTTTCGATCAGCTTCGAATAGGTTTTGCCGCCCACGGTTTTGGAATAGCGGATTTTGATCTGCGCGTGCAGGCCAAGATCGTTTTCTTCATAGGCCATCACCGCCTCGTTCACATCGCGGAACACCTTGCCCTCGCCGATTTCACCGGGTTTGATGAGGGTGAGATAATAGGAGCCGAGCACCATATCCTGCGTGGGGACCGCGACGGGCTTGCCGTCCGACGGCTTGAGCAAGTTGTTTGAAGAGAGCATCAGGAAGCGGGCCTCCGCCTGCGCCTCAGCCGAAAGCGGAACGTGGACCGCCATCTGGTCGCCGTCAAAGTCGGCGTTGAAAGCCGTACACACAAGAGGATGCAGCTTGATCGCGCGGCCCTCGACCAGCACGGGCTCAAAGGCCTGGATGCCGAGGCGGTGCAATGTGGGCGCGCGGTTCAGGAGCACCGGGTGGTCTTTGATGACGGTTTCAAGCGCGTCCCAGACCTCGGGGCTTGCGCGGTCAACCATTTTTCTCGCGCTCTTGATATTTTTTGAAATGTCAAGCTCCACAAGGCGTTTCATCACAAAGGGCTTGAACAGCTCCAGCGCCATTTCCTTCGGCAGACCGCACTGGTAAATTTTCAGATCGGGGCCGACGACGATAACCGAACGGCCGGAATAGTCAACGCGCTTGCCCAGCAGGTTTTGGCGGAAACGCCCCTGCTTGCCCTTGAGCATGTCGGAAAGCGACTTGAGGGGGCGGTTGTTGGGGCCTGTTACGGGTCTGCCGCGGCGGCCGTTGTCGATCAGGGCGTCCACAGCCTCCTGAAGCATTCTCTTTTCGTTGCGGATGATGATTTCAGGCGCGCCGAGCTCAAGCAGCTTGCGCAGACGGTTGTTGCGGTTGATGACCCTTCTGTAAAGGTCGTTGAGGTCGGAAGCGGCGAAGCGGCCGCCCTCGAGCTGCACCATGGGGCGGATGTCGGGCGGAATGACGGGCACGACGTCCAGAATCATCCACTCGGGCTTGTTGCCGGAAGCGCGGAACGCCTCCACGACCTCAAGGCGCTTGAGCGCGCGCGTTTTCTTCTGGCCGCTTGAATTTTCAAGCTCGTCGCGCAGCTCGTCGCACATTTTGTTAACGTCGATTTCGGCCAGCAGCTCGCGGATTGCCTCCGCTCCCATGCCCGCGCGGAAAGCTTCGTCGTCGTCAAACTTTTCAAGCATCTCGTCATATTCTTTGTCTGAGATGATCTGATATTTCGCCAGCGGCGTGTCGCCGGGGTTGATTACGATGTATTTCGCAAAATACAGCACCTTTTCAAGGTCGCGGGGAGAAATATCAAGAATGAGTCCCATCCTTGAGGGGATACCCTTGAAATACCAGATGTGCGAAACCGGCGCGGCCAGCTCAATATGGCCCATGCGCTCGCGGCGCACCTTGGATTTCGTGATTTTCACGCCGCAGCGCTCACAGGTTTTGCCGCGGTAACGGATGCGCTTGTATTTGCCGCAGTGGCACTCCCAGTCCTTCATCGGCCCGAAAATCCGCTCGCAGAACAAACCGTCGCGCTCGGGCTTCAAAGTCCTGTAATTGATGGTTTCCGGTTTTTTGACCTCGCCATATGACCAGCTCCGGATAATTTCGGGGGAGGCGAGCCCGATTTTTATAGATTCGAAGTTTAACTCGTTGTAATTACTTTCATTCAGCATCAAAAACCGCTCCTTTTCAGTTAGGTCCGCAGGGAAGCTTGCTTTGCGGCAAGATTTTAAAAATCATCGTCCGCCGAGTCGTCCTTCACGTCCTCAAGCGCGAACTCGTCTTCAAACAGTTCCTCTGAATCATCTTCAATCGGGTCCCCGTTTTCATCTTCAAGCCCAAAACCGGAAGCGGAGCCGGCGTCGTTCTTGTAGCTGAAAGCGTCTTCTTCATCAACGTCGTCCGCCTCTTCAAAATCATCGCCTTCTTCGTCGTCCGGCAATTCTTCCGAAAGGTCAATGTCGCCCTCAAGGCCTGTTTCTTCATCTTCATAGTCCTGCTTAAGATCAATGATTTCGTTCTTTTCATCCAACACATTAATGTCAAGACCGAGGGACTGCAATTCCTTGATGAGCACCTTGAACGATTCGGGAATGCCGGGCTTGGGCACGTTCAGGCCCTTGACGATCGCCTCATAGGTCTTTACGCGGCCCACGACGTCGTCTGACTTGACGGTGAGGATCTCCTGCAGGGTGTAAGCGGCGCCGTAGGCTTCGAGAGCCCAGACCTCCATCTCGCCGAAGCGCTGGCCGCCGAACTGGGCCTTGCCGCCCAGAGGCTGCTGCGTAACAAGGGAGTAGGGGCCGGTGGAACGCGCGTGGATCTTATCGTCGACCAAATGGAGCAATTTGAGGAAGTACATGACGCCTACGGTCACGGGGTTGTCGAACTTGAGGCCGGTGCGGCCGTCAAACAGCTCGATCTTGCCGTCTTCACGCAAGCCCGCTTCCTGCAGTGCGTCCACAATATCGTCTTCATGCGCGCCGTCGAACACCGGGGTCATGACCTTCCAACCAAGCGCGCGGGCGGCATAACCGAGGTGAACCTCAAGCACCTGGCCGATGTTCATTCGGCTGGGAACGCCCAGAGGATTGAGCACGATGTCAAGCGGCGTGCCGTCGGGCAGGAAAGGCATATCCTCCTGCGGCAGAATTCTTGAAACAACGCCCTTGTTGCCGTGGCGGCCGGCCATTTTGTCGCCCACCGAGATCTTGCGCTTCTGGGCGATGTAGCAGCGCACGACCTTATTGACACCGGGGCTTAATTCGTCGCTGTTGGCGCGGGTGAACACTTCCACGTTCACCACGATGCCGTATTCGCCGTGGGGCACGCGCAGCGAGGTGTCGCGCACCTCTCTCGCCTTCTCGCCGAAGATGGCGCGCAGCAGGCGCTCTTCCGCCGTCAGCTCGGTTTCGCCCTTGGGGGTGACCTTGCCGACAAGGATATCGCCCGAATGCACCTCGGCGCCGATGCGGATCACGCCGTTTTCGTCAAGGTCCTTGAGCGCGTCGTCGCCGACGTTCGGAATATCCCTTGTGATCTCCTCGGGCCCGAGTTTTGTGTCGCGCGCCTCGCTCTCGTATTTTTCTATATGGATGGAGGTATAAACATCGTCACGAACCACTTTTTCGTTGATCAGCACGGCGTCCTCATAGTTATAACCCTCCCAGGTCATAAAGCCGATGAGCACGTTTTTGCCGAGAGAAATCTCGCCGTTGTCCGTCGCGGGGCCGTCCGCGATGACCTCGCGGGCATCGACCTTCTGCCCGACGCGCACGACCGGGCGCTGGTTGATGCAGGTGCCCTGGTTGGAGCGCATGAACTTGATCAGCTCATAGTGGTCGATTTTGCCGGCTTCTGTTAAAATGTCGATCCTGTCGGCGGAAATTTTCACGATTTCGCCGGCGTTGCGGGCAATCATCGCCGCGCCGGAATCCACGGCGGCTTTGTATTCCATGCCCGTGCCGACGATCGGCGCTTCGGTTTTCAAAAGCGGCACGGCCTGCCGCTGCATGTTTGAACCCATAAGGGCGCGGTTCGCGTCGTCGTTTTCAAGGAAAGGGATCATCGCCGTCGCGACGGAAACAACCATCTTGGGCGAAACGTCCATGAAATCGGCGTATTTGCTCTCGACCTCGCGGAACTCGTCTCGGTAACGCACCGTGACGCGGGGCCTGCCAAAATGCCCTTCGTCGTCAAGCGGCTCGTTGGCCTGCGCGACAAAGTATTCGTCCTCCACGTCGGCGGTCATATAAACCACTTCGTCGAGCACGCGGCCGGTCGCTTTGTCAACCCGGCGGAACGGCGCTTCGATAAAGCCGTATTTGTTGATTCTCGCAAACGTGGCAAGATAAGAGATCAAGCCGATGTTCGGGCCTTCCGGCGTTTCAATCGGGCACATGCGGCCGTAGTGGCTGTAGTGCACGTCGCGCACCTCAAAGCCCGCGCGGTCTCTCGAAAGGCCGCCGGGGCCGAGGGCCGAAAGCCTTCTTTTGTGTGTCAGCTCGGCAAGGGGGTTGGGCTGGTCCATAAACTGTGAGAGGGGTGAGGAACAGAAAAACTCTTTGATGGCCGCGACCACGGGGCGGATGTTGATCAGCGCCTGCGGGGTGACCTTATCCATATCCTGCGCCTGCAGCGTCATGCGCTCGCGCACAACGCGCTCCATTCTTGTGAAGCCGATGCGCACCTGATTTTGCAGCAGCTCGCCGACGGAGCGGATGCGCCGGTTGCCGAGGTGGTCAATGTCGTCAAGGAACCCGACGCCTTCGGCAAGGCAGTTCATATAATTGATCGACGCCATAATGTCGTCAACCGTAATGGTTTTGGGAACAAGCTCGTTGCTGCGGGCCGCAAAAGCCTCAAGCAGCGAGTCACGGTCGCCGTCCGTGGTGTCAAGAATTTCCTGCAGCACCTTAAAGCTGACCTTTTCGTTGATGCCCGCAGCCTCAAGCTCTTCTTCGGTGAGGCCGCTCACAAAATCAAAAATGTCGACCATGCCGTTTGACAGGATCTTAACCTCTTTGCCCTCAACATCCACAAGAATGCTTGACAGGCCGCTTTTTTCAAGCAACTGCGCCTTGGCCTTGTCGATTTTCTCGCCGGCCTCAAAAAGAACTTCGCCCGTGAGGGGTGAAATTGCGGGCTCCGCGAGCTTTTGGCCGCGCAGGCGGTCGGAAAGGGCAAGCTTTTTATTGTATTTATAGCGGCCGACGCGTGACAGGTCATAGCGGTGCTCGTCAAAAAACAGGCTCTGCAAATGCGCCTGCGCGGTGTCGAGCGTGGGGGGCTCGCCGGGGCGAAGCCGTTTATAAACCTCGAGCAGCGCTTCGGCTGAATTTTTGGTCGTGTCTTTTTCAAGCGTGGCTTTGATGCGCTCGTCATAGCCGAAAAACTCGCTGATTTCTTCATTGGAGTTCAGTCCCAGCGCACGGATGAAGGTGGTGATGAGCAGCTTCCTGTTTTTGTCGATCCGCACATAAAAAATGTCGTTCTGGTCAGACTCATATTCAAGCCAGGCACCGCGGTTCGGGATGACTGTGGATGAAAACAGCTTCTTGCCGGTCTTGTCCCTGCTCATGCCGAAATAAATGCCGGGGGAGCGGACCAACTGGGAAATAATAACGCGCTCGGCGCCGTTGATCACAAACGTGCCGCGCTCGGTCATGAGCGGGAACTCGCCCATATAAACTTCATTCTCTTTGATTTCGCCTGTTTCTTTATTCAAAAGCCTTGCGGTCACGCGCATCGGAGTGGAATAGGTGGCATCTCTCTCTTTGCACTCTTTAATGGTATACTTTGGAGTTGCTTCCATTCGGTAGTCCACAAACTCAAGAACCAGATTCCCGGAAAAATCCGTAATCTCAGAAATGTCCTTGAACACCTCTTTCATGCCGACATCCAGAAACCATTGGTATGAGTTTTTTTGCACCTCAATCAGGTTGGGCATTTCCATAACCTCATTGATTCGCCCAAAACTCATGCGGGTAGTCTTACCTCTTGCAACAGGTTTCACTTTTACCAAGGCTAATCACTCCGTTCATTTTGATACATATCGCGCCGCTTAACACAAAGACATTTCACGGGCGCTTTTGTGCAGCAAACCGCACAGCATTCACCGAAAAACCAAACCGCCGCAAACGGCGCAAAGCTTTTTTTACACCAAAAAGGCTGGATCCGCAAGGATTTTTAGGCAAAATGCCGAGGGATTCGCACCCCTTGCCAGCCGCTGTCGGTTTTTCGCTATACTGAAAGAAAACATTACAATATAAATAGTATAAACACGCGAAAGGCTACACTTATCCATTATAATGCAGTATAATACTTTACCCCAATTACTGCAATTTGTCAAGCATTTTTTAAAAGTTTAAAAGAAAACAATTTAATCCGAAAAAAGATACCCTCTAAAAAAGCTGGCAAGAACGCTTTCCGAAACTGCAATTATAGCCAAACCATTTGAAAAACAACTCAAAGACGCGTTTGCTTTCAAGTGGTTTGGCTATGGAAAGGTTCTTATAAAAGATTTGCATTTTTGCCGGTTCCTGTCGCAAAGCAAAAAGACAATGACCTTTTTATTCGGAAAGAGCCGCCGCAATATCGTTGCCGACCGCAACGCGAACATTTGCCAGAACGGAATCGTTACGCGTATAATCCTCCAGCGTGTTCGTCACCTCGGCGATCTTTTTAGCGACATACTCACTGCCGAACAGGCGCTCGGCAATCGTCAGATATTCAAAATCCTCAATGCCGTCAGAAACATATTCCAGCCGCAGCGAGGCCACCGGGCCGTCCTGCCCGGGATACAGCAGCGAGCCGTCGCCGAAGGTGTCGTTGCCTGTCCACGGTGTTGTCCACGCGCTGGCCCAGGGAGAGGTGACATCGTTCCAATAGGTCGTGTCCCAATACAGCAGGCCGGTCACATTCAGCTTTTTCTGCTGCCACATCAGCAGCCGGCCCTCTATGCCCTCGCTTTGCGTGAAAATATTGGCATACTTCGTTTTCGGGTTCGGGGCGCAGCAGATATACCACCAGATTTTTGAGCCGTCGGCACGGCGTTCATCCATCTGCATCAAAAAGTCCTTGTTGCTGAAATTGGAAGAGATCGGGCACACAATGTTGCTTTTCGCTTGCAGATACGCGCCGTAGTAGGTCGTTCCGTTTTCTTTGAAGCTCACGCCTGTGAAGGGCGTGACCATATTATAACCCGGGCAGAGCCTGTCAAGGCGGTCGGTGATCGCGGTATAGCGCGCATAGTCCGTCAGGTTCCACGGCTCGTCGATCGGATAAAAATACCCCTTTTTCGCCCACTCCGGATTTGACTGCACCTTTTGATAATATTCCTGCAGCAGCACGTCGTCGCCGGGGTAAGGAATGATGAAGGATTTGACGCGCGGGTCGCTCATGTACGCGTCGGCCTCGTCCGAAAGAATATCAACAGGCAGGGTATACGGCGAAATTTTATGATCCAGCATAAATTCATAATACTGCTCATACAGCGCCTGCGCGCGCTCCGGATCATCGGCTGCGTGGTGCGCTTTTACAATATTCCCTCGCCCAAGCCCGAAAGCTGTGTCCATTGCGGGGGTTTCGGGCAGGGCAAAATCCCAAACCGTGGCGGTCACGTCCGCGACCAGCTGCACCTTGTCGTCATGCAGGCTCTTGACGACGACCTGCGCGGCGTATTTACCGGCGGGAGTCGTTTCGTCGGCACGCGCCTGAATATAAAACGGCCAGTTGATCTGCGAGCTGAGGGTATATTGCTTGCCGCTCAGAAACGGCACAAGCGCGTCCGGATAAGTACCGTAGTTTTTATTGCTCACGCAGGTGATGTACTGCTCTTCATACACCGTTGATTCCAGCACATCCCCGTTCTCATTTGTAAAATCCGTAAATTCAACACTGTATTTTCTTGAGGTGCTGTTGAATTTGGAACGCAGAACGATCTGGCAGGCTTCCGTTTCATTGCGGGCAAGATAAATGTCGTAGTCCGCTGTTTTTTCGAGATATTCATTGATGCCGACCTTGCGTGTGGAATCGTAGAAACTGTAGGCCACCACAGACGAACGGTCATAATAGACCCCCTGAAAATCCGTGCTGAATCCCAAGGAATAACCAAGGCTCAAAACCCAAACCATAAACACGCCCATGGCACGCTTGAACGAGAGAAACGCATTGCTGAAAAAAAACATAAAGCATCCTCCTACAATTGATTATTTTATGGAAGGGAACCCGATATATTGCCTAAAACATCTTTGAACAGGATTTGCTCTAAATTTGAAATTACGACGAATCAAGTGCCTTATAAAAAGATAATTTCAAGCCAAGGATTCTACCGGTTTGAACGTATCTACATTGCTTGCCGTTTGCAGCCCTCAGCGCGGGCGTTTTAAATCTTTGCTGTCTTTAATAGTAAACTGAAACCGCTTTTTGCTGTTGGGGCGGTTTGCGGTGCCGGGCTTTTTGGGCGCGGCCTTTTTCTTTTTCGCTATGACCTTGACCGCAATGGGCTTTTCGTATTGCTTGCTCTTGTCTTCATGCAGTTTAGCGTTGTATTTATAAAAAATCATTGCGCCGCCAATGACCTGCACGATCTCCGCGCCCGTCGCCGCCGCGATTTCGTTTGCGATGGCTTTCGGCACGTCGGGCGCGGTTTCGAGCAGCACCTTCAGCTTGATCAGCTCCCGCGTTGCAAACACATCGTTCACCTGCGCGATCAACGCGTCTGAAACGCCGCCCTTGCCGACCTGAAACAGCGCCTCTATGCCGTTTGCCTGCGCCTTTAACGCGGCTCTTTCTTTACTTGTCATACTATTTCTCCTTATATTTTCACAATCAAAGCCCAATAATTATTTATTATGAACCCCGGTAAATACCGCGCTTCTTGAGGCGTACCATTAAGCCCGATACCTCGCAGTCTCTGCGGCGGGGAGCGGTTCATTTGAGAAGTATTGCGGCAGCTCGTTCACAAGCGCCCGCAGGGCGTTGCCGCGGTGGCTGATAGCGTCTTTTTCTGCGGCCGTGCAGTCCGCAAAGCTTTTGCCGCCCACATAAAAACACGGGTCAAATCCAAAACCGCCGTTGCCGCTGACCGAAAGACCGATTGCACCTTCGCAGACACCGCGCACACAAAACTCCCGCCCGTCAGGGAAGGTACAGCAAATCACGCTCACAAAGCGTGCGGTGCGCTCCCCCTCCGGCACATCTTTTAGTTCATTGAGCAGCAAGGCCATCTTTTTTTCATAGTCCTGCTCCCCGCCGCCGTACCGCGCCGTGTGCACGCCCGGACGGCCGCCGAGCGCGTCCACTTCAAGGCCGGAATCGTCGGCGATACAGGGCAGGCCGCTGTCAGCGCACCCGCCGCGCGCCTTTAAGGCGGCATTTTCTTCAAAGGTGGCACCGGTTTCGTCCACCTCACGCAGGGTGACGCCCAATTCGTCCGCAGTGCGCACCGAAATACCCAGCGGCTGCAGAATTCTTTGCAGCTCGTCACGCTTATTTATATTATGGGTCGCGATTAAAAAATCCAAACCAATCTTCCTTATATCATAATCAAGCATTTTGAATCTATATCAAGAATGCGGTGGCGCGGGCAAAGCCGCGACAGACGGGGTTTCAGCCCCGTCAGCATTCTTCCAATGCTTCAAAATCCTTGATTTTGAAGCGATTCATCTATTTTTTACCGAATAAGCCGCCGAAGAAGCTTTTTTTCTTTTTGGGCTCTTCTGTTTTCCGTTTTTCCGGCCGCTCCGGAAATTCTTCCTGTTCAGGTTCGATTTCCGGCTCAAGGGCTGGCTCCTCAACAGGAATATTTTCCGCAACCGGTGCGCCGGCCTCTTCCACACTCTCAGGCCCGTCTATTGCTTCACCCTGCGGCTGCGGTTGACGTTCAGGAACTCCAGCTTGATCTGCTGCGCCGTCGTCAGCGGGCGCTTCTTCGTCGAGGGCGTCAGCGGGTTCGTCTTGGGATTCATCTCGTGCTTCGTCCTGTTCTGCCTCTTCCACCACTTCAAACATAGCTTCCAGAGCGTCCGCAAGAGCCTGAGCGTCAATCGCTTCATCCCGCTCTGCGGGCGGGGCGCTGTCTTCTTTGAGTTTTTCATAATAATCCTCATCCTCCTGCGGCGCGTCAGTAACGGGAAAGAACAGGCTCTCTGCAAACACCTTCGGGTCGAAGGGCTGCAAATCGTCTATCTTTTCGCCCACGCCGATAAATTTTACGGGGATTTTCAGCTCATTTTTAATAGAGAGCACCACGCCGCCCTTTGCCGTGCTGTCCAGTTTCGTGAGCACGATGCCGGTGATTTCGGCGGTTTTCATAAAGTCGCGCGCCTGATTCACGCCGTTTTGGCCTGTGGTCGCGTCCAGCACAAGCAAAACCTCGCGGTCTGAATACGGCAGCTCTTTATCAATGATGCGGTACATTTTCGTGAGCTCTTCCATCAGATGCTTTTTGTTATGAAGACGGCCCGCGGTGTCGCAGATAATGATGTCCGCCTCGCGCGATTTGCCCGCCGCAATCGTGTCAAAAATCACGGCTGACGGGTCCGCGCCCTCTTTGTGGCGGATAATTTCCACTCCCGCGCGGTCCGCCCAGACGGCAAGCTGGTCGATCGCCGCCGCACGGAACGTGTCCGCCGCGCCTAAGATGACCTTTTTGCCCTGGCTTTTATACATGCTCGCGAGCTTGCCGATGGTGGTGGTTTTGCCCGCGCCGTTCACGCCGATAACGAGCAGGATCGAAGGGACGGTCACAAGCCCCATATCCTCGCCGCCCTCCCGCATTTCGGCAACGATTTCTTTGATTTCGTTCTTCACTTCGTCCGGCTTTTTGATTTTCTCTTTTCTTACCCGTTCACGCAGCTCTGAAACGATGTCGAGCGCCGTCTGCACACCCACGTCGCCCATTACCAGAAGCTCTTCGAGCTCGGAATACAGATCCTCATTAAACGAATCGAAAGAATCCAGCATCTGCTGCATATCCTTCGACATCTTGTCCCTTGTCTTTTTCAAACCAAAGCCGAACTTGCTTCGCAACGCCAAACTTACCAACTCCCAAATGATAAAACAATCTCTGATATCCTGTTTGAGTCCGCTCAAACAAATCTAAAACACAAATAAAAAAACATTTTAAATATTATAACCACAAACCGGTATATTTGCAACCGCTTTTACCGTAAAGCAATTTCACAATACAAAAAGGCTGATTTTAACCGTTCCTGTTACAAATCCAAGCGAAAAAACAGCGCCCCGGGCAGCGGGTTGTGGCGATAGGGGGGAATCTCATAAAACCCAAGCTTTTTATACAAGCGCACACCGCTTTGCAGGGACGAAAGCGTGTCCAGCAGCATGGCCTCACAGCCCATTTCCCGCGCGTCGGCGATCAAATGCCCGGCAAGTGTTTTTCCGATTTGCTCTCCCCGGAACTGCTCGCGAACGTACAGACGTTTCATCTCGCAACAGGTTTCATCAAACGGGCGCAGGGCGGCACACCCGGCCAATTGGCCATCAGAAAAAGCCGCATAAAGCCGCCCCCGGGGCAGGGCATACGCCCCGGGCAAAGCCGCGAGCTCCTCTTCAAACTGCTGAAAAGACAAATCCGCGTTCAGCAGTTCGGCATATTCCAAAAACAGCGTTCGCACGGATGCAAGCATTTCATATGCGGGTGTGATTTCCAATAACATAAACAACCGCCCTTTTGTTCAGAATTGCCAAAAATGCTGAAAGAATGCATTTTCTTCAAAAATCACGCTTCCAGCCCCAGTTTTTTGACCATCTCCGCCGTTTTCAGTTCCAAGAGCTTTGAGACGCCCTCCTCCTGCATGGTCACGCCATAGAGCATGTCCGCCTCCTCCATAGTGCCGCGGCGATGCGTGATGAGAATAAACTGGGTGTTCTTCGCCATTTTGCGCACAAAGCTCGCGTAGCGCACCACGTTCACGTCGTCCAGCGCGGCCTCGACCTCGTCATACACACAAAACGGCGCGGGCGTCAGGTTGAGCATGGCAAACAGCAGCGCGATGGCGCAAAGCCCCTTTTCGCCGCCCGAAAGCAAGCTGATGGATTTGACGTTTTTGCCCGGCGGCTGCGCCTTGATTTCGATGCCGCACTCCAAAATATTGCTCTCATCCTCAAGCACAAGCTCCGCGTCGCCGCCGCTAAAGAGCTGCACGAAGCTGGTTTTGAAGTTTTCATTGATTTTCTGAAACTGCTCGCGAAAGCGGGTCGCCATTTTCTCTGTCAGCTCGTCAATCAGCTTTAACAGCTCTTTTTTGGACTTTTCGGTATCGCCCACCTGCGTACTCATGAATGCAAATCGCTCCGCGACCTCTTTATATTCCTCGATCGCGCCCACATTCACGCTGCCCAGAGAGCGGATGGCGCTTTTGAGTTCGGCAAGGCGCTTGTTTGCCCCGGCGGGGGACTCAATGCGCAGCTCCATGCCCTCCGCCTCGCGGCGCGTGAGCTGATATTCCTCATAGAGCCGTTTCTCAACGTCCTCCTGCTCTTTTTTGAGCGACTCCAACCGCTCACCCAAACGGGCCAGCTCCTGCCCGAGCTTTGCGTGCTCCTCTGTTTTTTCACGCTCTTTGGCGCGCAGAGAAGAGGATCGCTGTTCGTGGGATTCCCGTTCCCGCACCAGTGCTTCGATTTCGGCGCGCACACCTGCCGCCTGCCCGCGCAAAACGTCACACGCCTGCTGCGCCTGTTTCATTTTTTCTTCAAGAACCTTATTTTTCTCTTGAATTTCGGTAATGGCGGCGTTAATTTCACCCAACCGCCCCGAATGGCTCTCTTTTCGGCGCACAAGGCTCTCAAGGGATTCTTTCTGCGCCTCGATCTCTTTTGTGATTTCGGCGATGGCCACACTGACCTCGGCGGTTTTTTGCGCAAGCTCCTCTTTTTGCCGCAGCAGCGTTTCTTTGCCTTCACCAAGCTGTTCAATACGCTCCCCGGCGGCGGCAAGCTCCGCGGAAAGCGCCTCTGCCGCCTGTTCGGCTTTCTGCTTTGTTTGTGCAAGTGCCTGTATGCGCGAGGACGCGGACATCTGTTCTTCTTTCAGCCGTTTTGCCTGCTCTTCGCAGTCGAGCAGCTGCCCCGACACCAGCGAAAGGGCGCTTTCGGTGCGCATTTTGTCTTCGGCAACTGTCTGCTTCTGGGCATTCGCGCCCCCAAGCACCGCCTGCTGCGCCGCAAGGTCTTCGGCGGCCGCCTTGTGCTCCGCCGCAAGGCGCGCAAGCCCGGCCTCACTCTTTGCAATGTCTTTTTGCAGCGCTTCGATTTCATTCGAACGGCTCAAAAAACCGCTGCTCTGCACGCGTGAGCCGCCGGTCATGGAACCGCCTGCGTTGATGACCTGCCCGTCAAGTGTGACGATTTTAAAGCGGTGGGCATATTTTTTTGAGATGGCGACGGCGCAGTCAATGTCCTCCACAATCACGGTTTTGCCCAGCAGGGATTTGATGATGTCCGCATATTTCGGCTCTGTCGCCACAAGCGCGGAGGCCACGTTGACATAGCCGTAGCAATCGTCAAGCCCTCGCTCGTCAAGGCTTCTCGCGCGAATGGATGAAAGGGGCAGAAAGGTTGCCCTGCCGGCGTTGCTGTCGCGCAGAAAATACATCGCGCGCTTTGCGTCGCCCTCGTTTTCGGTCACAATATTTTGAATCGCCGCGCCGAGGGCCGTTTCAATGGCGCAGGCATAGTCGTTCTGCACGCTGATGAGCTGCGACAGCGCGCCGTGGAGGCCCCGCAGCGTGCCGCGCCGCGACTCACGCATAACGGCTTTGACGCTGCCCGTGTAGCCCTCCATATTCTTTTCCATCTCATCGAGCAGACGCGCGCGCGAGTGTTTTTGCTCGATTTTGATTTTCAGCGACTGCCATTCCTGCCGCAGGCGTTCCTCTTTTTCGGTGCGGGAGCGCACCTTCATTTCAACACCCGCAATTTCGTTTGAGAGTGAGAGGAGCTCCTCCTCCTGCTCTTTGCGCTTTTTCTCCAAAAAAGCCGCCTTTTCGCGGATGGATTCGGCCTCCTCCGCCTTTTCGGCAATGGCCGCGTCCAGCGTCCCGGCGCGCGCACCGATTTCCTCAATGGACGCGGCGCAACTTGTGAGCTCGATTTTTTTCTCTGAGAGGGCGGCGAACAGCTCAGACTGCCGCTTCATATGCCTTGTGAGCTCGTCTGAAAACTGCTCGCCCGAGGTGCGCAGCGCCTCAAGATTCTGCGCGGCCTGCCGCAGTTCGTGCTGCCGCCGCTGAATCTGCCCCTCAAGCTCTGTGATGCGGGCGGCGGCGGCTTCTATGCGCTCATCAAGGTGCTTTTCGGTGTCGTCCTCGGCCGTTTTATCTTTTTCATAGCGTTCGATTGCTTCATTGTTATGTAAAATTGAATTGCGGTCGACCGCAACGGCGGCCTCCACCATCGCGGCCTGCTCTTCAAACACGGCGGCCTGCCGCTGAATATCCTCAATCCGAAACGTGATTCGCCGCGCCTGATCGGTTGCCTGCTCGCTTTCGGCATAGATCCGCTCGAGCTCCTGCGCCGCCTCTTGATATTGCAGCTCAACGACCGTCACGCGGTTGCTCTGCTCGCGCAGGGACTGCGCGGCCTTTTCAAAATTGTGCAGCCACAGAGCAATTTCCAAATCCTTTTTTTCGGCGGCATACACGAGAAATTTTTCGGCCTTTTCGCTTTGGGTTTTCAGCGGCCCGACACGCCCCTCCAGCTCGGAAAGAATGTCACGTAAACGCAGGAGGTTTTCTTCCGCCTGTGAAAGGCGGCGCAGCGCGTCCGCACGGCGGTAGCGGTAATGGGAGATACCCACGGCCTCTTCAAACATTTCGCGCCGTTCGTTCGACTTTGACGAAACGATATCCTCTATGCGCCCCTGGCTGACCATCGAGTAGCCGTCGCGCCCGAGGCCCGTGTCCATAAAAACCTCATGCACGTCGCGCAACCGCACGGTTTTGCCGTTGATGAGGTATTCGCTCTCGCCCGAGCGGAAATAGCGGCGGGTCACGGCCACGGTGCCGCCGTCATAGTCAAGGCTGCGGTCCGTGTTGTCAAGCCTCAGCGTCACTTCGGCAAACCCCTGCGGGCGGCGCACGCTCGTGCCGCTGAAAATAACGTCCTCCATCCTGGTGCTGCGCAGCGAGCGTGAGGACTGCTCGCCCAGCACCCAGCGAATGGCGTCTGATATATTGCTTTTGCCCGACCCGTTGGGGCCCACGACCGCCGTCATGCCGCGGTTGAAGGTGAGCACCGTTTTGTCAGGAAAGGATTTGAAGCCTTGAATTTCAAGTGATTTCAGATACATCAAAATACCCCGTATTCTTTGTTTTGCATTTATAAATGGATCATAATTTCATATTTATCAAGAGCGCTGTTGCCGGCAACACGGCAGTCCGCGCCCAGTTCCCGCAGGCGCAGGAGATTTTTGCGCTTCTGCCCGGCCATTTTGGAGCGTTCTGAGGGATTCACTTTAATGGTCAGCGCACCCGAAAGGTCCCTTGAGAGGATTTCGTCACGCGCAAGGCGAAAATAAATCTCACCCTCGCACAACTCGCGAAACGCGGGGTGGTAGGGCCCGGCGACAACATCGCTTGCAACCTCCCCGCCCGAGTGCAGCCCCGCGCGAATGACCTTGACGCCGGCCGAGTGAAACAGCAAAAGCAACTCGGCGCACAGCGAAACGGCTTCGCCGAGCGTTTGCGGCAGATACTCCCCGCGCGCATATAGCTTTGCAAGGTCTGTTCCTTTTAACACAACCGTGGGATAAATCCGAACGGTGTCCGGAGCAAGGGCGATCAGCTCCCGCGCGGTATGTGTCGCGCCGCCGTCGTCGCCCGGCAGGCCCGTCATCATTTGCAGCCCCAGTGAAAAGCCGTGCGCTTTTATGCGCGCGCACGCCGCCCGCGTATCCTGCGCCGTGTGCCCGCGCCCGTTTTTTTGCAGCACACTGTCGCACATGCTCTGCGCCCCCAGCTCAATGGAGGTCACACAATGGGCTTTGAGCAGCGAGAGCATCCCGTCGCTCACACAGTCGGGCCGGGTCGAGATGCGGATGCCCCGAAAATGCCCCGCCCTGCAATACGGCTCCGCCGCATGCAGCAGCCGCAGCATGTACTCGCGGTCAATCGCCGTGAAGCTGCCGCCGAAAAAAGCAATTTCAGAATGATTCGGATCTGCGCCGCTTTGTAATGCCGTTTGCACCGCCCGCTCCACGTCCTGTTCGTCCGGCAAGACTTGTTTGCCGGAGATGGCTCTTTGGTTGCAAAAGCTGCATTGATGCGGGCAGCCCGCATGGGGAACAAACAGCGCCACATTCGCGTGGCGTTCACGCACCCGCAAGCCCTTCGTGTTTTGCCGCTGTTCCATCCGCCGCAGACCTCTCTTCAATGATAAAAAATTTTATATTTTTATTGAGCATGATCTTAGGCCTTGTTTGTAAAATGACAACTTGCCCAAAAGACGGATATTTTTCCGCAAATCTGCGTTAAAAAATCTTGCAATACGGCAAGTATTCCTGCAATTTTTTGCCTTGTTTTGCGAA
>JAISXG010000097.1 GCA_031270605.1 Oscillospiraceae bacterium | reverse complement strand
TGTGGCGCTGTGTCTGCGACTGCGGCAATGAGAAGCTGGTTCCCGCCGCCAACCTGAAAAACGGGGGCACGAAAAGCTGCGGCTGTATCAATCACCTGTCTAAAATAACAATCGGCGGCAGATACGGCAAGCTGACGGTGCTCCGGCGCGTGGAAAACGACAAAAAAGGAAAACCCGTGTATTTATGTTTGTGCGACTGCGACAGGGAAAAGAAGTATCCGTCCACGTGGCTGGCGCAGGGCCGCGTGACATCCTGCGGCTGTTCCCAGGGCGTCACTCCTGTCGATCTGACGAATAAGCGGTTTGGGCATGTAGTAGCCCTGTCCCCGACAAACAGGCGGGACGGCAACGCGATCATGTGGAAATGCCGCTGCGATTGCGGGAAGCTTACATACCGTTCGCACAGCAGCTTGAAGGTAAGCGGAATAAATACAAGCTGCGGGTGCCTGCAATCGGAAATCAGCACGGCCAATATAAAGAAAGCGCTCCATCTTGTAGACAACACCTGCATTGAAAGGCTGCAATCCAGAAAACCAACCGTTAAGAGCTCCAGCGGCGTCCGCGGTGTCTATTGGAACGCAAGGGACCAAAAATGGCGGGCGGTCATCGGCTTCCAGAAGAAACAGATTTACTTAGGGCAGTATGACACTGTTGATGAAGCATCCGAAGCGCGGAAACGGGCTGAGAAAGAAATCTACGAACCCTTTCTGGAAGCGTATTACAGGGAAAAGGAAACTGCCGCGCCGGCTTTGGCTGCGGGAGAGTAAACTACTTTTATACGGATATATATACATACAAGCATACGCCCGTCCTGAGCCTGATTTGATATGCGAACCATCCGGACGGGCGGTTTGAATAAGCTGTCCTCTTTCCGGGACTTTGCCGGTTCGTTTTCGCGGCGGGTTCCCGGAGTTACAGGCCCGCGGCTTTCTTCTCTTTTCCCGCGGGCACATACCCGGCGCGGTGGGACCTTGAGAGAGCGTCCTGCCGCGCTACATCTTCTTTCGATGGGGGACTGAACGTGTTCAGTATATTTACACGGCGGCACTGATCGCCGCATAGTAAGCGGGAATCTCCCGCACACTAAAGCCGGTCACGGCATTTTAAGCGGCAAACCGTCCGGCTCTTTCTTCTTGTATGCCAAAAACAAAATACCTGTTTGATCCTGAGCGCGAAACGCGGCTGATTTGCCGCGCTTTGCGTTTTTTCATTTTCCAAAAAAATTTGAGGGGAGAGTGAAAAAAAGGATCGGGACGTGAAACCCCTCTCTCTTTCAAACTGAGAGAAGGGGCTTGTCATGCGTAAACTCTGGCGATGCGATGTCGCGAAATACCCGTAGCGTCTCCTTTCCCCATTTTGGGCGAAAGGAGGTGAAAATATGGGCAAAATCTACCTGATTCGGAAAGGGCCCGCTGACTCGGATGGAATCCCTGCGTGGGTCCAACTTTCCGGCAGGGCGTTTTACGCGTTCCTGCAAACACCGGAGGCAAAAGGCAGACATTTCATCAAGCTTCCGGAATTGCCGGAGGACAGCGGCGATAACACGATTGTCATAGAGGCAAGCAAAAGCGAATACGTGAAATGGCGCAGGGAAAAGGACCGCGGCGATTACCTGCGAGAACGCGCGGACGGCATTTCTGTCGTTTCGTATCACGCGCTGGAAACGGATGACGGTTGTTTCGGCGAGGAATGTGTTGCGGACATGGAAACAGACGTTGAAGCAGCCTGCCTCAAAGCATCGGAGCCGTCTATACTGCGGCAGGCGCTTTCGATTCTGACGGAAGACGAGTACCGGATGATCAAGTTTTTATATCTGTCGGAAGAAAAACATACGGAACAGGAATACGCGGACCTGACGGGAATCCCGCGCAGGACCATCTGTGGCCGCAAAAACCGCATTTTGAAAAAAATATTTGATTTTTTTCAAGATTAAATCCGCCAAAAGACCATTTTAGTTCCCAATAGAATAGTGGGAGGGTAAATCGACCATACCGGTTACCGTCCCTTTGCTCTTTGAAAATTGAATATCCAGTAACCCGGATACATTCCCTGCATGATCCCGAAAGGAAAAGCCGTCCGGCAGGTACGCCAAGACCGCCTCCCGTTCTCATAAAGCGGGCAAAACAGATCGCATCTAAGGCGCGAGCGATACATACCGAATGCCAAACGCGGAGGGCAGCTCCTCCGTTCCGGCCATAACCCATGCAGGCTATAATGATACTTCTGCCCAGCCACAGTCCGAGCGTTGAAGCGATGAACACATCGTGAGCCGTCGCAGGCAATGGGGGTAGCCCGCAGAGAACCTGGGGGTGGTGAGATTCCAATGAGGCGGTGATGCTAACCGCCGTCCGGGATATTCCCTGTGTTGGGGGGCGAGCGGCAAATACAGCACATATGAATTCATATTAACGGTAGATACCATGCGGCGGGGTATCCCTATGCCCCGCCGCATTCATGTACTGTTAATCAGGTATTTCAAGAAAGGAAGGGGTTGTTTTTATGATGCGGACAGCGCAAAATCAAAACGGCGGCGACTTAACCGCTCCCGTTACCTACACAGTAGAGGGACGGGAATTTGTCGTTGAACCGGTTTATAACGAACAGGCCCATGAGAGCATGGGCGAAATTCTGCTGAAAATCATTATGAACAACGGCGGGGAAAAAGTCGGAAAAGATTGATTGCCTCCGACTTTTCGCTTGGCGCGGACGGTCAATTGTAGTATAATAGAAACCGTAAATACTGCTTATTTGATTGTCCGGGAAGGAGGATAATTTGAAACAGTCAAATAAACAGACAGCAATCAGTCAGCGCGACAAAACCATTGCCCTTTACCTGCGGATCAGCCGTGATGATAAGGACGCAGACGAAAGCAACAGTATTACCAATCAGAAAAAGCTATTGACCGGCATTGCCAAAAAGATGGGGTTCATTAACATTCTATACTTCATTGACGACGGCATAACCGGCACGAAACGCGACCGCAAGGAATTTATGCGGATGATCGGCGAACTGGAAAAGGGCTATATCGGCGCGGTGATGGTAAAGGATTTATCCCGGTTAGGACGCGACCACATCCGCATGGACTTGTATATCGAGGAATTTTTCCCCGAAAACGACATCCGGCTGATAGCGGTTGCCGAGGGACTGGACAGCGCGGAAGGCGAGGACGAATTTACCCCGTTTAGAAATTTGATGAACGAATGGTACGCGCGCGATATTTCCAAGAAACGCAAGCTAACCAACGTCGTCAAAGGCAACGCCGGCGAACCGTTATCCCCGCCACCCTATGGCTACACGAAAGACCCCGACAATCCCAAGCGGTGGATCATCGACCCGGAGTCAGCTGCTGTGGTTCGCAGGATTTTCAATATGACACTGAGCGGTTACGGCACCGAGCAAATCGCCGCCGCTCTGGACAACGACAGAATCCTGACGCCCATGTATTACTGGCAAAGTAAAGGCTTGCGCCGGGGCGGGCTGAAAACAGCGGAGCGTCCAAGCAAGTGGAACAGCTCGACAATCGTAAAAATTTTGAGTTTACAGGAGTATTGCGGTGATGTCGTCAATTTCAAAACCTACGCAAAATCCTTCAAGCTCAAAAAACGAATCGCCAACAGCGAAGAAAACATGGCGATTTTCCGCAACGTTCACGAAGCCATCGTTGACCGGGCAGACTTTGAAAAGGTGCAGGCAAAGCGCGGCACGACAAGAAAGCGCAAGACCAATAACGGCGAAAAAAATATGTTTTCCGGCATTGTGGTTTGCGCTGACTGCGGACATAATTTGTGGTATCACTTCAATCAGAAAAACCACGACATCACTTATTTCAACTGTTCCAACTACAAAGGCAACCGCGGAAACTGCGATTCTACCCACTATATCCGCGTCGACTTTCTGGAGCAAGTGGTGTTAGGGGAAATCCGCAGGCTTGTCAAATACGCCAAGCAACACGGCGACGCTTTTATGCAGGCGGCCATCGGGTTATCGAGGCAGGCGGAGGCAACCGAGCGGACGCGAAAGCAGCGGGAATTAAATTCCATGCTTGTCCGCGACAAGGAGCTTGACAAGCTATTTAACCGCATGTACGAGGACAACATAAGCGGCAAGATTGATGACGAACGTTTCGGACGCATGTCAAAACAGTATACAGACGAACAGAAAACCCTTGCGGAGCGCATTAAGGTCTATCGCGCCGAACTGGAAAAGCAAGATTGCAAGACCGTGACCGCCGACATCTTTCTTGACATTTTAAAAAAATACGCCCGTGCCAAAAAGTTGACCGAATATATGCTGAACGAGTTGATCG
Source organism: Oscillospiraceae bacterium (assembly GCA_031270605.1). Classification (GTDB taxonomy): domain Bacteria; phylum Bacillota; class Clostridia; order Oscillospirales; family Acutalibacteraceae; genus JAISXG01. The sequence goes on along the minus strand of JAISXG010000097.1, from coordinate 14,573 downwards.
AGCGGGTAGAGGTATTTCAAGCGGAAAAAGTGGACGGCGTATGGCGGCAGCGGTTAAGAATTCACTACAACGGTATAGGCACGGTAGCAATCCCCGACATCACGCAGATTCCAAATTGCGAAATCAGTATGCAGACCCGCAAAGGCGTAACCGTTACCTATTCGTCCACCGAAAACGCAGACGAGAGCATAAGAATTTCGGCATAAAAAACGGAGCGCCCTAACAACATTCTCAAATGCTGTTAGAACACTCCGACTGGTCGGGACAACAGGATTCGAACCTGCGGCATCTTGGTCCCAAACCAAGCACTCTACCAAACTGAGCTATGTCCCGATGGTATTCAATTCTCACTCCAAAAGTGGTCAAAACTATGGTCAAACATATTTTTGCGCCGGATTTTCGATTTTACAAACCTCCTAGAAGTGGCTTGAAATATGGCTTTCTTAGCTTTGTGCTCTACAAGGGCGCGGAACCGCTCTCACGCTCCCAAACCAAGCGCGATACCAAACTTCGCCACATCCCGATGGTATTCTATTTTACGCATTTACGCACATGCTCAGAAACGGTTTTCAGAAATACATTTCAAATTGAAGAATTTTCCAAGGGCCCTGCAAAATTACGGAGCAAACACAGTTTGCCGGGAGGGTGGGGAACACAAAAAAGCAAACTGTTTTATACGCAATGTCTTTTTTCAGCAGAAATAAGTATAATGAATCTGCTGTGTTTTGTCAAGAGAAACGCCCTTTTTCGCCCGGTTTTCATCCAAAATAACAAATCGTGCGGCAATCGTTGCATCCTGCATAAGAATATGGTAAATTATCTTTATACGAAAACCGGTTTATAAAATGCACACAAAATCGGGTAGGGCTTTTATCTATGCGGTTTTGAGCAAAGTTTCATCTGCATTTCTAACCCGGATTCGTATTACAGCAATGCGGTGAAATGTCCAAAAGCCTTTTTCTGCGGCAGCCGCCAATGAGGAGAGGCGAAGGCAAAAACAATTGAGGCTGCTCCTTTTGTGTGCGGCACAGATATGGCCGTTTGCCGCCCTGCTGATATTATATATGAAACTGGGAGTGATTTCATGCCTGCAACAAAAATTATTGACGGCGTCTATTCGGTTGGCACCTTAAACCCTGCCATGCGCATTTTTGACGTTGTTATGAAAACCGAATATGGGACAAGCTACAACTCCTATATTGTCCGCGGCGGCGAAAAAACGGCGCTGATTGAAACCTGCCATTTGACATTTTTTGATCAGTATGTCGATAACATAAAAGAAGTCTGCGACCCTGCCGAGATTGATTATATTATTCTGAATCACTGCGAGCCGGACCATTCGGGCGCGCTGCGCCGGCTGCTGGAGCTTTGCCCAAAGGCTCAAATTATGGTGAGCCAGGCCGGTTCGATTTATCTCAAGAACATCACAAACCGCACAGATTTGCCCATTCAGGTTGCCAAAGACAGGGATACGCTCCCGCTCGGCGGGCGTACGCTGCGCTTTATCAACGCGCCGTTTCTGCATTGGCCTGACTCCATGTTCACATGGATGGAAGAAGACGGCATACTGTTCTCCTGCGACTTTTTGGGAGCGCATTTCTGCGAACCCTATACCTTTGATTATAATGTGGTCTATGAAAAGAAATATAAGGAAGCGCTCAAGGGGTATTATGACGCGATCTTTGCCCCGTTTGTGCCCTATGTGCAAAAAGGGCTTGAAAAAATCAAAGACCTTGACATCGCCTTTGCCTGCACGAGCCACGGCCCGGTGCTGACAAAGAATGTTTTGCTGCCCTATGTAATTGAAAAATATTATGAATGGAGCGCCGCCTCTGCAAAAGAAAAACTGCAAATCCCTGTTTTCTATTGTTCGGCCTACGGCAACTCGGGGCTTCTTGCATCCGCCATTCAGGAGGGTATTTCCTCTGTGCTGCCTGAGGCGGACGTGGAGATTTTTGACCTCAATGAACACTCCATGTCCTGTATGCAGGAAAAGCTCAACGGCAGCGACGCGTTTGCCGTCGGCTCGCCCACAATCAACGCCGATGCGGTACCCCCCGTTTGGGAGTTGCTTTCGCATGTGGACGCCATCAACTGCAAAAAACGGCCCGCGCTCGTGTTCGGGTCGTTCGGCTGGAGCGGCGAGGCGGTTCCGAACATCACCGCAAGACTGCAGGGGCTGCGCATGCAGGTGTTCAAGCAGCCGGTTAGAGCGCAGTTTGTGCCTTCGGAGCGGGAGATGGATGAGGCAAAAAACACAGCCAAAGCGTTTGCGAAGCAGTTAAAATAAAAAACCGGGCTGCCGGCCGGGGCACAGCGCTCTGCTGCAGATACGAAATAATCCCCTTTTATGTTTTATAAGTTTAGATGAAAACGGCTGAAAGTCTTGATTTTTTATTATCCAGAATACAATTAAAGAAACCGGTGGCCGGTTCATGCCGGCGGCCGGTTTTTTTATTCATCTGAATAATGCCCGCCTCGCCTGTGTTTTCGCAGCAAATCCAGAAGGCTCCGATTGCCTACCGTCTCTAATGTTTGCCCTGCGTGCTCCTGGCGGTGGTATTTACTGGTATGAATCAATTGTGATGAATAGATGCCGTTATGCCCCGAGACATAATAACTGATAAGCGCGGCGACAACATAATAAGGCATTGCGGCCGCGCCGAATAATTCAATTCCAAGCATGATGGTGGTCAAAGGAGTATTCGCGGCACAGCCGAATACCGAAATCAACCCCAAAGCGGCAAGCAGGGAAGGCGAAACATGAGCCGCCTGCCCGATCAATCCCCCCAGCGAGGCGCCCATATCAAACAGCGGAGTCACTTCCCCGCCCTGAAATCCCGCCCCCAGCGACAATACCGTCATAACAAATTTGAGAACGGGGTCAAAAAAGTGAACCTCGCCGCGAAATCCCGCGCTGATCATCCAGGTGCTCAGCCCGTCGTATTTGACCGTGTTAAAAGAAAACATGACGGCCAATACAATCAGGCTTCCGGCAAACGCCCGCAGCGCATACTGTTTCATGAGTTTAGCATACAGTCCTTTTAGTTTATGCACCGATACAGCAAAGAGCCTGCCTGTAAGGCCGAAAACACAGGAGGCCGCTATAACGACCGCAATATTATATAAGCTTATGGCCGGTACGGCCTGTATTTCATACGCAGCATGGGAAACGCCGAAAAGACGCGTGACATAATCCGCCGTGAAGGACGTAATAAAGCAGGGAAGCAGCGCTTCATAGCTGAGTTTGCCGATGAAACACATCTCCATGCCAAAAAAAGCGCCGGCTAACGGGGTGCCGAACACGGAGCCAAAGCCCGCGCTGATACCCGACAGGATGAAAATGGGTTTCATTTTTTCATTCAGCTTAAAAAAATTTCCAATTTTGTTGGCAAGCGTTCCGCCGATTTGCACCGCCGTACCTTCGCGCCCGACAGAGCCGCCTGTAAGATGGGTCAGTATTGTGAAAGTGAATGTAAAGAAAGCCATCCTGAACGGAACGTGCGCTTGCTTATGGACACTGTCAATAATTAAGTTATTCCCCCGCTGCGAGTTTTTTCCGAACTTATGATATACAAAGGCGGTCAACACGCCCACCGCCGGAAGAAACGCCACCAAAAACAGATGTTGTTCCCGCGCGGCCGTCACCCATTCAAGCAGCGTCAAAAACGCCGCCGATGCGCCGCCCATCAAAACGCCCAAAATGAGTGTCGACAACAGCAACATTAAGAAATTTTTCAGTCTTATTATTCCCATGATTTCAGGCCTCACAGAACTTTATTATTTAAAAGGTATACTGAAAATCAGCTTGTTTGCACATGCCTTAACCTGTTGAACGGAAGGTGCGTGACTTAATTGTCCGTTTTCTGAACGTTATCCGCCCCATATTATATCACTTCCGATTCATTTTTACAAACCATTTGACTGGATGAATTAAAAAAGCGTGTTTACAGGCATACACAAAACCAGACGCAAAATGGAACTGCCATTTTGCGTCTGGTTTCTACTCTATATTTTTCATTATACCAGCGGCAGGCGCACGATCGCCTTGAACAGGTCGCCGTCGATCTCTATATCAAACGCGCCCTTCTGCAGCTCGCACAGGCTTTTTGCGATCGAAAGCCCGAGCCCGCTGCCCTCGCCGCCGCGCGCCTCGTCCCCGCGCACGAAACGCTGGGTCAACTCCTCGGCGGGAATATTGAGCGCGTTCTTTGAAATATTTTTCATGGTGAACACGCCGTAGCCGTTTTCGGCCTTGACCTCAATATAAATCCTCGTGCCCTGCATGGCATATTTTTTGGCGTTTGAAAACAGGTTATCGATAACGCGCCAGGTGCGCTGGCTGTCGCCGAGCACAACCACAAGTCCCTCGGGGTCGTGAATGCGGCAGTCGATTCCCTTTGCCTCCAGGTCGTCGCTGTTCTCGCCGATGGCCTGCACCGCGAGCTCATAAAGGTTCACATGCACCAGATTCAGGGGGATGTTGCCCGTGGAGGCCTTTGACGCTTCCACAAGGTCCTCGATCAGCCGTTTCATTCGCTCGGCCTTTTCGTCAAGCACGGCCACATACTTCTGCGCGTCCTCGTCCTCGATGTCGCACTTTTTGAGCAGCGAAACATAGGAAACAATCGAGGTCAGGGGTGTTTTCAGGTCGTGCGAGACATTCGTGATCAACTCCGCCTTCATGCGTTCGTTTTTGATGGCGTCCGCCACCGCGTTGCGCAGCCCCTCCTGATTGTCAAGGATATCTTTTGTAAAGGGGCGCAGCCATGACGGAATTTCGCTCATGTTTAAAGCGGTGTTCAGTTCGCCGCTGCGGATGGAGCGCGCGGCGCCCATGATGCGGTCAAGCCCCCGGATGCTCTTCAACAGCAGCAGCAAAACCATGGCGTTGAACAGGGCGATCACAAACAACCAGAAAAGTAAGGAGCCGGAGCCGCGATAAGAGGTCGCCAGCGTGAACAGCACCAGAATGCCGTTGCCGCCCACATAACCCGCCGCTGCAAGCAGCACGCTTTTTTTCAGGTTGACCATATCGCCGGAAAAAACGCTGAAAACCGATTGCTTTAAAAAGCGATACAGTTTTCGCAGCTTGCGAAAAAACCACCGGGGGATACACAAAAGCTTATAGCACAGCGTCTGCCTGAGAAAATGTTCCTTTTTTATATTTCTGGACGCCGAAATGAACCACTCCAGCATCAGCATGCCCGCGGCCGCGAACGCAAGGCTCAGGCCCGTTTGCATCAGACGGTAGAAAAACGTGTCGCCGCCCGTGTCAAGGTAGGCCGACAGATCCTCCAGGTTGGCGATCCCCGCCGCGCACAGAAACAGCAGCCCCCCGGCGGCGGCGAAAGAAAGCAGAAAATGCACGTCATGATAGCTTTTGTCAACGGCCATCAGCGCAAGGGAGCCGTCACTTTTTCTGCCCGCGGCCACAATCAGATAAACGGCGATCGCCGCCGCAAGGGCAAGCAGCACCAACGCACCCGTCACATTGCCGTTAAAAGAGGTTTGAAGGGATTCAAACTTGTTTTGTAAGCTTAAAAAAGAGTCGTTCTCAGTCAGCGTCGCGGGCAGAAAGAAATAGAACGCATAGGGCTGGCCGCCGCTCTCGTCTGAAGAAAAAGGCGTTGACACCGGCCATCTTTGCTGGCTGCGGCTCCAAACAAAGCCCCTTTCTACGGTGTAATACATATACCAGTTTCCCGCGGCGGAGATGGTTGCGAGCAGGGATTCGGCGCTCGCGTCAGAAAGCGCAAAATTGCTGTAAACCTTGCTCGTCGCCCTGTTGAGGGCGGCAAACCGCAGGTTGGCCGCCTTGCCCAGATAGTCTTTCGCCGCTTGCGCGTTATTTTGATAATCGATCCAAAGCGTATTCGACGCCTGCATATCCGTAATTTTTTGGTCAAAATAAGCGTCAATCACCGCAAGCGAGAGAGAATCCTGCTTTGTTGAAAAGTATTCGTCTGTGCCCGAAAGAAATTGAGACAGTGCGTCCTTCATATAAGAATCCCAGATATTGTTGTACTTTGCCTTCGGAAAGCGGCTCGCATAGCTTTCCGCTTCGCCGGCCGCCGGCGCGCCCGGTATTTTTTCAACCGCTGCCGTTTCCGGGGCGTTCACTTCCGCGGCGGCGGAAGACGGGCTGTAAACCTCGTCCTCCGAGTCGGCGTATTCCGTCGTGTATGGAAACACCTCATCGTTTAAAGCGTCTTCCTTGTTTCGTAAAAAGCGCTCGTAATCCTGTTTGATTAAATAGACGCCCAGTTCCTCAACATAGAATTGGACGGGGGGATTTTCGCGGAGCCACTCAATCGGGGCAAACAGCGCGTGCGCCTTTGCGCGCTGCTTTTCAATAACCGACGCCTGTTCTTTCAGCAGGGATTGAAAGCCCTCGGAATCACGGCTGATATTTTCCGTTTCATAGGACGCATATTGATAGACCTGAGAAAACACATCCGAAACCAGACGTGAGAATTTGGAGGAGTCCCGGTAATCACTGCTGTACGGAATGCCGTAAACAAGCGCGCTTTCGGCAATCAGCAGCGCATATTGCCCGCTCAGAAACAGCAAAAACGCAACCAGAAGGCTCAAAACAACCTTGAAAGGGTTGCTGTATCTAATCTTTGTCGATCTTGTATCCAATGCCCCACACCACCTTTATATATTTCGGGTCTTTGGGATTGATTTCGATTTTTTCCCGGATGCGGCGAATATGCACGGTGACGGTTTTTTCCGTGGAATAGGACGGCTCGTTCCACACAGCTTCATAAATCTGCCCGGTGGTGAGCACCCGCCCCATGTTTTTCATGAGGTGTTCAATGATGCCGTATTCCGTGGCCGTCAGCCGCACGATCTCGCCGTCCACAGTGACCTCCTTGGCCTCGGTATCCACCACAAGGCCGCCCGTCACGAGCTGCCCTTCCTTCTTCTCGGCGCTGCCGAGCATCGTGTAACGGCGGATCTGGCTTTTGACCCGCGCCATCAGCTCGAGGGGGTTGAATGGTTTTGTGACATAATCGTCCGCCCCGAAGGAAAGCCCCGTGATTTTGTCTGTATCCTCGCTTTTGGCTGAAAGCAGAATAATGGGGATGTTATAGCGTTCGCGCATTGCCAGTGTGGCGCGCAGACCGTCCATCTCGGGCATCATGATGTCAAGAATCGCGCAGTGAATCTCATGTTCCGACACAATTTTGACAGCCTCTCTGCCGTTTTCGGCGCAGAAGCAGTTATAGCCTTCCATTTTCAGATAAATTTTCAGCGAGTCAAGAATCGCGACGTCGTCGTCGCAGACAAGCACGTTATACATAGCAGCCTCCGTCAGCATTCTTCCAATGTTTCAAAATCAAGGATCTTGAAGCTATTATACCGCATTTCGGGAAAAAAAGAAAGACCCGCTTCTTTTGGAACAACCAAAAAAAGCATGCGGAAAGCGTTTTCCGCATGCTGATTATCGCAAACCTGAGTTACAAAACAAGGCTCAATTTTATTACATTTTTATTACGCGCAGAGGCCTTTTCGGTTAACAGGTCACGGGTTCCTCAGCTTTCGACAAAAGTCCGATCAGTTTCTTTGCCGCCTTGTAAATATCGCCGCAGCCGAGGGTGATGACGAGGTCTCCTTTTTTCGCAATGCGCGCCACATGCCCGGCAATTTCGTCAAAGGTTTCAAACCACACGCTGCCGGGGATTTTTTCGGCCAGCTGCGCGGTATAAACACCAAAGGTGTTCACCTCGCGCGCGCCCATGATCTCGCTCATGACCACCACGTCCGCAATCTGCAAAACCGCGGCGAAATCATCCATCAAGGTATAGGTCCTTGAATAGGTGAAGGGCTGGAACACGGCGATCACCCGGTCGTAGTTCATCTTTTTTGCCGCTTCCAGCGTGACCTTCAGCTCGGCGGGGTGGTGGGCATAGTCGTCCGCAATAGTGATGCCGTCAATCTCTTTGAGAATCTCAAAACGCCTGCCAGCACCGCGAAAGCTTTCAAGGCCCCTGGCGCAGTCTTCAAACGAGGCGCCGGCATAGGTCGCCGCCGCGATCGCCGCAAGGGCGTTATAAACATTGTGCTCGCCCGGCACAGCCAAGCGGACATGGCCCGTGAGCGCATTGTTTTGCACAACGTCAAAGCAGGGGAACGCGCCGTCGTGCAGGCCGATGTTCACCCCGCGCCAGTCGTTGCCCTCGCCGAGGCCGAAGGTGACGCGCTTTTTGGCGCCTTCCTCTTTTTCCCACAACCCGCTCAGCGCCTGCAGGGTGTTCGCGTCGTCGCCGTTATAAATCACGGTGTCGCCCGCGAGGGCGGCAAAAGTCGCGAACGCCCGCATCAAATTCTGCATGGTTTTGAAATAGTCAAGATGGTCTGCGTCAATGTTCAAAATCACCGAGCAGGAGGGGTGCATCTCTAAAAACGTGCCCGCGAACTCGCAGGCCTCACAGACAAACAAATCCGTTTTGCCCACGGCGGCGTTCGAGTTGAGCAGCGGCAGCTTGCCGCCGATGACGGCAGTCGGGTCCTTCCCCGCCATCACAAGAATCTGCACCACCATTGAGGTGACGGTGGTTTTTCCGTGGGTGCCCGCAATGCCGATGCTCCGCGAAAACTCGCCGCTGAGCGCGCCGAGCAATTTTGCCCGCTCAAACACAGGGATGCCCTTTTCTTTTGCGGCCACAAGCTCAATGTTGTCGGGCAGCAGCGCCGCGGTCTGCACCACCATTTCGGCCCCGCGCAGATTTTCGGGCGCATGCCCCAAAAACACGGGGATACCCAAGGCCCTGACCCTTGCGAGCGTGTCGCTCTCGTTGTTGTCAGAGCCGGTGACCGCATAGCCCCTGCTGTGCAAAATTTCGGCGAGGGGAAACATGCCCGCCCCGCCGATGCCGATGAAATGAACGTGCCTGAATTCTTTTAATGCTTCATCAATCTTCAAAATATATGAAACCTCCGATAAAAATACAAACACTACAGTGTATCAGCCGTACTTGCCGTTTGTGCTTGTCATAAAACAGTTGATTGTAATAAAATATATGTCTTCAGAAATTTATACCCTCCTCCTGTGCAGAACAGCCGCCGCGTTCACAAAAGAGGGTTTCTTTTATAGTATAATCCAGACAACGCCAAAAATAAACACCCTTTTGTGAAAAAGCGCATTTTCTTTTGCCGCGGCAGGGGCTTTTTCGTGGGCTTTTTGAGTAGCAATTGCCCCTGTCTCTCATAAACTGAAACAGGAGGACTGTTTATGAAACATAAAAAAACATTATTGATTATCGGCGGTGACAAGCGACAGGTTTACATGCCGGAATATTTAATTTCTAAAGGCTTTGACGTCATCCTCTTCGGGTTTGACAATCAAGTGAATGAATATGCGTTCCACGGAACGCTCGAAACGGCCCTCAGCCGGGCGGACGGCGTGATTTTGCCCCTGCCAGGCAGCCGTGACGGCACGAACATCAACGCGCCCTTTTCGCAAAACAGCATTACCTTTGCGGATTTGCTCGCCTGCGTTGACAATACAAAAACGGTGTTTGGGGGCATGCTGCCCAAGGAATGGGTGAGCGCACTCAAGACAAAGGGCGTCGTCTGCCATGATTACTTCGCGAGCGAGGAGCTCGCGCTGCTCAACGCGGTGCCCACGGCGGAGGGGGTCGTGGGAACCATTATATTCAACCTGCCCATCACCGTCAAGGACGCAAAAGTGGCGATCACCGGCTTTGGCCGCTGCGGGGCCGCCACGGCAAAGGCACTGGGCGCGCTGGGCGCGGAGATCACCATTGTTGTGCGCGGCAGCGTGGCGGTGGCAAAGGCGCAAATCGAAGGGTATCACACCTGCTATCTGAAGGATTTTGCGGCAGCGGCAGGCAGTTTTGACGCTATTGTCAACACCGTTCCGTCATTGATTATCGACAGGAGTATTTTAGAAAGCATGAACCCCGAAACCCCTGTGATTGAAATCGCGTCCGCGCCCTTCGGCGTTGATTTTGAAGCGGCGCAGGAATTGAAAATCAAGGTGATTAAGGAGGGATCCATTCCCGGCCGGACCGCGCCGAAAACCGCGGGAAAAATCATCAGCGAAACGATATGCCATATTCTGGAGGAGTGAAAAATTTGAAAAATGATTTGTTTCAAAAAAACAATAGAATATATCGGTATTCTATGAAAGGATGGTCGTACAGATGGATCAAATAACAGCAGGTTTTGCTCTGACCGGCTCTTTTTGCACCTTCTCAGAAGTGATTCCAGAAATTAAGCATTTGACAGACCTCGGCATTCGCGTGGTTCCGATTATGTCAGATAACGCATATAAAACAGACACCCGCTTTGGCAAGGCAGAGGATTTTGTGGCACAGCTGCGAGAAATCACAGGCAGCGATGTCCTTCACACAATTAATGACGCCGAGCCCATCGGCCCGAAGAAGCTGCTTGACGTGCTGATCGTCGCGCCGTGCACAGGCAACACCCTTGCAAAAATCACGGCAGGCATCGCAGACACGGCCGTAACACTCGCGGTGAAATCACACCTGCGCAACCAGCGCCCGGTTTTGATCGGCATTTCCACAAATGACGCCCTTTCGACGGCGGCCAAAAACATCGGGCACCTGCACAACCGCAAGCATGTCTATTTTATTCCCTACACACAGGACGACAGCGAGAACAAGCCCAACTCCATTGTGGCGGACTTCACAAAAATTCCGCAGGCCATGGAGGCCGCGCTCGCCGGCAAACAAATCCAACCCATATTGCTCTGAGCAAAAACAGCCAAATTGGAATGCCGACGCATTCCAATTTTTTGCCAAACAAACGGACAAGCCGCCCGCCCCGCATGCACTTGACCGCCGTCCCACCCGTCACCGCTAGTTTGCGCGCTTTTTGTCTTGGGCCGGCGGCCTTGTGGCCGCGCGGCATTTTTGCTTGACATTCCGGCGGATATTTGTTAAAATCAATGGGCATTCACATGTGCCCCATTAGTTAAATGGATATAATAAACCCCTCCTAAACATCGGCCCGTTCATCTCCAAAAGCGATACACATATACAAAAAATCTAATAAATATGCGCCTGTAGCTCAGTGGATAGAGCATTCGCCTCCTAAGTATTAGGTGTTCCGAATCCTTTTTTGCATAAAATCGCATAAAAACTGAATATTCGCCCCCGTAGTTAAATGGATATAACAAGGTCCTCCTAAGACTTAGTTGTCAGTTCAATTCTGGCCGGGGGTGCCAAAACGCTGTGAAATCAAGGTTTCGCGGCGTTTTCACTTTTTAGCGTTGTCCTTTTAACATGCATTTATGATTATGCATTTTTTTGAATATTCTGCTAATAGGAGTCGAACCGGTTTACGGTTTTTTGCTAATAAAATGGAAGTTCTGCTAATACACCGGGATTTAGCTTTATCCTTTAAATAATTCCGCTAATACGGCCAGCTTCTCCGGAGAGGCGTTTCTCAGTTTGGCAATGAAAGCTTCCACATCCAAATCGCCTGACGACGCATCTGCCGGAGGACGGACACTGCGTAAATCCGGGTTGGCTTGAGGTGAATAAAACGCCTGCTCCATCTTAACGGCGTTGACCTTACGGTCTTCATCCAGGATGTGAGCGTAAACCCGTGTGACCATGTCCGCTTGCGCATGGCCGGTATCTCCCTGAGTGGCCTTAATATCACCCTTGTTCAGCTTCAGCTTGTAGGTGGTGCTTGAGTGGCGGAGTGAGTGAAACGCGACATAGGGTAATCCACATTTTTCTCGCAAGTCATGGAAAGCCTCAATGATGACCCGTTCCTCACATGGCCGCCCATTGGGGAGAGCAACTACCAAATTATGATCGTAATATTCATCCCCCAGCATCTCCCGCATGCTTTCTTGTGTTTTGCGATATTCCAACAGGATGTAGGCCAGCGTTTTAGGAATCCAAACCTTACGTACACTGGATTCCGTCTTTGGTGTTTTAAGCACAAGGCGTGTGGTTGCATTGGGTTTGAAAGTTGGGAACATATATTTGATATCTTTTTCATCCAATATTTTGATCGCCTGTAATGAAGCCCTTTGCAGTTCCTTTTCCACAAACAAATTAGCATTGTCATCTGCGATTCCCTGGTCAGAAATATGGATATTGTCCCAAGTTAATCCCAGAATCTCGCCGATGCGGAGGGAGCAGGCAAAGGAAATGTTCATCGCCACATACAGCTTGCTGTCCCGGCATTCATCCAGTGCCATACGGATAGTTTCAGCATCCCAGATTTCGCGCCGTTTGTAGTTGTACTTTGGCTTATCTACCAACTCAAACGGATTGCGCTTGATAATCTCCCATTTGACGGCTTTTCCAAAAGCACACCGCAACAGCTTATACCCGGTCTGAAGAATGGAAGGTCCCACAAATTCTGTTCTCGGCTTGTGACAGCCAGTTTCCGTCGCCGGTGTTTTCTTCAGCCGTTTGAAATACATGTCAGCTGATTTTGCGGTAAAGGTCTGGATAGATTCATCGCCGATCAGGGGATTCACATAGTTGTCGAAGAAGGCAATGTTCGTGCTGTATGTAGACAATGACCATTTTTCTTCTCCGTACAGCTTAACGTAATCTTGCAAAAACTCCCGGATGGTTTGCTTGTTTGGCGGGATGAAAGTGCCGTCATTGATTTCATTTTCCACTGCCGCCTTGCGAGCCTTCGCCTCTTTCAGTGTGGGAAAGCTCTCCCACATTTGTTTGCGCTTTCCGTCGGCCATCACATAATAGACGACGGAATACTTTTTATTTCTTTCGATAATAGATGCCATAATCATTTCTCTCCTTTACGATTCGTCTTGGCTGTCCAACCACTCGTCAAAGGACTTTTTGGAAATTCGTATGGCGTGGCCGATGCGAACGGTCTTAAAGTTTCCCTCCTTCACAAGTTTGTACGCGCTGGTTCTGCCGATGCCGAGGATCGCGGCGATCTCCTCCACGAGGTAGGTGCGCCGCTCTGCCGGCTGTAGCTGACGGATATTATTCTGATACATAAGTATCCCTTTCCTTGCATATCCGCAGCACGATGAACATGGTTACGGACAATGCAACTTAAAAAGATAAGGCAAAGCGTCATCTTAAAAAGCGGCATTTTCGAATCGAATTGTAGTCCGTTAAGTGTTCGTATCATTATTATCTATGAGTTAACCGGGTGTGTCAAACTTCACCACAGCTCAAAAGTGGTTTCGCCTTTCATGGTTAGTATGTTTGTTTTTGAAAAAGTGGCAGAGATATTTTTGGATTTGCAGGGATATCTTTAAAAAAAATATCCAGCGTAGCATTTCCATTTTCGGCAGGGTGATTTTACAGAGAACATCTGGAAATTAAGATGCTATTTTTTATGCTTTTCAATATATATTGATCTAAGCTCATTCCATGAAAGTTCGCCTAAAATATTATCTTCATATGTATCCATAAGAACTTGAATATATGTTGCTATAAGCAATTTATTATGATCACTTATAAATGTTGCATAATCATAATGAGCATATTCTGTACCATATAAAGCGGCAATTGCGAAACACTCTGCAAAGCACTCCGCCCATTCACTTTTCGGTCTATTTGCTAGTGGTTTAAACATGGCTTGTTGGATGAAATCAAATGACTTGGGTGGCACATACCCTTGGTATTTTTGGGTTAATCTCAGGTGTAAAACGTGCCCTGCCTCATGCAGAAAAGCATATTCCGGGTATATCTGTTCTTGTACACAAGAACAGATTATAAGATCATTGTTTATTAATCCATTAATGTCAAGGGTCATAAAAAGGCTATTGCCTTTCTTACAACCTTCTTCATTGATGATGATATCCAATGGTTTTTCTCTTAATACTTTAGAACAATAACCATATTTGGAATCTACAAGTTTCATCATCTCCAAGATACGTTCTTCTTGAATGACAGGGTCAGATGAAGGGAAAAATATTTCGCGGGTCGTTTTAATTATATCATTAATGTTTTTATAATTGTCTTCACCTCTCTCATGCAGTGCCCAATTGGTCAATAAATAAGGGAAAGCAATATTATCTTCCTTAAATATCTTAAAAGGGGTTGCTCGGGGCTTATAAAACATTAATTCCCTATAATATCTTTCATATAAATTATTATCATTGTTATTCAAACTTGCATATTCGAGAAATACTTCCAGATTATCTGCAAGTTCCAACAAAGTTTTACTGGTAAAAAAACTATCTAGAGATTTGTTTTCAGCTGATTTCATTTTTTTATCCTTTCTAACTTGATATATAATATCAATTAAATATAAAACAAAATTATTATTATTTTAAAAAACTATAGCTCAGGCTGTCGAACACTTCCTTGGTAAGGCGTTCCTAGCCTTTTGAGCATCAGACAGAAAAACTTCGGAAATTGAATATGCTGTTATGGCTCAGGTGGCAGATCACATCCTTGTGTAAAGATCAAATGATAGTTTGGATCTATGGGGGTTTCCTCCTTTTTGGCCTGTATATCTTGCCGGATTTTCAACAGGTGTATAAGCGAAGGCGTGGCATAGGCGATTCGAATGGAAGAGGCTGTCTTTGGTTTTTTCAATACAAGAACTGATTTGCTGTTTTCGAG
>JAISXG010000072.1 GCA_031270605.1 Oscillospiraceae bacterium | reverse complement strand
TCGCCGATGACACCGCCGCCGGAGGTATTGAATTGCAGGCTCAACCCATAGACGCCAAGGTTAGAAACCCCTGTTTGGGTGGCTCTGATATTACCGATTGCGCCGCCCACATAGGTGGCGCCGGCAATGTTAGCACCGGATTCCGAAGCCCGCACGCTGCTGTTTGTGAGTGAAGCATTGTTCTGCATTTCACCCACAATACCGCCCACATAGGAGGCTGTGCTTGTGATATCCACGCCCTCAACATGAACATTGTCAATCTGCCCGCGGCTCAGGCCCACAAGAGCGCCCACATAGTTGCCCGTGGCCGTGATTTTCACACGTTCAAGATTGAGGTTGCGAATAACGCTGGTTGCCGATGTTTGGGCAAACAAACCCTTGTGCGTGCCAGTGAATGTGATTTTCATGTTGCTGATCGTATTACCGTTGCCCTCAAAGGTTCCGGCATATTGAATGGCCGTTGTGCCGATCGGTATCCACTCTTTACCCCGCAAATCCAAGCTTGTCATGAGCTTGGCGTTTGCATCCGCGTTTCCCGCGTTTACAAAATTGCGGAACCATTCAAGCTGGTATGGATTTTGAATTTCATAAAAGCCGTTCACAAACGCCGGCGGGGCGGTATCGCCCATTTCAGGCCAGCCGTTTTCCAGATCGTCATTTGCCTGCTGCCAAATATGTACAAGCGCATTGAGCATGTCGCACAGCTCGCCGTTCGCCACCTGCCCGGCGGTCACGGCGGTTATGCCCGCGGTATTCCCCGCAACGCCGACAGTGCCGCTGCCCACCTCAAGCTTGTCACTCACGTTTACGGTGAAGTTGTTCTCAAGGTTGCCCACAACGGCTCTGACGCCAACGAAGCTGCCCGTGTTGATGGCAGTATTGTTGTTGATGGAAACCAGGCTCGCATAGTTTTCAGAAATGTTGCAGGTTCCGGAGTGAACAGAGCCGACAAAGCCGCCGACTCTTCTGCCCACGCATGTAATTGAAACACCATGGACATAGGAATATTGAATCGCTTTCGCCGCATTTGACGAAACGGCGCCCGCAATACCGCCCACATAAAGGTCTGAGGTTGTGCCTGTGTGCGTGGCGACAATTTCGGTGTTCACAATGCCTGTGCGGGCGATGTAGGAGCTTGCGCCCTGCACATGATAGGTCACGCCGCCAATGTTATGCGATGCGGTTATGGAGGAATTTTTAATGATACTGTCTGTAATGACCGCGCTGCCACTGTCAAGGATAAAGCCCACAATGCCGCCCACCTGCACGCCGCCCGCGCAGTTCAGCGTGAGGTTGTCGACCTGCGCATTTGTAACGGTGACCGCGGCGCCGTCAACATAGCCCACAGCACCGCCCGACCAGGTCTGGCCGTTGGAGTTTTTGCCCGTGGTGTTAACGCTTACATTTTTCACCGTGGCATTGGTGAGGGTGGAACCATTGCGCAAGCCGAACATGACACCGCCCGCATAATAAGCGGCGGCAATCTCGTTGTCTTGCGACACAATGTCCTTCATGCTTGCGGTGCCGCCGGTGGTGTCACCGATTATACCGCCGCCATGGGTGGTGAATTCTATGCGAAGCCCCCTAACGCTGATATCAGAAATCTCTGACAGGGCAGTGCGGATATTACCGACCGCGCCGCCGACATATGATGCGCCGTTCAGGTATCCGCCGAAGTCTGTACCTTTCACGCTACTGTTTGTCACAGAAGAATTGTTCTGCAGCTCGCCCGCGATACCGCCCACATAAGAGCCGGTACTGGTGATATCCACACCCTCAACATGAACATTGTCAATCTGCCCGCGGCTCAGGCCCACGAGAGCGCCGGCATAGCTGCCGTTGGTGGTGATTTTTACATTCTTCAATTTCAGGTTGCGAAGGACACTCGTCACGGCTGTTGAGGCAAACAAGCCCCGTTCATTGCCGAGCTGGGTTAAGATGAGGTCTTGAATCGTAAAGTTGTTGCCGTCAAAAACACCCGCATAGCGCACGGTGTTTGAACCGATGCTGGAAAAGCTTTTGCCACCCAAATAAATGTCATTCACAAGCTTTGCGGACGCAGAGGCGTTCCCCGCGTTCACATACTTTTCAAACCATTCTAATTGATAGGCGGTGCGGATGAGATAAAAGCCGTCCTCATCCTGTTCGGGGGCAAGGGTTTTTTCGCCGTCAATCATAGGGAGCTTGCCGGAACCCTCCGCCCAAATATCCGTAGTAGTGTTCAGCAAACCCAAAAGGGTGCCGTCTGTAATGTCATTTTTTTCAAGCGCCGTGGCCTGCACCGTCACGCCTGCCGAAACCTCGGCAACTCCGGGAATCTCAGAAGAAAGGCGGTAGAAAGCATTGGTGGTTTCGCCGCTTGCTGCGGAACCGATGAACACGCCCGCCCGAATGGGGCTTCCCTGCAAATCAAAGTCCGCCGCGCAATAGCTTTCAGCAACGATATGGCGGGCTCCCAGAATTTTGCCGATAAAACCGCCGCACATCCGGGCATATACTGTAATTTTGGTATCCGCCACATAGCAATACTGAATCCGATTGATCACACTGCCCGAAACGGCGCCCACAAGGCCGCCGATGTCCGCGTCGCCGGTGGCCGTGGTATAGCGGGACACAATCTCCGCTCCAACCACACGGTTGCGCTCCAGAACAGAGCCGTTTTGCAGCATATCGGCAATACCGCCCATAAACCTGCCGCCCTCAATATAACAGTCAACAACCGCGCTGTCATACATATAGAACCTGCCGACAGCATTGCCGATCATACCGGCAACCCTTGAGTCGGCATTGCGGGCGACAATGCTCATGCCCTCAACCAGACAGTTGGTAAACACGGGGCCGTTGTCCGCCAAAATACCCACAAGACCGCCCACATACACAGAGCCGTCAATGCTGTTCATGGAGGATGTGCCCTGAACGGAGCAATCCGACACCAGGGTGGCACCGGATATCTGCCCAAACAAACCGCCTGTT
This sequence comes from Oscillospiraceae bacterium, assembly GCA_031270605.1. Classification (GTDB taxonomy): domain Bacteria; phylum Bacillota; class Clostridia; order Oscillospirales; family Acutalibacteraceae; genus JAISXG01. The sequence continues at coordinate 22,943 of JAISXG010000072.1, read as the reverse complement.
CTGGCGTTCGCGCCCGTGATGCGCAGGCCCTCAACGTGGCAGTTTGCAACAACGGTGTTTGCGGCAAGCCCCGCAAGGGCGCCCGTATAGTCACGCGCACCGCTCAGGCTCACCGCCGCAAAATAAATATTTTTCAGCACAGCCCCTGCGGCGGTTCGGCCAAAAAGCCCCCTATCCACAGCAACTGTGCTGATATTCAGGTTTGTGATTTTATAATTCTGGCCGTCAAAGGTACCAATATAAAGACGGCTGCTGTTTCCAATCGGCGTCCATGGCTGGTTGCCCAGGTTGATATGCGCGGTCAACCGGCCGTTAATTGCAGTTTTTGCGTTTGTTGTGACCTCATAGGCAAACCACGCCAGCTTTTCTGCCGTGTCAATTTCATAAAAATTGTCCTCGGCCAGCGTCGGGGCCTCTCTTGTCACCCCATCCCACGGAAGGCCGACATCCTCCGCAAAGGCAACCACAGAAAACAGCGGGTGAAAAACAGAGAGTATGAGCAAAAGTGATAGTCCGCAGCTAAGCAACTTCTTAACGGGAGGGGTGAATTTCGCTAACATAAAAACACACATCCTTAATTTTGGTAGTACCCTTAACCAAAACGATATCAGCTTCGTTTAGAAAAGTCAACAAAAAACAATAAATTTATTCAATTTTTTTATATTTTTTGACAAGCTCGTATCTTTAATTCTAATCTAATAATATAAGGCAAAGTTAAAAGAACTTTCAATACCTTTTATTTTAATTTTAGCGTTGAGCAAGCAAAAAAGACTTATTTGCTTGATGCTTAGGCAAATAGGTCTTTTCTATATTATTAAACAATACAAGCAAACCCAAAAGATTTTTACAGAAATAAACTTTTCTTCAAAATGTCCCATATTATCATATGAATTTAAATACTTTTTACGCTCATCTGCACTCTCTTCCTCAGGCAGTTCTTCTATGTGTTTTGTTGCACTAATATATCATGTTCAATCAAATGAAAGCCATACTCCTCATGTACGGCTTCTTTCTTGCGACACGCCACTGCTAAAGCTCTTACTTTCTCCTGATTTACTTGATGTTGCTTTCCTGTACTATGTTATCCATACAATTATGATATCTTATATCATATGTACTATGAGCGGTTTTTCGGTAGTCTTTCATTCTTTTCACCTCTTGCTTTAGTCTTTCACAAGAGGCTTCTGCTTATGATAGAAGGTTGACCTAAAGGTTTCGCCTGAAAGGCGAGGGGTTTAACCCCATTATACTGACACTAATTTGGGAATGAACCGGGGTTTGTCCAATTTTTTGAAATATTATTTGAAGTACGACACATTGCTTTTCGGTGGCGTGTTCCGCTATAAGCCATAAAAAACAGAGCCAATTTTACTTAGCTCTGCTCATGTAATACTAATGTATCCTCATTGAAAATTTGATATTTCTAACTCAGGAGGAATATCGGTGACATGATCTGCTTTGAATATTCTATATTCATTACTCATCGAATCAGTAAAATGAGTAATAAGCCATTCATCTGGTGAATAACCTTTAATTTCACAAAGTTTTGTTTTTTTATCACCATCAACAATGCCAATTTGCTTGCCCAGTTTTATAGCATCAGGAAGTTTATCACCAAACTGCTTATAAACAGTTTGATATTCGGTATAATTAATATTATTCCATATAAGCTGATTGGGTTGATCTCCTCTATTATAAATCAACTCGGCACCTTCATACGCCGTACAGGCAACTAAAGAAAAAAGGAACAGAAGAAGCAAAAGAATATAAAAAGTTTTTTTCATAATATCAGCATACCTCCTCTCGATTTTTGAAAGTTGTCACAGAATTGGCTGTTTTTAGCAAATTCTGTAATATTTTTATTTATATGTTGTGTTTTATACAAATACTCCTTATATATTTCATTGCATAAGTATGGAGTCGATCAAGAGCTAGTTCTAGCTTATGTTGTTGAATATTGGTTTCAATATCTATCGCAAGAAGATGAATTCAGCGATGTCTTCGACAGATGGAAGTGAGACCTCTGTATTGCCCCGAAGTCTCTTAATGATTTCTTGCACCTGTTTATAATCCCATTGATCTTCGTCTGACCAATAGCTATTTCCCATTTGAAAACAAAAATAGTCACACAACGACGTAGTGAGATTGGCAACAGTATGGTCATCCTTTTCATCCCAGATTTTTTCAACACACTTTTGCTGAGACAATTCTTTAAAAGCAGGGTCTTGATAAATATCGGATGGGACAGGCATCAAAAATTATATCTCTGGTCTTATTTTTATTATAGAGATTTTTGTCATTCTAATATTTAAAAAGGAATCCACTCTCAACACCGAACAATCTACATAAAGTTTCTTTTTCGATAAATGATAGGTTTGCCATAACACATTTCTCCTAATAATTATAAATCTTATCTAAAGCTTTCAAGTGATTATATCGAAAATTAGCGCCTAACTTCTCATTATTGCTATAATTCGATTTTAATTATAGCAATTTTGATAATTCATGTCTATATTGTTGATAAAAATAATATTATAAATGTTTTTGTAATATATTATCACAAATTGAATCCATGTTAACCTATTACAAATTGAGTCTTTAGACGAAGTTTAATTGAACGAAAGAACTGGAATATATAACATATTTTTCATATTTATCAATTTGATTGAGGGAAAATTGAGGGAAAACGAGTTTTTTCACCCTCTGGGCACAAACATGAAAAAACCGCCGAAGCCTTATGCTTCAACGGTTTTCTTTGGGACGAATAGTAATAAGGGGCATAGACAAATCCCGTATTCATGCGGGATCGCAAGTCGATGAGCGATGTTTACAACCCCTAAAATACTATTTGAAAGGAAATTTCCATGAATAATCAACAAGAATGGAACGAGTTTTTAAACAATCTGCTTTCCAACGCGATTGCGGAATACAAAACTTCCGAGGAATACAAACACATAAAACAACGGCTGGAGCACATAGACGAAATGCTGACTACTAATTTAACGGCGGACGAAAAGGCATTTGTCGAGGAAATCCTGTTTGAACTTGGTCTTATGGCTGAGCGTGAAACAGAGATCGCCTACCGCCAAGGCGTCAAGGATGGAGTTTGGCTGTTGAAAAATTTAGGGCTTGTAGCGTAGCTGTTTTCTAACAAGCAATGACTGATTTTTAAGGGTGCCGTCGGGATAAAATCTGGCGGTGCTCTTTTAGTGATACTTTGAAAACTCATAATCCTCTTGAAATAGAATTTTTAAGCTGTGCCTCATAAATATTTGTTATTTTATCAACGCATTTTGATAGGTCAGCCTTAATATCGCTCTCCCATAAGCGTATTACAACCCAACCGTCAGCTTCTAATTTGACGGTATTTTCAGAATCTCTTTTTATATTACCTAGGATTTTATCTTTCCAAAACTGTGAATATCGCGATAATTCCTCATCTAGAGAAGATAACCCGCGAATAACCCAATTGTGACCATGCCAAAAATCCCCATCACAAAATACAGCGATTTTTGCTCTTGTAAAAACGATATCGGGCTTGCCGGGTAATGTTTTCATATTAACTCGATACCGCATGCCACGAATCCAAAGCGCGTGTCTCAAGGCAAGCTCTGGTCTTGTGTTTTTTGATTTCACCGCCGACATTATTTTATGTGTTATTTCGGGCGTTCTTGCCATTTAAATCGCCCCCAAATCCATTACTTAAAAATACAGCTTTTACACCAATCGCGTTTAACGCATCTGTTATAAGCGTTTTATCACCGTCTGTTATGCTGTAATTCAAAACAACAAGCTGCAAACAAATTTCTGGTGTATTTCCATCAACAACCAAGTTAGGTTCCCGAGCAATTAATTCTAACGCTTTTTTTAGCGCGGTTTCCCACTTTAGAAAATTGCCACTACTCACAACAAATATTTTTCCATCATCTGAACGGCAAACAGTAATATCGCTTTCGGTTTGAATTACATTTGTTGTTGATGAGTAGACCTTTTGAATTGTGTCAGTTGGTAAGATGCCGTTTAAAATCTTTTTAGTTTTAGCTTTGGGATATTGGTTAAGTATACCATCCTTTATATGAGTTCTGACTTTACCTTTACCCATAAAGGACGAAAGAACTTCGCCAACCTCGGGGTCATCGACAAGCGCGTCAATAAATTTACCATTTTCGTTACGCCCTCTTGTTAAATAACCATGCGCGTCAGCTTTAGCAAACACTATATTTTTAACCCGCTCAGATTGTTCTTTTGGGAGAAGTTTTGCCATTTATAAACCCTCCGGAAAAGTTAATTTTGTGTCTTCATCTGAGTCGCCCAAATCCGCGACATCTTCTAGCCAGACATTAACAAAACGTTCCAATCTAGCGTCAGAAAAATTAACAAAGCCTTCTTTAAGGTAGACAACCTCATTCTCCGCTCCTCTTGCTTTAGCTTCATTATTCATTTCAATCATATCAGCCATACGGCGGATATCAGACACAAAATCTAAAACGATAACTTTTTCTTTTCCCTCTGAAAGCCGCAAGCCCCTTCCGAGTTGTTGAACAAAAATCCGCCGCGAATGTGTTGCTCGTAAAAACACAAGAATATTTACATCAGGAATATCAATTCCCTCATTCATAACATCTACCGCTATAACGGCGTGATAAGTACCCGCCGCGAAAGCTAGCAGTCTACACCGCCGCTCCGCTTTATCTACTCTTGAAAGTGCCGTACATGGAATTCCGGCTACAGAGAGCATTTCCGCGAATCTGTTACTATGCTCTATTGATGGTGAGAAAATAGCGATTCTCGGATTGGCAACGGTACGAGCTACACGTTGTATTTCTGAAATAACAGCTTCGTCACGCTGTGGAAGAAACAATCGTTTATTCAAATCACGTATGGATAAATGCTGTCTGCTAACCATGGACATATTATCCCAGTCAACATTATCGCACAATATTCTATAATCTACTTTCGCGAGAAAGCCCATTGCCATACCATCAACTAATGATACTTTCTCAATCGCGTTTCCAAAAACCGTAGAAAGGCTCTGCCTATCACCCCTCCACGGAGTCGCCGTCATTCCTATTAGAAATTTTGGTTTTAGGTGTTCGAGACAAGTCTTAAACCCATGGGCGAGAGCGTGGTGCGCCTCATCCACAATAACCACATCGAATTGTTCCGGGTCTATACTCGGAAGATACCCATATAAACTTTGATATAAACCAAAAGAAATTCCCTCCGAATCGCGTGGAGGCAATCCATCGAAAAATACTGACGTTGGGACATCCTTCTTTATTTGTGACCAAAAGCCCTGCTCTAACTGCTGCGCTAAATCAGTCGCGTGACAAAGAACAAGAATCCGCCTACAACCCCGTGCCCAAAGTTCACGAGCGATAGTTGCTGCAATTATCGTTTTCCCCAACCCTGTGGCAACAATATAAAACGCTCGCTTCTCCCCATTGTCATAAGCGGCGATTACTTTCTTCGCTATTTTATCTTGATAAGGGCGCAATTCTCGATAACCAGCATGATCTTCCGGCATCTTTTCGATAATAGTTCTAATAAACGTGCCATTCCATAACTTCAGTGAATATCCGTTTTTCTCAAGTTGTTCTTGCCTTTGGCGAGCGGTAGTCGTAAACTCACCGTTTGTAGCGACAGCCGCGACTTTGGCTTCATAAAATGATAAAGCACTGATCGCTTCTTTAATCGCGCTAGGGCCTATATAATTATCCCCTGAAACCGCTTTCGCTTGAACGACCCAAGGCTCAACTCTTACGCCCTCATTTCGAGTGGCGAGAATATCACAACCTTTATCACCTGAGCCGCCGATTACAGTGGCGTCTCTCCATCCTATGTGTCCCATAAGACGGGCTATAGCGCGTTCAAGTCCTTTCCAGTTAAAACCGTTGGAAATATCTTCGGTATAAAATGTCACTATTCCAACTCCTTTAACAAGAAATCCACACTTAATGAAGCTCTCGCGAGTTCATTCTTTTGATCGCGCTGTCCATATCCTGTATTTACAATAACCCTAAGCGCGTCTTTCAAAAAGGCCAGCGCGCGTTCCTTCGATTCATCGCGGCTTCGCTTCGTAGCGTTCGCGTCAGAAAGATTAATTACCGAATACGGTGTGGATAATACTTTTCCGTCAAATACATCATCAGGAAATTTCTCCACTAAACGCAAGAGAGTTTTGGGTGGGACATAATAAAGCGCGTCAAACCCGCCAGCTTCTCGTGATTGAAATGCTAATATTAAAGCGGCGTTCGATTGTATGTTACCGATTGTATCTTCAACTTCACCAACTGATTCATGTATACAATCGAGAACCTCAATCGCTCGTGGTTGTAGTGCGATAACTAATTTTTCCCTTAGTAGGTCAAACGCGCTAATCGCTCTATCCTGTAGCGACTGTCTGTCGATCTTCGCTTCCGGCATAGACTCTTCCACAAGCGTGGCGTATGTAGCTACAATATCTGTCAATTGGTCACGAGCCATTAGTCTTGAAGCAAGGTATTGTAACAAGAGCATTTTGGGTGTAATTGGATATTGGTTTAGTAGCGGATGTTGCGGATTATAGAAAAAGTCGCATTCCGTACCATCTGGAAAGAACGCGCACGGTTTTTTATTTCCTTTTTCAAAAATCTGTCCCAATTTCAATTCATAAGCGCGAACCTTAAGGGGCGTGTTGCCAAATTTATAATTTCCGCTTAATTGAGCGACTGAATTAGACCGCTGAATCAACTCATCCCGTCCAGAAGTCTCTGGAACGGGAGGCGGTGCAGGCGCGACAATATCGTTATTACCCGTATCAGGTGTTTCATCCGTTTGTTGAGTGGTTTGTGTTGGGGTTGTCCCACCTAACCCGGGAAGATAGTCGCTAATATCATCAGAAGGGGTATTTCCCGTGTTGACCGGCGTAGACCTCCCGCCACCGGTATTTTGCTTTTGATCTTCTTCTTGCGCCGCTTTCCACCATAAACTATCATCTATGTATTCGCGAATATTTTTCTTAAATTGCGCGGCATATGTTTTAGCAATTTCACTAGGCGCGAAAAGACATCTTGTTCCCTTATCAACCCTACGATAAGCGTTTGCCAGTATACATAAAGGCGAGTTATTAGGTTCAGTGAACCCATAACTTTTTCGTGATTTTGGCAGGAAGGGCCCAACGCCACAAATAGCCTCAACCGTTTGCGACCAAGAACTGTCAGATTTATCAAAACCGTTCTTTTGATACGTCGGAAGCAAATAATCCACGTTTAACTCACCGACAATACGCCCACCAACGGTAGAACCTAATTCCACTGGATATTGCAATTCATTTTGCCCTGTATACGGATTCTCATATTGAAATAGAGATTTATCAGACACTAAAATTTTTCTACCATTGCGAATAAAATCAATGCCAAAATCATTAGGATCAGCGTATCTTTGAATGCCAAGCCATCCGGTTAATCGTTTCCCGCGCTCAACAATGTGTGAAGGTAACAAATTGCCTTCTTGTTGCGCCATATAATAAGGTTCGGCTTCGTCGCCCGTAAGATAACAATTTCTATTTAAGTCAAATAAGGCATCGCCCAAATTTCGATCTATTTCTATGCGGGCGGACACGTTTTGCTCATTGTAGCGTACATATCGAGATTCTGACCATACACAATGACTTCTCGCGTTTAATTGTTTTCCTCTAACAATTATTGAAATTTCATGCTGATTTAATAACGGAGAATATATCGCCTCAAGCCGCTGACGAATTTCGCTTTCTTTGTTTGGTAATTCCGCGAGAATACCTTGACGCAAACGCGATATTTTTATTTTTGTGCCAGATTCCGATGGGTTTTCTTTTTCAACGCGAATAACAGGAGCGTTAAAACTTTTTGAGTCAATGAGCTTTTGGAAATCTATTTCAATTCCAATCCATTCCGTATCGCCACTTCGCGTAGATAATATTGTAGTCAATTCACCAAGCCGCGCTGTTGAAATATTAAAACCCATCCCAAACAATCCTAGATTCCCAATTGGATCATTTCCTGAATACCCGGCTTTGACAGCGTTTTGAAGTTGATTAATATTCATGCCACAAGCGTTATCCGTTATTTCAATGGTGCGATTATGCGCCGCCGCGGATTCATTTGTCCATGAAACACTGATAATTTTCTCTCTATCTCCATCCTCTTTCGTGTTTTCGGACATAAAAGCGTCTATGGAATTATCAATCAACTCAGCGATACACTGCCAAGTTTGGAATGGTATTTCACCCAACATCCTTAAAATACGAGGGGTGGGCGTTATATTAAGTACTCCGTTTTCAGGCATGTGTCTGCACCTCTTTCAATGTGTCTAAATATGAAGCTATAGATTTAGCCACTTTATGCGCGAGTACGGGGGGGACGGCGTTCCCTATTTGCGAAATGCTCGCTGTTTTCGCGTGAGTGAATATAAAATCATCGGGAAATGTTTGGATTCTCGCACACTCCCGAACCGTTAGACGTCGTGGCAAAGAATAGTGAAACTGAACTCTGGATTTTGGATTAGCGCGTATAGTGTAAGCGGGCTTGTCTTTTTTATTGCTTTCGTCTCCCTGTCCATTGCCTTTTTTAGCGCGTGAAGCCCCAAAATATTGGCTTTGGTTAGGGACACTATCATCAGTTACTTGTTCAAGATCGCCGATAGCCCACTCAATGCTGCGATGTTTTTCCGCAAAATCCGCTTCCGGTTCGTTAGGGAATCCGTACCGCTCATATATGTCGTTCCTCACGCAAATAAAAAACAATCGCGTTCTGCGTTGAGGGATACCATAATCAGGGGCAAACATCTTCCATACCCGCACCTCATAGCCAACATTCGTAAGATCATTTTTGATAGTTTCCAAGACTTTGCCGTCGTCCATACGTTCGAGGTTAATTACATTTTCACCTATAGTCATCAACGGCCTGTGTTCACGCATGTAATTTATGAGTGTTTTATAGAGTTTTCCTCTTTCCGACTCAATTCCACCTAATGGCCCACAAGATGAAAATTCCTGACAAGGGAATCCGCCGATGAGAATATTTGCGCTGGGAACAGTAGAAACATTAATTTCAGACAAGTCAACGCATTGCGCGTGTTCGCCGCCAAAATATCCGTTATAAGTTTCTATACAACGATTTTCTTTGTCATACGCGATTTGAATATCAAATGGCAACCGCGAATAATCCTCTTTGTTGTATCGAAAGCCGCCACGAAAACCTAAATCTAAGCCTCCGCATCCGCAGAAGTAAGACACTACAGAATACGATTTATTTTTTTCTTTCGTGGCCATGTCTGCTACCTCCAAAAATTTATTCAAGTACTTGTAATCTACGCATTTGTCAAAAGGACATACCAAATCCATTTTACAAAATAATTATAACGCATTTTTTCCTAAAAAACAATGTGTAAATCTTAAAAACATTATTTTAATCTTCACGAGTATGAAACCGTGGGATTTTTTGTTTTTTTAGAAGGGATTCCGAAAAAGCCTTATTTCATATGTGTTTTTGGAACACCCCCTCTGCGTTCATACCATAGTTAGAACCAACTTTAAAGACGAATGGAGTTTGAAGCGGAATATCAAGAAATAATCTTGATGTTCTGCATCCCCGGATCAACCAATTTTATTAAATCGGTTGATCTACCCCAGTCCTGATAATGAGAAAAAGCAATTTAAAATGATTCTACAGCAAGACCGTGCAATAAACAATTATCCAAAAAACTCCGAATGTCAACAACCACCGGCATCTCATTTTAGGGCAAGGCGGTTGAAAGAAATGCGTGACGCGAAGTTGCGGCTGATGAATTGATTCACAACGACAGCAAACCGGCGTATTGATTTCTTCCGTCGAATTGCGTTTTCTTCTTTAACGAAGGTTTTAGGGAACATCGTAAGAGAGATATTTCAGCAGTATAAACGACTGCAAGTCGTTATACTGCGAAATCCCTTCTCTTAAACTCTCTAACACCCTTTCAAAAAAGTCAAACGCGACAGTCGCTGCAACGGCTGTATAAATCTCTCAAACCTGCGTAAACACAGTATTTACGCAGGTTTGAGTTCCGAAAAGCCGATTGGTCCTTGTTCAGGAGGATCAATATACGGTGCGCCCGGACCCACAACGACCCCTTTTCGGGGCGTTGAAAGAGCGCGACCTAAGGATGCTTGCAGCTCCAAAATGCCTGATCTCTGAACGTAAATTACATAAATTTTAACTCTAAACCAAGGGGGAAGTGCACCCTTTTCGCTTGAATTGTGGCTCTTTCTTTTCTCTCGCCAACCTTCCAATCCCTTAAAACCTTATTGGAGGGCATGCGAGACCGGGCGATTTTATGAATGTGTGGCATTTCGTTCATACTTATAGATAGAGGTCGGTGTTGGGTCGGAACCCGAATCAACATAATATCTCTGAACCTATTTTATAAAACTTTTTACCATAAAGGGGGGATTCCAAAATGAGAACTCAACGCATAGATCAGGAAATTTTCGACATCCTTAAACGCCAATTTAATCGCGGTAAGGGTGAGAGCCGTCACGAAAAAAAGCAGAAGGGGACCTTTTCGGCTCAGTCCAATTTTATCCACGCAAAAAACACCTTTGAAACCTACCGCCAACAGAGCAAAGCTTTTGCAAAATACGCACGCGAGACACTTGGCGTCCGTAAATTAAACGATTTGAAGCTGATCGATGTTGGGAAGTGGTTAGAGTATCGCCAGGGCTGCGGAGATAGCCCATCCACGCTTAAAACACGGGCGGCGGCAATAGCAAAAATATTGCGATGCAGCAGCACCGATTTCGGATTCAAATGTCCTATCAGAAGGAGCGAGGATATTAAGCGGTCTCGTTATCAAGTTAAAATGGACGACCGGCTTGATGAAGAAAAGCAATTTGATATTATCACCATTGCGAAAGGAACCGGTATGCGACGGGTTGAATTGCAACGGCTGAAACCGGAGCAGTTAAAAATCCGGAACGGTCAAGCATTTATTACTGGCGTTCACGGTAAAAACGGTCTTATCAGAACAGTGCCGGTTTTGAAAGAATATAACGATGCGGTAATCGCCATAATCAAAAAATGTGAAACCGAAAAAATGTTTCCGAAGAAGATCCCGACTTACATAGATATCCACAGTTACCGTGGTGAATACGCCAAGTTAATGTATGATCAAATCTTAGCTGATAAAAAGGAAAAAGGCGAGGAAATCAAATTGGATTACCATACCCGCGGAGCGGTGAAAATTTCGCTCGACCGAACGATTGCGGGTGAGGTTAGCAAGACTCTTGGACACAAGCGTGTCGGTGTTACGGTCACACACTACTTAAAGCACCATTTCGCCTAAATCGTTCAATTTTTCCTTTCTCGCCGATCTTCCAATCCTTAAAAATTCTTATTGGAGAGCGTGTGAAACCAGAGCGATTTCTTGAATTGTCCCTTTTTCAGTCATTATATATTAAGAGATGATGTTTTGGGTTGATACCCGATCAACATAATATCTCTGAAAATATTTTCTAGACACGTACAAGCACTGGCAACACACATATATTTTTAATTCTATTAAATCCACAGTTTTCAAATAAACGGAAATCTTTCAAAGCGTGTTGGAAAGAGTTTCCTATGAACAGCAAAACCCAATCAACCCTTTTACCGCCAACGGATGGCGAAATCACAACAAAAATCAAATTCGGCACGAAAACGGAGTACAAAATCGGAAAAACAACGTATCGAGTAACGTCGCATTTCGATGAAAGCGGCGAAGAATTCAAAACGAAAATAGCGCGATTATTAAAACAAGACTTGGAATTTGAGCTGTGTGCAGGTTTGACGCAACTGGATGAGTAATGTATAATAACCGTGTAAACATTGCTTATCTGACTGCGGGAAAGGAGAGTCATGCAGTCAATAGCAGAAAAAATCACCGCTTTGTACCTGCGCCTTTCGCGCGAGGACGAGCAAAACGGTGAATCCAATAGCATCTCAAACCAGAGAGCCATGCTGACGGATTATGCCACAAAGAACGGTTTCAAAAATGTCCAAATTTTCATTGATGACGGCGTATCCGGTGCTACCTTTAACCGTGACGGCTTCCAGTCTATGCTTGAACTTATTGAGCAGGACATGGTTTCCACAGTTATAGTTAAGGATATGAGCCGCTTCGGACGTAATTATCTTGAAGTAGGGCAACTGACCGAAATCGTGTTCCCACAGCATAATGTTAGACTTATCGCCATTGCGGACGGCGTTGATTCCGACAAAGGCGAGGATGATTTTACCGCTTTCCGGAACGTGATCAATGAACTTTATTTGAAGGATCTCAGCCGTAAGCTGCGTTCCAGTCTGCGTATTAAAAGCAAGCAGGGTTTCTCTATCGGGCATCCTCCGCTTGGTTACAAACGAGACCCGGACGAGCCGAAATTATGGGTCATTGATGACGAGGGTGCGGCAATCGTCCGAAAAATCTTTGATCTGCGGATTCACGGTATGAGCATCAACGATATCGCCTTGAAGCTCAAACGAGAAAAGATTCTGACTCCTGCGGCGTATGCGGTAGCTAAAGGATACAAAAACCTGCCCCAAAAACGGCGCAGTGAAATCCTTTGGGAGACAAACACGGTTCGTCAGATTCTCGGAAATCGGGCATACATCGGAGATGTAATCAACTTCCGCACCTATTCCAAATCCTATAAGTTGAAAGCACGATTGCCGAATCCAGAGGAAAACTGGGAAATTCACGAGGACGCCCATGAGCCTATCATTGAACGACAGCTATTCGATGATGTGCAGAGAACCTTTGGCAACACCAAATACAGAAAGCCTAAACATATAGAGAAAAATATGTTTTCAGGGTATCTGTATTGCTCGGACTGTGGAGCGCATCTCAATTACAAGTACACGCACGACAACCCGGACAATCACTACTTTTCCTGTCGGAACAAAAGAGCAAACAACGGCTTGCGTGCTAAAACCCATCATATCCGAGTAGATGTCATCACCGACATCATCACCCGACATCTTTCAAAAATCCTACGGTTTGCTGCCCTGTTTGAGGATGAATTTGTCAAAATCGTCGTGGACGAACAATACAAACGGATTCAACTTCAACAGCGGAAAAATCAAATAGCTTTACATGAGGCGTTAGCACGGGAAGAGGAACTCGACATCCTTTATGAAAAAGTTTATGAGGATCAGGCGTTAGGACGATTGAGCGAAGAACGGTTCTTGAAATTATCCGGTAAGTATGAGGATGAGCAAGCGGCGTTAAAACAAAACATCAAGCATCTTCGAACGATTGTCGAAGAAGAAACCGCGCATGAAATGAATGCTGATGGATTTCTCAAACTGGTTCGCAAATACAATGACATTGATGATATAACACCGGATATTCTGCGAGAATTCATCGACAAAATCGTTGTGTATCACCGTGAGCAAGAGTTTGGGCAGATTGTTCAGGATGTGGAAATCTACTACCGGATGATTGGGCACATCGAGCTGCCGGAGATGACAAAGGCACAGCAAGAACAGCTTATCGCGATTTTCGGCAGAGATAAAATTGAAAAGGCAGGATGAAATCCTGCCAAAACACAAAAAATAGCCACAAAGAACCTTAAGTCCCTTATGGCTATTCGTACTGGTTGCGGAGACAGGACTTGAACCTGTGACCTCCGGGTTATGAGCCCGACGAGCTTCCAACTGCTCCACTCCGCGATATTCAGTTTGCGTGCCTCTCTTGAGCGCTTGTATATTATATATCATGGTTTCAGAAAATGCAAGCCCTAATTTTTATTTACATAATTTTTCATATCCTATACAACTTTTTTCTCAAATCAAAATCCATTGCTGTGGAAATATGCCAAAGCGGGGTTCTTTTTTCATTGCAAGGCCCTCCTGTGGTGAGAAGCCGCAATTGTTTTTCCTCGCCTGCGATCAAGCCTGTTATGCGGTATTGCCAAAAGAAAACCATATCGTACTGAGAAATCATTTGATCCTGTTTCCATCTGCCGTTGAAGGCGGCAGCACAGATATTATGATCATGCGTTTCACTGCGCACGCTCAAAGTCTTAGGTATATTTGTGTTTTTTAGCCTGTTAAGGGCAGATTATTCTGTATATTATGCGGTTTTTATGAATATTTATTCATTATTGCTTGACATATTGAAAAATATCTGTATAATTATCAACATTATTCAGTTTTGCTTCGACAGCAGCTATCTGTTGTTTTCATGCGGCGCGTTCACCAAGTGAACACTCCGCATTGTATATACTTTCGTGAAAGGATGTCGAGCGGTGATGCACAAAATTTTTATCGACGGTAAAGAGGGCACAACCGGGCTGAAGATTTTTGACCGGCTCAAAAACAGAAGCGAACTCGAGCTTTTGCTCTTGAGCGACGAGGAGCGAAAAAAACCTGCCGCCCGACGAAGCATGATGGAACAGGCCGATATCGTTTTTCTTTGCCTGCCGGACGACGCCGCTCGCGAAGCGGTCGCAATGATGGCGCATTGCGACGCGAAAATCATTGACGCGTCCACCGCCCACCGCACCGAAGCGGATTGGAGCTACGGCTTCCCCGAGCTTTCACCCGCATTTCGGGAACAGATATCCCGCGGCAAAAAAATCGTGGTGCCCGGCTGCCACGCAAGCGGGTTCAATGCGCTGGTGTATCCGCTCATCGCGAACGGCGTTTTGCCCGCAAACTACCCCCTCGCCTGCTTTTCGCTCACGGGTTACAGCGGCGGCGGCAAAAAAATGATTGCAGACTATGAAAGCGCTGAGCGTTCCTGTGAGTTTGCAAGCCCGCGGCAATATGCGCTCGGGCAGAGGCACAAACACCTCAACGAGATGCGGCATATTTCGAACCTTGCCTCTCCTCCCTTGTTTTGCCCCGTGGTCGCGGACTTTTTTTCAGGCATGCAGGTTTCGGTGCCGCTGCACACAAGATTTCTTGCGGGCAAGGCATCAATCGGTGAGCTTCATGCCCCGCTCTCTTCGCATTATGAGGCGGCAAACGGTCTTGTGGAGGTGATGCCCCTTGGTGCCGAGCCAGCATTTTTGCCCGCGAACGCTCTTTCGGGGCGCGATATCATGCAGATTCTCGTCACCGGCAATGACGAGCGCATAAACCTGATTTCCACCTTTGACAATCTCGGCAAGGGCGCCTCCGGCGCGGCGGTGCAGTGCATGAATATTACGCTCGGAATGCCCGAAAATACGGGCCTTGTCTTATAAATATGATAACCATAACAATCTATCGATAGGAGACAGCATATGAGCATAATAACGACCATCAGAGGCGGTGTTTGCGCCCCCAAAGGCTTTTCGGCCTCGGGCATTCATTGCGGCATTCGAAAGAATAAAACCAAAAAAGATCTGGCCCTGATTGTGAGCGAATCCCGCGCGGCGGCGGCGGCGGTATACACACAAAACCTTGTGAAAGGCGCGCCGATTCTTGTGACAAAGAGTCACATTGCAGACGGCTATGCCCAGGCGATTGTCTGCAACAGCGGCAACGCCAACACCTGCAACGCAAACGGCGTGGAGGTCGCACAAGAGATGTGCGCGCTTGCGGCGGCGGCAACCGGCGTTGCGGCAGAGGACGTGCTTGTGGCATCCACAGGCGTGATCGGCCAGCCGTTGGATATAACGCCCATTGCGGCGGCCATGCCCGCTCTCGCGGCGGCGCTGGGTGACAACAGCGCGGACGCGGCAGACGCGATCATGACGACAGACCTCGTTGCGAAAGAAATTGCCGTGTGTTTCACGATCAACGGCACAGAATGCAAAATGGGCGGCATCGCAAAAGGCTCGGGGATGATTCACCCTAACATGGCGACAATGCTCGTGTTTATCACGACTGACGCGGCAATCCCCCCCGCACTGCTGCAAAAGGCATTGTCTGAGGATGTGCGGGACACGTTCAATATGATCAGCATAGACGGCGACACCTCAACCAACGACACCGTGGCCCTTTTGGCAAACGGCAAAGCTGAAAACCCGCCGGTGGAAGAGGGCACCGAAGCCTATGTGACCTTTCAAGAGGCACTGAAAACAGTGACCACCTACCTATGCCGCGAAATCGCGAAGGACGGCGAAGGTGCGACAAAACTGCTCACCTGCAAGGTGACGGGTGCGGCAGACGCAAAAACGGCAAAGAGCGCGGCGAAGTCCGTCATTTGTTCAAGCCTTGTCAAAACGGCAATGTTCGGCGCGGACGCAAACTGGGGGCGCGTGCTGTGTGCGCTTGGTTACAGCGGCGCGGACCTGGACGTTTCAAAGATCGACGTGGCGTTTGCTTCCGCCGCCGGCACGCTGACGGTGTGCAAAAACGGCGCGGGCACCCCCTTTTCTGAAGAGCTTGCAAGAGAAGTGCTCACTCAGGGTGAGGTTGAAATTTTGGTGGAGCTGCACAGCGGCGACACGACCGCCACGGCATGGGGCTGCGACTTGACCTATGACTATGTCAAAATCAACGGCGACTACCGTACATAAAATCAAGATTTCGGTTGAAAGGATTCTATCATGGATAATTCCCTGCGGGTGCAGACCCTCATTGAGGCTCTGCCCTATATTCAAAAATATAACAATAAGATTGTTGTCGTGAAATACGGCGGCAACGCCATGATCAACGAAGAGCTGAAAACCGCCGTCATGCGTGACATTGTGCTGCTCTCGCTCATCGGCGTGAAGGTCGTTTTGGTGCACGGCGGCGGGCCGGAGATCACCGAAACGCTCAACCTGCTGGGCAAAGAGAGCAAGTTTGTGGACGGCCTGCGCGTAACAGACCGCGAAACCGCCGAGGTCGCGCTCATGGTGCTCGCGGGCAAAATCAACAAGAACCTCGTCAGCCTCATCAACTCCATCGAGGGCAACGCCGTGGGGCTGTGCGGCATTGACGGGCACATGATCGAAGCGACAATGCTTGACGAAAAGCTCGGCTATGTGGGCGAAATCACCGCTGTCAACGCCAAAATCATCAAGGATGTGCTTGAAAAGGGCTATATCCCCGTCATCTCCACCATCGGGTGTGACAGGCAGGGCAATATTTATAACATCAACGCAGACACGGCCGCGGCCATGATCGCCGCAGAGCTGGGCGCTGAGAGCTTCATCTCAATGACAGACATTAAGGGGCTTTTGCGTGAAAAAGACGATGAGGAATCCCTCATTTCACAGGTGGACATCAAGGACGCGCCCGAACTCATTGAGCAGGGCGTTATCTCGGGCGGCATGATTCCAAAGGTGAACTGCTGCATAGACGCCATCAAGGGGGGCGTGGGCAAGGTGTTCATTCTTGACGGCCGCGTGCCGCACTCGATTTTGATTGAAACCCTCACAAACGAGGGCGTGGGCACTATGTTTGTTAACAAATAATTTTGGGGAGGCCGCTTATGAACGAACTCAAAGCGCTTGACAGGCAATACATCGCAAACACCTATGCCCGCAGCGATGTGCTGTTCACCCACGGGAAAGGCTCGCTGTTATATGACGACGCGGGCAAAGAATACATTGACATGGGCAGCGGCATTGCGGTGAACACCTTCGGCATCGGCGACGAAGCGTGGGAGAACGCGGTGACGGTGCAAGCGAAGCAATTGCAGCACATCTCAAACCTCTATTACACGTCGCCGCAGATTCGGCTCGCAGAGCTGCTGTGTGAAAAATCGGGCATGAAAAAGGTGTTTTTCGGGAATTCGGGCGCGGAGGCAAACGAGTGCGCCATCAAGGCCGCGCGAAAATATTCGAATAACAAATACACGCCCGCAGCCGGGCGCAATGGGATCGTCACCCTCAAGAACAGCTTTCACGGCAGAACGCTGACGACACTTTCCGCCACGGGGCAGGAGGCGTTTCACCAGCACTTTTTCCCGTTCACCGAAGGGTTTGTTTTCGCAGAACCGGATGATATTCCAGGGATGAAAGCCCTTGTGGAGTCGCGCCGCGTGTGCGCGATTATGATCGAGCTGATCCAGGGCGAGGGCGGCATCCACACCCTTTCAAAAGAGTATGTCGCCGCGCTTGCACAGATGGCGCAAGAAAAAGACATCCTGCTGATTGTGGATGAGGTGCAAACCGGCAACGGCCGGACCGGCAGCCTGTATGCCTATATGGAATACGGCATCACGCCCGACATCATCACCACCGCGAAGGGGCTTGGCGGCGGGCTGCCCATCGGCGCATGCCTGTTCGGCGAAAAAACGCAGCATGTGCTGGACGCGGGCAGCCACGGCTCCACCTTCGGCGGCAATCCCGTTTGCTGCGCGGGCGCGCTGAGCATTTTGGAACGGCTGGATGAAGATTTGTTGGCAGAAGTGCAAAACAAGAGCGATTACATCATCCGCAAGCTGACTTCCTGTAAAAAAGTGCAGTCAATCAGCGGCATGGGGCTGATGCTGGGCATTGCGTGCGAAAAAGACAGCAAGGCGCTTGCGGCAGCCTGCCTCTCGCGAGGAGTTGTGGCACTCACGGCAAAAAACAAGCTGCGCCTGCTGCCCGCGCTGAACATCCCAATGCCGGTTTTGCAAAAAGCAGTGCGAATCATCAAAGAAGAGATCGAAAAATAATGCCATAAAACATAAAAGCAGACCGGTGCAGAACATGCTGCTTTCGGTCCCAATGTGTCAAAAAAGGCCGTTTTTAGCGGCCTTTTTTTGACAGTCTGACTCGCTTGTTAAGCGGGTTTTAAGTGGGTGCATCTTTTTCATAGCACCCTTTTGTGATCCGCTGACAAAAAAGATGACGTTTCAAAATGAAGAAAACGCTTATTAGGCATGTTAAGCACTACTTCATGTGACTATTCCAAAAAAATCAATTTTTTTGGCGCTCTTTATCACTTTCAAGAAAGTCTTTATTGTCAGTGATAACAAGATATTATTCAAATTTTAACATGAGTGAATCGCAAATAGCCGTATATCCTATTTTTTGATAAATACTGTTCGATGTCGGGTTTAACAAATCCGTGTATAATACGCACTTGGTAAATCCTTTATCTAATGCCATTTGACTGATTTGCGCCACAATTGAAGCAGCGTAACCCTTTTTGCGATAATAAGGAGGGGTATATACAAATGCCACGCCGATAGCCGTTTGCATTTCCCTTGTATACCCTGCCATAGAGACAGGTGTCCCATTATCTTCTAAAACGTAGAGTTTTTTTGTTGATAATCGGTAGCGATATGGTTTTGCATCTTGCGGAATAGACATTTCTGTTTTTCCATAACTATTTGCCGCATTAAATGCCTCAGCCCAGTATGGAAAAAAATACATATCTTTCTCATCCAGCAAACGAACGACACCAAATTGTTTAATATCCGGGTTCACTGCCTTAAGCTCATATATGCGCTGGCTCATGGTTGTTTTAAAGGTTAATCCCTTTTGAGCGGTATATTCTTCGGCAAAATATTCCGCCAAGGTTTTTTCGGTTGTCACGCCGGGGATTTCATGGTCTTGCAACCCATCGATCAGACAGTTTATGGCTTCTGAGTTAATGATGTTGTCTGTTGCATAAAGCGTAATATTGTGCGGCAGCGTCATTAAAGCCGTAAGCAGTATACCGTTTGCGTCCGAAACGGTTGCCATAAGCCAATTTGCAGGGTCTCGCCAGTCTGTTTTATCTTTCCCCTCATGCCCGATTATGATGTTGCCAAGGGGAATCATGTTCTGAGCCTCGTGACGCATTAACACATCACAGGTATCTTTGTAAAACGCATGCACATCCATATACAACTTGAACTGCATTGTTATATCACCCTTTCATCACACCAAATAATATAATTTTTTTGCATGCCCATTATAACAAAAACCTGCCGTAAAAGCAATTTCTGCTTTTTTGACAGGTTTTGATCTTGGTGCGGATATCAGCGCTGGACTTAAACAATGTTTTCGTTGCAGTAAAATGTCGTCGTGCTATATGCAAAAATGCCATCACTTATGAAATATCTACTATTCCTATAAATAAGAAGAATTCAATTAATAAAGAACCTAAAGTCGTAACCAAACTGACACGCGGCTATAAAATTTTTACTAATGCTGAAAAAGAGGAATTGATAATGAAATATAAAAACGGAGTCTCAATGACGGAATTAGCAAAAGAGTACGGCTGCCACCATACTACCGTAGGTAGACTGCTTAGAAAGCACAGGGCGGAATAAAAGATTTGCATTTATAAATTATAAAATACCGAGGAGTTCAGCTCCCTCCGGATGAACTGTGTATAGACGTCACCTTTGATGCAATCTCGTCCGATGCACCAAACAGTTACACAATTTGGTACGACATAATACGATTCGCTCAAAATTACACTATATTATTTTAAAATAATCAATGCTCTTAATGATATATTAACGACAGTTTCAAAAAATCATTAAAAATATTATATAACTTTATCCAGTCAACATCAATCTCATACGACATAAGAAATGTTGGAATATTTCCGATTAGTAAATACCAATTTCCAATATAGTCGTTACCTGATACTCTTGCAAACATCGCCTTATGGATAATTGCATTGTAATCCCTCTGTATATTGTGTTTTGGATATAGTGAAAAAACATTCACAAACGGCAAGCATGAATACCACCCATCAGCATATTTTGCAATTTCTAAATAGCCTATTTTTTGTTCAGCAATATATTCAAAATCATTTTCTCGAATATATCCCTGCTGTAACGGTACATACGCTGTTTCCGTTTCTTCATTAGTGACAAGATATTTTACACCTCTTGCCTTAAGTACAGGAATCAAATCATAATCCGGTGAATTTATAGTGTAGTTGTACTGTTTAATTTCATTTAAAATAAAATCCCTGTGCTTTGAAGCGGCAATATTGCTGATATCTGCTCCTTCTACAGTTTTTGAATAGGAGTGGAAACTCAGCAACCGCATAACCTGCTTAGATATTTCGGATTCACTGAAACAATTATGAATCTCTGGATTCAATTCCCAGAACCTAATCTGAGATTTTCTGCTGCTGAAATAGCCTATTTTGTTAATTTGACAAACAAAGGCGGGCCCCTTTTTGTTTATATACGATGTTAATAGGTCTGAGATTCCCTTTTCCGATTGCTTCATCAGTCTATCAATAATACTGAAAGATTGTTTCCATTCAATTAGCTTATTAGCCTCAAAAGTAATTAGTGCATCGTCGATTGAAACCACACTATAATCTTTGCGATTGTAGTACATAGACCAGCTATACGCCAAGTGGCTTATATCTATTTCTCTGTTTTCATAATTTGCCAGCTTTATATATGATGCGGCTAAAGTTACGACTTCAAAAGAGCCCTTAGGCGCAGTATCCATAATTAAATCATGTAGAGAGCGGTTTCGGAATATATTGTTGTCCCCAAGAAATCCCAGTTCGTGTAGCTGATACTTGGCAAAATTTAAACTATAATCTACCCAAAGCTTATCAAGTCCATATACGGACAGTTCTACCCGAATATCTATACAACTATCTTTATTCCCGGCAACGTATTTTTCAAACGAGTCAAAAAACTTATCACCGCCTTTACCATGAATCCAGATGCTAATAAGATACTCTGTAAGTGCATCTTTCTTGCTTTGTAAGGACACTTCAGAATCCTTTAATTCTACCTCCAATTCATTGTATCTTATTACTTTATCTTTTTTCTCGTAAAAAACACCATCTTCATTAATTTGCCCAATCAAGTCGTAAAATTGAATATCGCTTATGTGCCGATTGGTTAGATAGTGCATCGTAAGCTTTTCCAACCCTTTGCAGCTCAGATATACTTGCCAGATATAATCTGAACTAAATATATTATCTTCAATGCCCTCATGAGAATGCATATACAACAGCATTTGGTAAACCAGGCTATCACAGCCAATCAAGTCATTTCGAGTAGCAACTTGAAAGAGCAATGCAAATGAATAATATTCGTAAATGTCCAAAACATCGGTTCTGTCTTCTAACAATCTTTGAAGCTGGACATATAGGCTATTAATAGAATTATAATCTCTTGTTGAAAGCATCAAGTGCATAAGACTGTCCGCGCATGAATATTTCCTTAACATCGCTGAATAAAATGTCTCATCGAAGTTAAATGACTCCATCCTCGCCATATACTCAATAGAATCACTCAGCAAACTTTTTCTAATAATGGATATCGTCTTTTCCTGTCGCTGCGTAAAAGATCTGATCTTTGTTCTCAAATAAGTGTTAAAGCTATCGTGAATAAGAGAAACACGATTCATTATTATTTTGAATAAATAAGGATGTCTTTTTATGAATTCGGATATGACATCGTACATCTCCGGTTCTGAAAAGAAGCCCTCTAATTCTTTCCAAGTAAAGAAACAGTTGCCAGATGCAAATACTCCGATTGCAGAACTTGGCCTATCATTGTTCACAAATAGTGTATCATAGTACTCATTTATTCCAGCAATAGGCATGGTCAGATTAATTCGATTGTTTAATTTATAGTCCTCTGCAAGAAAGTATGTAATTATAGGATAACCGCCGGATACATGAAAAATTTGTTGCTGTGTTCGGTAATCCGATATACCATATGCCATGTCCAGATAGATCCTTGTTTCATCAAATGTCCAATCTAATAAGCTCTCTTTTCTCCAACAGATATCATGCTGTAAAGGACGTGATAACACTACTGTTCGTATATTTGTGAGTTTATCAATGAAATTAATAAATTGCTCCAGTTGTCGTGGATTATAATTCTCAACATGATCTAATCCGTCTATTATAACTAATCTATTATCTTTTTGAATAGTATCAACCAGTTCATCTATATACACTTTCTTTGCTGACCCATATGCTTTAATGCCAAGTTCTGAAAGGAACGTTTCAAACCGAATCCTCTTATTTTATTTCTATTCGGATATTGCGAACCCGTCCAAAATCTATAAACGATTGCATCAGGATATTTTTCAAGTATTTCATTTACAAGATGGCTTTTCCCGACACCTGGCTTACCTT
>JAISXG010000064.1 GCA_031270605.1 Oscillospiraceae bacterium | reverse complement strand
GCCTCGTGCAATAAATGTCCAGCCCGGGGCTGCGCTCAAGCAGCTTCGGCAAATCATAAATATGGTCGAAATGCCCATGGGTGATGAGCACGGCGGTGACGCCGTCAAAATCTTTTGCCGTGGGGCGATAAAGGCGCGGATTCCTGCTGAAAAACGGGTCAATGAGCAACTTCGTTTCGCCCTGCTCGATTGTGAGCAAGGCGTTGCCGTAATATCTGAGCAGCATTTCAAATTCCTCCATTTTATTTTTTCTTCCGGTATCAGTATATCATAAAACCAAATCAAGAATGCGGTGGCGCGGGCGAAGCCGCGACAGACGGGGTTTCAACCCCGTCAGCATTCTTCTAATGCTTCAAAATCATTGATTTTGAAGCTATTATATCACATGAAATTGTCGAATGCAAATATATTATGTATAAAATATTAATTTTTTTAGCTGTTTTTAACATATATTTAACAATTTGGCAATATAAATGACGGGGAATTCAGGCAAATCAAAAAATGCTTGCTTTTTTGCCTCACATATGGTACTATAACAGGGTATAATAATAGAATAAGAACTATCAAAAACGCTGACAGAGACAGTAAGCTTTCGCGAAAATCAGCAGCCGCCGCTGCGCAGAGAGCTGGGGAAAGGTGCAAGCCCGGCATGAGTAGCAAATGACCGAACATCACTCTTGAGTTGCCCGTTGAACGTGTTGTGACTGACGGTCACGCGCAAGTAATGCGGGCCGGTTCTCCACCGTTAACGGGAGCGCATATGCAGTATGTCGGAATGGGTGGTTTGCGAAGTGTGCTTCGTCCCGTTTTCGGGGCGGGCTTTTTTTGTTGTTTTTTTTAGGAAAGGACGGATTTCAGAATGTATAAAAAAGTTCCCACAGACTTGAATTTTGTCGCGCGTGAAAAAGAAGTTGAGGCGTTCTGGCGCGAGCATAAAATATTTGAAAAGAGCATGGAGCACCGCTCAGGCTGTGACTCTTATATTTTCTATGACGGCCCGCCCACGGCAAACGGCAAGCCGCACATCGGCCATGTGCTCACGCGCGTGATCAAAGACCTGATTCCCCGTTATCAGACGATGAAGGGGCATATGGTTCCCCGCAAAGCGGGGTGGGATACGCACGGCCTGCCCGTTGAGCTTGAGGTGGAGAAGCTGTTAGGCATCAACGGCAAGGAGCAGATCGAAGAATACGGCCTCGAGCCCTTTATTGCGAAATGCAAGGAGAGCGTTTGGAAATATAAGGGCATGTGGGAGGATTTTTCAAGCACCGTCGGCTTTTGGGCGGACATGGATAACCCCTATGTGACCTATCACAACGAATTCATTGAATCCGAATGGTGGGCGCTGAAAAAGATTTGGGAAAAAGGCCTTTTGTATAAAGGTTTTAAGATTGTACCCTATTGCCCGCGCTGTGGCACGCCGCTGTCTTCGCATGAAGTGGCGCAGGGATATCAAGACGTGAAAGAGCGTTCCGCAATTGTGAAGTTTCAAGTTGAGGACGAGGACGCGTATATCCTCGCGTGGACGACCACGCCCTGGACGCTGCCCTCCAACGTCGCGCTGTGCGTGAATCCCACTGCGGACTATGTAAAAGTGGAGCATGACGGAACGGTCTATTATCTTGCAGAAGCGCTTGTTGAGGCTGTTTTGCCCGGAGAAGTGACCGTTCTCGAACATTATAAAGGTAAAGACCTTGAATATAAGCGCTATGAGCCGCTGTTTGATTTTGTGCCGAAATCTGAAAAGGGTTGGTATGTGACCTGCGATAATTATGTTACGCTCTCAGACGGCACGGGCATCGTGCACAATGCCCCCGCCTTTGGTGAGGACGATGCGATGGTCGGCAGAAAATACGGCCTGCCCTTTGTGCAGTTCGTAAACCCGAAGGGTGAGATGACGGAGGAAACCCCGTGGGCGGGCATGTTCTGCAAAAAAGCGGACCTCGAAATTCTCAAAGATCTTGAAATTCGCGGGTTACTGCTCGCTTCGCCGGTGTTTGAGCACAGCTACCCTCACTGCTGGCGCTGCAGCACGCCCTTGATTTATTACGCGAGGGAGTCATGGTTCATTCAAATGACCGCGGTGCGGGACGACCTGATCAAAAATAACAATACCATCAACTGGATCCCCGAAAGCATCGGAAAGGGCCGTTTCGGGGACTGGATTGAAAACGTGCAGGACTGGGGTATCTCGCGTGATCGCTATTGGGGCACGCCGCTCAACATCTGGGAATGTGCCTGCGGCCACCGCCATTCGATCGGCAGCATTGAAGAGCTGAAATCCCTTTCAAAGAACTGCCCGGATAGTATCGAGCTGCATCGCCCCTATATTGACGCGGTGACAATTACCTGCTCAAAGTGCGGCGGCGAGATGAAACGCGTGCCCGAGGTGATCGATTGTTGGTTTGACAGCGGTGCAATGCCCTTCGCCCAGCACCATTACCCCTTTGAGAACAAGGAGCTGTTTGAGTCGCAGTTCCCCGCGGACTTTATTTCAGAGGCGGTTGACCAGACCCGCGGCTGGTTTTATTCGCTGCTTGCGATTTCTACTTTGATTTTTGACAAGGCGCCTTATAAGAACGTGATCGTCATGGGTCATGTTCAGGATGAATTTGGCCAGAAGATGTCAAAGTCAAAGGGCAACGCGGTTGACCCGTTTGAGGCGCTGGAAACCTACGGCGCCGACGCGATCCGCTGGTATTTCTATGTGAACTCCGCGCCTTGGCTCCCGAACCGCTTCTATGGCAAGGCGGTTTCTGAAGGGCAGCGCAAATTCATGGGCACGCTTTGGAATACCTATGCATTTTTTGTTTTGTATGCGAATATTGACAAGTTCGACCCGACGCAATATGCGCTTGAATACGATAAATTATCCGTTATGGACAAATGGCTGCTTTCGAAACTGAATACGATGATCTCGGATGTTGACCGCGAGCTTGCAAACTACCGTATCCCCGAAACAGGCCGCGCTCTCGAAAACTTTGTGGACGAAATGAGCAACTGGTATGTGCGCCGCTGCCGCGAGCGTTTCTGGGGCACGGAAATGACCGGGGACAAAATCAACGCCTACATGACGCTTTACACCGCCCTTGTGACGGTTGCAAAGGCCGCCGCGCCGATGATTCCGTTTATGACGGAAGAAATTTATCAGAATTTGGTGCGCACGGTTGACCAAGGCGCTCTCGAGAGCGTTCACCTGTGCGATTTTCCGGTTTGTGATGAAAGATTTGTTGACAAAACACTGGAAGCGAAGATGGACGAGGTGCTGAAAATTGTGGTGCTCGGCCGCGCGGCGAGAAATGGTGCAAACATCAAAAACCGCCAGCCTCTCGCGAAAATGCTTGTGAGAGCGGGTGTGGAGCTTGACGCGTTTTATGTGGACATCATCCGTGAGGAGCTGAACCTCAAGGAGGTTTGCTTTACCGAGGATGTGGACGATCTTGTGACCTATACGTTCAAGCCGCAGCTGAAAACAGTGGGGCCGAAATACGGCAGGCAGCTTGGTGAGATCAAGACCGCGCTCGCCTCACTCGACGGCTCCGCCGCAAAGACCGAGCTTGACGCAAAGGGCGCGCTGACGCTCTCCCTTTCGGGCGGCGAGGTTGTGCTCGCAAACGAGGATTTGCTGATTGACACCCAGCAGAAGGCCGACACCTTCGCCCTGACAGACAACGGCATTACCGTTGCACTTGACACAGTGCTGACCGAAGAGCTGCTCGAAGAGGGTTTTGTGCGCGAGCTGATCAGCAAGATTCAGACCATGCGCAAGGATGCGGGTTTTGACGTGACCGACCATATCCGAGTGACGCTTTCGGGCGGCGAAAAGCTTGCCGATATTGTGACCCGCAATGCGGACGCAATCAAAGAGGACGTTCTGGGCGATGCACTTTCTATCACTGCGCCGCAGGGCTATGTGAAGCCGTATGACATCAACGGCGAGCAGGCCGAAATCGGTGTGGAAAAGGTTTTATAATATTTTTGCTATCATCGTTGCAGGGCTTTATTCGTTGGCTGGATCTGCTCTGCATTGCAGATGCGCTCTGCGTCTGCAAAACATTTTTGAGGGGCTGCGCACGAAAGATGCTCGTGCACAGCCTTGTTTTTTTGTTTTATAGTTTGTATTGATGGGAAAATATGTTATACTTGGTTTTAAGTTTATTGACTATATATGTCCATTAAAAAAAATGAAAACCTGTTTGATTGTGGGTGAGTGTTATGACAACTGTTTTAATTGTGGATTTCGGCAGTACGGGAAATGAAGCGGAAGCAATTCGGCAGGCGTTGGAGTTGTTTGGATATTGTGTTGTGGTCAAGCATATCGGCCGCCCGAAGGATTTTATGGATGTGCTGGAGGGCCGTGTTTCGTTTGGTGAGAATTATATCGTCTTGTCTTGCCATGGAAAGTGCGGAGAAATAGAAATGCCTGTTTTGGGAAAGGATATTTATGATCCGTTTGAGCCGAAAGGAAATTTCGGGCATAATGAAATTGTGCGATATTTGAAGGTAAAAGATAAATGTATTATCAGTTTGGGATGCAAAACCGGAACCAGAGATTTGATTAAGGCGTTTTGCCGAAACAACAATACTTATATTGCTCCGGTTGATTATGTTGACGGGAACGCGGCGCTGTTGTTCATGATCGAGTTTTTCTATCTTTTGAGCCGGAAGAATATGAATATAAAAGCGGCCTGCGAACAGGCCCACAGGTTTGACGAAGAAACAATGCTGTTTGAATTCAGCTCTGATGATTCACAGGGAGGTAATAATTTATGAAACTGCTTGCGATTGACGGAAACAGTATTTTGAACCGCGCTTTTTACGGTATCAAGCCGCTTGCGACGAAAGACGGGAGGTTCACAAACGGCATTGTGGGGTTTTTGAACATCTTTTTGGGAGCGCTCGGCTCGGTTGAGCCCGACGCCGTCGCCGTGGCGTTTGACATGAAGCAGCCGACATTCCGTCACAAGCTCTTTGCCGATTATAAGGCGGGGCGCAAGGAAATGCCCGCGGAGCTTGCCGAGCAGTTTCCTGTGCTGAAAGAAATTTTGCGCGCGCTCGGCTATGCGGTTGTGGAGTGCCCGGGTTTTGAGGCGGACGACATTCTCGGCACGCTTGCGGCGGTTTGCGGCGAGGGGGACGAGTGCTATATTTCCACTGGCGACCGGGATTCGTTGCAGTTGATTCGGGAAAATGTGCGCGTTTTATACGCTTCCACAAAAATGGGCAAGCCTGTGACGGTGGAATATGACGAGGCGAAGGTGCTGGAGGAGTATTCAGTAACGCCCGCGCAGCTGATTGACGTCAAAGCCCTGATGGGCGACAGCTCTGACAATATTCCGGGCGTTGCGGGCATCGGGCAGAAAACGGCCTCCACTTTGGTGGCACAGTATCGCAGCCTGGAGGAAATTTATGCGGATGTGGACGCGCTGAGTGTTTCCGCCGGGGTGAAAGAGAAACTGAAAAAGGGCAGGGAATCCGCTTTTTTGAGCCGGGAGCTTGGGATTATCAGTAAAGAAGCGCTGATCGAACGTTCCCTTTCGGCCTATGCCCGGCAGGCTCCGGACATGGAACAGGTGCAAAAGCTGCTCACGGATCTTGAGATGTATAAGATGCTGGAACGGCTCGACATGAAGCTTGCTTCTGTGCCCGCAAAGGCACAGGAAGCGTCGCTTGCCGTTGTTTTTCGGGATGATTATACTGTGCTTGCGGAGCGGCTGCGGGGGGATGGCAAGGCGTTTTTCACACTTGCGGAGCAGGGCGGAAACATTGTTTTTGTTTGCTTTTGTTTTGAAAAACAGGTGGCCGTATGTGACACGGCGAATTTGCTGTTCGCCCCGTTTTGGCATGCTTTTTTAGAGGACGGGCAGATTGAAAAATACACGGAGAATGCGAAAGCTTTGTTTGCCTATGGGGAAAAACAGGGCGTCGCGGTGCGGGGTGTTGTGATGGACACGCTGCTGGCGGGGTATCTGATCAACCCGAACGCTTCCGATTATTCGGTTGTGAATCAGGCCGCGCATTATAATATTGCGGCGCCGGGAGCGGTTGCCCTGCCCGAGGGCGCAGACGAGCTTTTGCGGCCCGCGGCCCTTGCGGCGGCGTTTCTCCCGCAGTTGAGTGAGAAACTGCGGGGGGAGCTTGCGCAGAATCAGCAAACAGAACTGCTCGCGCAGGTGGAAATCCCTTTGGCGAAGGTGCTCGCCGCCATGGAGCATGACGGCTTCATGGTGGACGCGGCGGGTATTGCGGAGTTCGGAAAAGCGCTTGATCGGCATATTGAAGCCCTGACGAACAGCATCTATGCCCACGCGGGCGCGGAATTTAACATTCAGTCCCCGAAGCAGTTGGGTGACATTTTGTTCGAGAAGATGAAGCTGCCCAAGGGCAAAAAGACGAAAACGGGCTACTCCACCAACGCCGAGGTGCTGGAGGGGCTTGTCGACGCGCACCCGGTTGTGGGCGAGATTCTTTCGTACCGCACGCTTGCGAAGCTGAAATCCACTTACTGCGACGGGCTGTTGAAGGTTGTCGGGCCGGACGGGCGCATTCATTCCACCTTTAATCAGGCCGAAACACGCACGGGACGGATTTCGTCCACAGAGCCGAATTTGCAGAACATCCCCGTGAGGCAGGACCTGGGGCGCGAGCTGCGGCGGTTTTTCACGGCGCGCGAGGGCTATGTGCTTGTTGACGCGGACTATTCGCAGATTGAGCTGCGGGTGCTCGCGCACATTGCCGACGACCCGGTGATGATCGAGACCTTTAACCGCAATGAAGATATTCACACCATCACCGCGTCGCAGGTGTTTTCGATGCCCCCCGAGATGGTCACGCCGCTCATGCGCAGCCGCGCGAAGGCCGTGAATTTCGGGATTGTGTATGGCATCGGGGCGTTTTCACTCGCGAAGGACATCGGCGTTTCGCGCTATGAGGCCGACCAGTATATTAAGGCGTATCTGCACCATTATGCGGGTGTGAGCCATTATATGGACGCGGTGATCGCAAAAGCGAAAGCGGACGGGTTTGTGGAAACGCTCTATCACCGCCGGCGGTATCTGCCCGAGCTTGCGGCCTCGAACGCGGTGCAGCGCGCTTTTGGCGAGCGGGTGGCGCGGAACATGCCTATTCAGGGCACGGCGGCGGATATTATTAAAATTGCGATGGTGAACGTTTTTGAACGCCTGCGGGCCGAAAAGCTGGATGTACGGCTGATTTTGCAGGTGCATGACGAATTGATCCTGGAAGCGGTTCAGAAGGACGCGCAGGCGGCGGCGGATATTTTGAAGCAGGAGATGGAGCATGCCGCGCGGCTGAATGTGAAACTCGTCGTGGATGTGCATGTGGGCAAAACATGGTATGATGCGAAAGGATAAGGCTTGAACCATTCGCCTTTTTGGATATTTTTACACAAATTTTGGATATGATTGCAGAGGGTGTCGACTTTTTTTGCACTTTGTGTTACTATTGGTTCCAGCATAATCTATAAGACAATGGCGTTATAAATAGAGCTTGCAGTCACACCGCACGTCCGCATTTGCTGCGGGGCTGTGTGACTTCATTTGATTGTGGGAGATAACTATGGGCAAATTGATTCATGCCAAAAACGCGGGGCTATTCACCCGGGCGGCGAAGGAATTCGGCACGCCTGTTTATGTATATGACGAAGCGACACTGATTGAAAAATGCCGCGATGTTCTTGCAATGCCCAATGCCTTCGGGCTGCATGTGCGCTATGCGATGAAGGCGAACTCAAACCGCACGCTGCTGCGCATTGTGGACAGGCAGGGGCTGTTGATTGACGCGAGCTCGCTGAATGAAGCGCGGCGCGCGCACCTTGCGGGGATATCTCTTAAAAAAATCATGCTGACGACGCAGGAGGTGCCCGAGGGGGAGGACCGCGCCGAGCTTGAAAGAATGATGCTGGGCGGCATGAAATATAACGTTTGCTCCTTGCGGCAGCTGCGTGAGATCGCCGAGTTTGCAAAAGAGAATGACATTGGGCTTTCAATGCGCATTCACCCGGGTGTCGGGGCGGGGGAGTCCGCCACGCGCAACACGGGGGACGATTATTCGTGCTTCGGCGTGCACCGCAATGATTTGGAGGAAGCGCTGGCGTTTGCCCGCGGCATGGGGCTGCGGTTTAACGCGGTGCATACGCACATCGGATCGGGCGGCAAGCCCAAAATTTGGCGCGAAAACATTGACCGCGAGCTTGGGTTTGTGAAGCAGTATTTTCCCGATGCAGACACCGTGAGCTTCGGCGGCGGCCTGAAAGAGGCGAGAATGCCGGATGAGATTGCCGCGGATATCGAAGAACTCGGCCTTTATGCAAAACAGCGCGTGGAGGAATTTTTTGAAGAGACCGGGCGTAAGCTGGTGATGGAGATCGAGCCGGGCACTTATGTGATGGCAAACTGTGGCTTTTTGGTGACAAAAGTCGTTGATAAAAAGAGCACCGGAGAAAATGGTTTTTTATTTCTGATTGCGAACGGCGGCATGGAAGTGAACACCCGCCCGCTGCTCTATGGCTCGCGGCACCCGTTCTATGTGGTTTCGCAAGAGGGTAAGCTGCTCTCGTCTGACTTTGATGAAAGCACGCTGAGCAATCGGGACGAATTGGTTGTGGTCGGTATCTGCTGCGAGAGCGGCGACTCGCAGAGCCTTGACGAAGCGGGACAGATCGTGCCGCGGCGCATGCGTGAGCCTGAAATCGGCGACTTGTTTGTGATCGGCGGCACAGGAGCCTATTGCTCGGCTATGAGCCCGTTTAATTATAATTCGCACACGCAAATTCCCGAGGTTTTGCTTACGGCGGGGCAGGAACTGAAGCTGATTCGCAGGCGTCAGACGCTGGAGCAGATTGTGGAGAATGAGATATAAAGCACTGTTTTTTTGGGGTATGACCAGG
The DNA here is from genome assembly GCA_031270605.1 of Oscillospiraceae bacterium. Taxonomy (GTDB): domain Bacteria; phylum Bacillota; class Clostridia; order Oscillospirales; family Acutalibacteraceae; genus JAISXG01. The sequence continues at coordinate 1,201 of JAISXG010000064.1, read as the reverse complement.
AGGTGCGGCTATGAAATTATATATGAAACAACGGGTTTTTTCGTGGGGAGATAAGTTTGATGTGGCAGATGAATCCGGCAATCCGCGTTATTATGTGGAGGGTGAGGTGTTCACCTGGGGTAAAAAGCTGCACATCTATAACACTTCCGGGCAGGAGGTCGCCTTCATCCGCCAAGAGGTTTGGTCATGGATGCCGCGTTATTTCGTGGAAATCGGCGGGGAAGTGGTTGCGACCGTTGTGAAGGAATTCACGTTCTTTCGGCAGTCTTATCGCATTGAGGGGCCACCGTGGCAGATGCAGGGCGACTTTTGGGCGCATGACTATGTGATGTTTGACGCTCAATACGAAATTATGCGGATGAGCAAAGAGTGGTTCACATGGGGTGACAGCTATGCGCTTGAAATTTTTGACCCGCGCAATGAACTGCTTTGCCTTGCTGTTGCGCTGGCCGTTGATTGCGCTGTTGCGCAGTCGCAGAATAACAATTCTTAAAAAATATGGCCGATTGGCTTGGAAATGAGCTAAAAGATTGCGAGGACATTTTTTTATTATGCAAGGCGCCCGCTGCAGGCAGGCTTTCTCCTGTCAAGGCGGGCAACATAGCAAAATGAAAAATAGACCACAAGATTTAGCGCAGTTTCAAGTTAATCGGCTATAGAAGCTTCTTTCCAATCAAACGGAAAGAAGCTTTTTAAAATGAAAAAAAGAGGTGCGCCCAAAAGCGCACCTCAAGAATTTGAAAAATCAGTTGCTGTAAACGCTGACCTTTTTACGGGTTTTATCAAGGCGCTCAAACTTCACTTTGCCGTCGATGAGGGCGAACAATGTGTCGTCAGAACCTCTTCCCACGTTGTTGCCGGGGTGGATTTTTGTGCCGCGCTGGCGGATGATGATGGTGCCGGCGTTGACGGTTTGGCCGTCAGAGCGCTTCACGCCAAGCCTTTTTGACTCGGAATCGCGGCCGTTACGGGTCGAACCCATACCTTTTTTATGCGCAAACAATTGAATGTTAATTTTAATCATGATTTGAAACTCCTTTCTTGTGTGCTTACCGCTAAGTATTCGGGGTATTGCGAAGAGAGGTCGCTCAAAAAGAGGAATAACCCCTCAAGCAAACGCTCCGATTCCTGATTGCGTTCTGACAGATGCAGGGACAACAGCGCGTCGCTCGACTCCACTTGGGCGCTTGCCCTGTGAATC
>JAISXG010000048.1 GCA_031270605.1 Oscillospiraceae bacterium | reverse complement strand
CGTTTCTATCAAGGCAGACGCGCCCTCGAGCCTGTCAACAGAATAATACTGCACAAAAAACCCTCTTTCATTCTTTTTGTAAATAAATTTTCATATCATCCGTATTTAAGCCAAATACGATGGTTCCGTTTTCGTCTGTTCGAAAAACAGTTGCCCCAAAGGAAGCATAGCGCTTGAGAATCTCTTCATGCGGGTGGCCGTATGTATTGTTCTCGCCGCAGGAGATTACGGCATACTCGGGATCCACCTGTTTCAAAAACACCTCGCCCGACGAGGTGCTGCTGCCGTGGTGCCCGACTTTTATCACTTCGGCCGTGACTTGTGCTTCTGACTCAAGAATTTTATATTCCGCAGCCTTTTCGGCGTCGCCCATAAACAAGAATGAATGTGTTTCATATTCCATGCGCAGCACCACAGACATATTGTTGAGGTTGCCGTCCTGAACAAGCGGGGCCAAAATGGTGTAATGAATCAGCCCGTGGGAATATTCGTCACCCGGCTCGGCTGCGAAGACCTTTGCGCCGGAGGCGGAAATCGCCCGCAGCAGGTCCTCATATACACGCGTTGTCGGCATGTTTTCTTCGGTCAACCGCGGAATGATCACCTGCCCGACGGGAATCTGCTCAAGCACGCCGATCAATCCGCCGATATGGTCACTGTGCGGGTGGGTCACGACAACACAGTCGAGCTTCTTCACGCCGAGGTTATAAAGATAGCTGAGAATGGTCTCTGCCATTTCACGCTCGCCGCCGTCAATGAGCACCGCGTTCCCGCCGCTTACAATCAGGGTGCTGTCGCCCTGCCCCACATCCAGAAAATGCACAGACACCGGATGATCGCCAAGTGAATCAAACGCATCATTCAGTCCTAGAACGGCATGAATCTGCTTCCATGCGGGCAAGTTGACGCCAAGGTCAAGCTGCCGCCCATAGGTCACAAAAAACGATGCAAGCAAAACCACCGCAAGAATCAGTGCGGCGGCAATTTTTTGCGCCTTTGACGAGGGTCTGCTGCGTCCTGCCATGGTGTTCTCCGTTTTCTATTTTTTATTTCGCGGCGGCTTGCGGTTACCTTTTTGCCCTTTTGCCCAGGGCTTTTTTGCTGCACCCGCAGGCGGATGTTGCGGTTCTTGTTTGCCGCTTCCCGCAATGAGGCAATCCTTGCCGCTGCCGATCAAGTCCGTGCGGTGCGCTTTGCGCAGGGCTTCTTCCACCAGTTGTTTGTTTTGCGGCAAATAATATTGCATGAGCGCCCGCTGGATCGCCTTTTCATGGGGGTCACGGGTCACATAGACCTCTTCCAGTGTATAGGGGTCAAGCCCTGTGTAAAACATAGCGGTTGAAACCGTACCCGGGGTGGGATAAAAATCCTGCACCTGCTCGGGGCGGATGCGGTTTTTCTTCAAAAACACCGCCAGCTCCACCGCGTCACGCAGGGTCGAGCCGGGGTGTGAGGACATCAGGTAGGGCACAAGGTATTGTTCTTTGCCCGCTTTGTGCGTCAATTCAAAATAGCGCTTTGAAAAATTGATATAGGCCTCAATATGGGGCTTGCCCATTTTGTCGAGCACGGCGGCAGAGCAATGCTCGGGCGCAACCTTGAGCTGGCCGCTGACATGGTGCTCCACAAGCTCGCGAAAAAACTCGTCGTTCTTTTCTTCGAGCAAATAATCAAAGCGGATGCCCGAACGCACAAACACCTTTTTCACGCCCTTGACACGCTTGACCGCCCGCAGAATAGCAAGATATTCAGAATGGTCAACCTCCAAGGCCTTGCAAGGCTCGGGCGCGAGGCATTTTTTGCCCTTGCAAAGGCCGTGCTGCGCCTGCTTGCGGCATGAGGGCTGGCGAAAGTTTGCCGTCGGGCCGCCCACATCGTGAATATATCCCTTAAAGCCGGGCAGACGGGTCAGTTTCTCGGCTTCATCCAAAACAGACTGCTTGCTGCGCACGGTCACATACCGCCCCTGATGAAACGCAAGCGAGCAAAAGTTGCACGCGCCGAAGCAGCCGCGGTTGTGAGTAATTGAAAACTTCACCTCTTCAATTGCGGGCACGCCGCCGTCCCTGTCATAAACAGGGTGATAGTCGCGCATATACGGCAGGGCATACACCTCGTCCAGCTCCGCGGTGGTCAGCGGCGGCATGGGCGGGTTTTGCACCAACATCTGTTTGCCGTGGCGCTGTTTTAAAAGCTTACCGCGCACATGGTCGTGCTCGTCTTGCTGGATGCGGCAGGAAACGGCATATTCCCGTTTGGATCTGCTCACGTTTTCAAACGAGGGGCACTCCGCGCCGAAAAAAGGGGTGTTCTCCACCGCTGTCAGGTAACACGTGCCGCGAATATCCGTGAGACTCCGCACGCTCTCACCTGCGGCAAGGCGGTTAGCAATCTCCCTCGTTTGATTCTCACCCATGCCGAATGACAAAAGATCCGCGCCGGATGAAACCAGAATCGAGGGCAGCACCGCGTCCGCCCAATAGTCATAGTGCGCAAAGCGGCGCAAAGAGGCCTCAAGCCCGCCGATAATGATAGGAATGCTGCCATAAGCCTGCCGGATCAGGCGGCAATAGACCTCAACGGCCCGGTCAGGCCGCATGCCCGCGCGCATGCCGGGTGAATAATAGTCGTTGCTGCGCTTGCGCTTTGCGGCCGTGTAGTGGGCAACCATGGAATCAATGTTGCCGGAGGAAACAAAAAAACCGTATTTCGGCCGGCCGAAACGCATGAAATCCGTCGCGGTATGCCAGGCGGGCTGCGCAAGCACACAAACCCTGAAGCCCCCGGCCTCAAGCACCCGCGTGATGATCGCGGCGCCGAAGCTCGGGTGATCGACATAAGCGTCGCCGGAAACATAGACGAAATCCGCCTGTTCCCAGCCACGCTCCAGCATATCCTCTTTTGTTATGGGTAAAAACATCAATGAATCCTATCCTTGCGTTGTGCGAAACTGTTTTATTATCTTCATGCTTATATTTTACCCTATAGCGTCCGCGGTGTCAACACGTTCAAATATCTGCAATTCGCCTGTTGTGCGTCACTTGACAGTGATTGTACTGCGGATCATACCCATCCAGCAGCTGTAGCGGAAGGTGCCCGTGCGGCTCGGCGTGAACTCAATGACATTCTCACCCGGCGTAAAGGTGTGCGTAATATTGTATTCATTAATAATCATATTGTTGTTGCAGCCGTTGATGCTGCCGCTGGGCGCGTTGATGATCCATTTCACAGGCACACCTGCCTGCACGGTGATGGCAGGATAGCGGTTTGACGACAGCGTGCTTTCAATCACCTGAACGCCGTTTGCAGCCGGCGCTTTGGTTTCAGCTTGCGTGGTTTCAGAAACATCCGGCGGCGAAAACACCTTCATCCCGCTCAGACTCCAGCCCTGCGTCAGCATCGTGAGACCGAGGACCACAACAAGCACCGCGCCCGCCGCCATCACTTTTTTTGTGAACTTTTTGCTCATGAAAGAGCTCAGCGCCCCCAGCCCGAACATGAGGGGCACGGTGCCGAGGCTGAACAAAAGCATAGACAGGGCGCCCGCAAAGGCGCTGCCCGTCGAAAGCGCATAGATCTGCATTGCCTGCAGCGGCCCGCAGGGCATCAATCCGTTCAAAAGCCCCACGATCAGCGGACTTCTGCTTGCGGCTTTCCCTGTATTGATTTTTGAAGCAAACGCTTTCGGCATTCTCAGGTTCAGCTTTCTGAGCCACGGAAAAATACCTAGCATATTCACGCCCATAATCACCATAAAAATACCCGCGACCAGCTTCAGGACACCCTGGGCGGTGTTTGAAAAGGTGACGGCCGACCCAAGCGCACCCACGATAAAACCCACGGCGGTGTAGGAGATTACACGCCCGAGGTTATAGAAGAATGCGGGCCGAAGCGCCGCGTTCTTTTTTGCGTCCGGCTCTTTCTTTTCGGTCTTCGCAATGCTTTGTGAGAGATTGATGCCGCCGCACATGGCGACGCAGTGCACCGAGGTCAAAAGGCCGATGACGAACAGCATGCCGTAACCCATGCCGCTTTCCGCCAACTGGTTCGGCACAAGCAGGTTCAGCAGCCCGAAATGCTCAATAACCATATAAAGCGCCACGATGATCACCAAAAAACCCGCAGTGCGCATCGCACCTGAGGCAGGGGTGCGCCCGGCGCTTGCCTCATAGCCCAATTTTTCAATGATTCCGGAAATATCCTCAAGCGAGAGGGCCGCCGGATCATAAGTGAGAGTGGCGGACCCGCGGGCATAGTCTACCTCCGCTTTTTGAATACCGCGCGTGCCGCGCAGTTTCTTTTGAATTTTGTTTTGGCAGTTCACGCAAGTCATGCCGCCGATGTGCAATTTTATGGTTTTTAACCGATTCTCCATGTCAATTCCCTCGCATTCATAACTTCATAGTTTAAAAAAGAGTACGATACAAACAACATAACAAAAATATATAAAACATATATGAATAATATAAAAACAAAAAATCTTAATTGTTGCAAATATCCATCTTTTTGTGCCGGTCTTGGGAGAATCGCAGAAAGAGAAAAGAAACATTCTCACAGCTCGTCTTGTTTTTCGCGGATATGCTCAAGACCCATTTCAAAAATCAGCCTGACATGCTCGTCTGCGAGCGCATAAAAAACATTTTTGCCTTCGCGGCGGTTTTTGACAAGATTCGCCTCGCGCAATGCCCGCAGCTGGTGCGAAATAGCGGATTTTGTCATGTTCAAAAGCACGGCAAGATCACACACGCACATTTCACTCTCATCAAGAGCCCACATAATTTTTGCGCGCGTACTGTCACCCAGAACTTTGAAAAAATCTGACAAATCATAAAGCTCCCCCTCTTCGGGCATGTTTTTTTTGACGTTTTCCACCAAATCAGCGTGGATAACATCACAGTCGCAGAAGAGTTCATTGTTTTTCATAAACACATCTCCTTTTCTTTCTGCATATGTTGGTTAGACAAGGTGTTTTGGATAATAGTTTTTGATTTATACGAAATATAATTTTTTTTCATAAAACCCTTGACAATTGAGCATGTACTCAACTATAATATTATTGACAGTTGAGCAGTTGCTCAATTGAAATTATAGCCAATTTCAGTAAAAAAATCAATAGAACAGGAGCATTTATTATGAAAAGAGCATTTAGACTCGAAGGTCTGGATTGCGCGGTCTGCGCGTCCAAAATAGAAACCGGCGTGCGGGCGATCGCGGGTGTTTCCGCCGCACAGTTAAATTTTATGACGGCAAGGCTGGTAATTGAAGGGGACGACGCAAATGTTGAAGATATTATCAGCAAAATGAAAAAAATCGTTAAAAAAGTGGATCCTGATATCATTATAAAAAGAGCTTAGCCTGAGAGGTATCGTTCACGGGGAGTTGTGCCTTTTTCGCCAAACGTTACAAAGTGAATTTCGACAGGGTCGAGAATGTCACGAATTCCCGGATTCTGCGAAAGGAAGGAATATGACTGTGAAACTAAACAAAAACCAGAAGCACCTGCTGAGGATCCTTGCCGGCGCGGCCATATACATTTTTGCGGTTCTTTTTAAAACGGACAACAATCTGGTTTCGCTCGGGATTTTTCTTGTTGCGTTTTTAATTATCGGCGGCGATGTGTTGCGGGGCGCGGTGCGCAACATCCTGCGAGGTCAGGTGTTTGACGAAAACTTTCTCATGAGCATCGCGACGGTAGGCGCTTTTATCATCAGCGAATATGCCGAGGGCGTCGCCGTAATGCTGTTTTATCAGGTCGGCGAGCTGTTTCAGAGCTATGCGGTTGACAAATCCCGCAGATCGATCACAAGCCTGATGGATATCCGCCCCGACTACGCAAATGTGCAGCGGGGCGACACGCTTGAAAAGCTTGACCCCTATGACGTGCGGGTTGACGACACGATTGTCATCAAAGCGGGCGAAAAGGTACCCCTTGACTGCATTGTTGTTTCGGGGGCATCTTCTGTTGACACATCCGCTCTGACGGGCGAATCTCTGCCCCGCGAGGTGTTTGAGGGGGACACGCTTCTCAGCGGCTCCATCAACATAAACGGCCTTTTGACCGCACGCGTAACAAGAGAATTCGGCGAATCCACCGTCAGCAAAATTTTGGATCTGGTTGAAAACGCGAGCACGAAAAAGTCGCAGTCTGAAAACTTTATCACAAAGTTCGCACGGTATTATACACCGTTCGTCGTGATCGCCGCGGCATTGCTTGCCGTCATCCCCCCATTGGTGCTGCCCGGGGCCACATTCAGCGACTGGATCTACCGTGCGTTGGTGCTTTTGGTCATCTCCTGCCCCTGCGCGCTGGTGATTTCGATTCCGCTGAGCTTTTTCGGCGGCATCGGCGGCGCGTCAAAAAGCGGCATCCTTGTCAAAGGCAGCAATTATCTTGAGGCGCTTGCACAGGCCGAGATCGTGGTTTTTGACAAGACGGGCACGCTGACAAAGGGCATTTTTAAGGTGCAGAAAATTGTGCCGAAGGGAATATCGGAGGCGGAGCTTCTTGAAAAGACCGCTTATGCGGAGAGCTATTCAAACCACCCGATTTCGCTTTCTTTGCGCAAGGCCTATGGCAAGGAGATCGACGCCGCACGCATTGAGGGCGTTGAAGAGATCTCCGGCCACGGCGTGCTGGCCGAGGTCGACGGGGCGCGTGTGGCGGCGGGCAACGCAAAGCTCATGCAAAAGCTTGAGATCGCGCCCGAAGAACCCGATGGCGTGATCGGAACTATCGTGCATGTTGCCGTAAACGGCGAATACAGGGGCTATTTCGTGATTGCGGATGAAGTGAAAGAGGACGCCGCCCACGCGATCCGCGACCTCAAGGCCGCAGATGTGAAACAAACCGTTATGCTCACGGGCGACACAAAGAAAATCGGTGAAGCCGTTGCCGCGCAGCTTGGGATTGATAAAGTCTATACCGAATTGCTGCCGGGCGACAAGGTGTGGCAGGTTGAAGCGCTCTTTGAAAGCAAATCCCCCAAAGGCAAGCTCGCTTTTGTGGGCGACGGCATCAACGACGCGCCGGTGCTTGCCCGGGCGGACATCGGCATTGCCATGGGCGCGCTCGGTTCCGACGCCGCGATCGAAGCCGCGGATATCGTGATCATGAACGACGAGCCTTCAAAGATTGCCGTTGCCAAAAAAATCTCAAAAAAGACCCTGCGCATTGTGAAGCAGAATATCGTTTTTTCGTTGGCGATCAAGGGCATAGTGCTGATTCTCGGCGCCGCGAGCATCGCAAACATGTGGGCGGCGGTTTTTGCGGATGTGGGCGTGGCCGTGCTGGCGATACTCAACGCGATTCGCATGCTGAATGTAAAAAATATAAAATGATGCGCTGAAGACCTTTTCTTTTGTCGAGGCAGACAACGCGGCAAAATGAAAAACAACGCAAAATGCATTTTCATGTCAATCAATTATAGTATACCACAATCCACATTACAAATATAGGCAAAAATAAAAAACAACCGCCGCGCCGCTTTCATGGGCGCGGCGGTTGTTATGCTTCACTTTTTTGCATATACTCAATCAGGAGGTGGTCAGATGAACACATCGCCACAAATCAGGGAGCTGGGCTGCCTGCTCACAAAAAGACCGGATGCGCAGGCATTGCTGTGCGGCAGCCCAAAGTATCAAAACATAAGCGGAACAGTGAATTTTTATCAAACAAGCGGCGGCGTGGTGGTGGCCGCCAGCGTGATGGGGCTGCCCTGTGAAAACGGGCCCTGCGGCTGGAGTGTGTTTGGGTTTCATATTCATAGCGGAATGTCGTGCACAGGCAACGCAGAGGATGCGTTTGCCAATGCGGGCATGCACTTTAACCCTGCGGACTGTGAACACCCGCGCCATGCGGGCGACCTGCCCCCGCTGTTTGGCAACAAGGGCTGTGCGCTCATGAGTGTGCTGACAAATCGCTTCACCGTTGCGCAGGTGTGCGGGCGCGCGGTCATCATTCACGGCTCACCGGACGATTTCACAACACAGCCCTCAGGAAACTCGGGCGAAAAAATAGCCTGTGGAACCATTCGCCCGCTTTCAAAATAACTTAATAAATTGCAAACAAAAAGGCAGGGACAAGAGATCCCTGCCTTTTTGCTCATTTCCTGCTTCTTTTCTTCTGCTCTTTTTCAGCTTTCAGTCTCTCGGCCTCAAGCTCCTTATCCTTCCGCTCCTGTTGTATTTGCGCCTGTTTCTCGGCGTGGGCCTTTTCCGCGCGTTCTTTGGATTCGGCGTAACGCGCCGCGATGTCTTCATAACGACGGTAATTCTCCTGCTGGATCAATAGCTTTTTGGCGTCAAGATAGGGCTTTGCCGCACGGTTATAAATAGAATTCTGTTTCATCGCTTTTTTGATTTCATGCTTGATTTCTGTCTTTTGCTGGCGCAAAACCGTAATCTCTTCGCGGAGTTGTTTTTTTGCCTGCCGGTTTTTTTTGTTTTTTGCCTGCAAAAGAGCGTCAAGGGTGCTTTTTAACGCAATTTCTGTTTTATCCTCAGCCGCAAAGAGCTTGTCGAATACGCCCATATCAAATTCAACAAGGCCGTCTTCATAATAATTTTTTATGGTTTTGCGCGCCAGCGCGATATTTCGGGCCCGCATAAGTGCGGCTTTGCGGCTTTCTTTTTCCTGTTCGCTCTGCTTGGGCAAGGCTTTTGCCTGACGGAGTGTTATGAGCTGTGCGTCTGCGAGGCTGCCAATCCCCGCGTCCACAAGCTGGCGCGCACCTGCGATTTCTGCCATGCCTTCAACGGTGTCAAACCGGTTGATTTCACGCATAATGAATTTCGCAATCTCTATTTTTTCATTCTCTTCTTTATATTGATAATATAACTGCCTTGCCTGCTTCGCCGCCTGTTTGTCTTTGCTCTTTTTTGCGGCGCGGATTTCGTCTTTTGAGAGCTTGCGCGGCTCTGGTTCAACATGCGCTTTCGCTTCTTCAATCAAATCGATCGCTTCCACCAGCGCTTCGTCCGAAAGGGCATTGTTGCCGTAGTCCTCAAACAAAGCGCGGATTTTCAGCACCGTCACCATCGCCCGCTGCTTTGTTTCGGTTAAATCAAAAAAGAAAAACGGAATCACGTTGAGCAGCGCTCCCAAAGCCGAAGCAAGGATCAACACAAGGGCAATCTGCATGAAATATTCGCTGTTATTAAGCACATCATACACGTTTGCACCGCTGTAACCAAGCGAGATGGCGACGCTTTCATTTAATCCGGCGCGCTCATAAATTGCGGGCAGCACAAAGTTGGTTGCCAGCGTAATTACGCTGCCGATCAAGCCGATCGTGGCAAACATGCCGTCGATGCGCTCGCCTGTGATATATTGCTGATAGTCGCGGATATCTGCGTTGATGCTCGGGTGCAGCAAATGCCCGAGCGCTGTGACAAGCTTGTTGATAAAAAAGCAGAGCGTAAACAGCCAAATCATGGAAGCCGGGCGGGAATATGCGATGACCGGATACATCATAAGAATGAAAACCACGCTCATTAAATTGGTATAGATCAAAATCTTCCGCTTGCCGTATTTTCGAATAAAACCGGGAGCGATCAGGTTCGGCCAGAACGAGGCGTTGCCCGTTATGGCGGTAATCAGCGAATATTGCGCCGGGGTGCAGACCTTTTGATAATTGTAAAGCCACCCCAAAATACTGTCAAAAGAATTCTCTAAGAAACCCAGCCAGCCGGCAAGGGAAAGAATCCAGAAATATTTGTTGCGCGCAACGGCGCGAAACGCATCGAGAAAACGCAGCTGCACCACATGTGTTTTGGCCTGCACAATTTTTTCTTTGGTGTTTACATGCACCAAAACGGCCATCAAAAGCCCCACGAGCAGCATCGGCGGGTAAATGACACGGTAAATCCGCAAGTCATACAGCTTGGTGTCGCCTGTAATCCACGAAGCCACGATGGGCAGAAAAATACTCGCCACCGAGGGTGAAAAATTTTCAATAACAGATTTGATGGAACAGACGTCCGAGCGTTCTATGGTGTTGGGTGAAAGCAAGAACAGCAGGCTGTCAAACGCGTCGTTCATGAAATTATAAAAGAACTGAAAGCCGATGTTAAACAGCAGCACCACAACACATTTTGTGAGCAGGCCCATGTTTTCATAGGGCATCCAGATAAAAGCCGTGCCGAGAATTGCAGTGGGAATGCCCATTATAAGAACATAGGGGCGGTATTTGCCCTTCATGCTTCTGGTGTTGTCGATCATTCTCGCACGCAGCGCCGTGAGCGGAAAGCCGGAGAGCACGCTGAGCAGATAAATCGCATAGAGCGGCTTGGGGGCAATGCCGATGGTGTTGCCGATCAGCGTGTTGCTCACGGATATAATCATGTTCTGCACACAGAAGACGATGAACTTTACGCCCATGCCGCCCATGGAATAAGACAAAATCTCTTTATAGGTCATATAGCGGCCGCGCGGCGGCTGATGCCAATACAGCTTTGCCTTTTCTATGCCTGACGATAGCTTTTTCTGTAATTCCAAACCCAATCTCCCCGCTTCTCTTCTGTGTTCCCAAAACACATTACCAAATCATTTATAGCACAAAGCTATATCATCGAAATCCATAGCGTTTCACGCAGGCCGCAGGGGGCGCTTGCCGTGAGCACGGCCTCTCCCGCCGTCTGCCCCGCGCGCAGATATACGATCATCCTGCCGTTTTCTGTTTGTCTGCTGTTTGAGGTGTATGGCGTAAGATCAGACTTGCAGCCGTTCTCAATGCCGATTATCTGCGCAAATGCGTTGACTGAAAAACGGATCGTCAGGTCGGAATGCGTGACGGCGGCTCCGTTTTCGTCTTCAAGAAACACCTCAATCTGCGCGATATCCCGCCCGTTTGCCTGAAGTTCTGTTTTGTCGGGCGCAAGCAGGATTTTTGCGGGCGCTTTCGCCGTTTGCAGCTTAGAGATTAGCCTCTCACCATCAGAGCCCTCGCACACGGCCACAAGCTCACCCTCTTCAAAGGGCACATGCCAGACCGTGCGGCACAAATCAGTATCGGACAGGGTTTGCTTGCCCAGTGTTCTGCCGTTCAAAAACAGCTCCGCAGCATAACAATTAGTATAGCATGAAATAATTACCCTGTCATCCGGTTCATAATTCCAGCAAAAGCGCTCGTCTGCAATTTCTCCGCTTATGGATGTTGCGAGCGCGGCCGCCGGTGCGGCTGACCAAAGCGCTTTTCTCAGATAATAAAGCGGTTTTTCAAAGCCCGCCAAATTCAAAAGTCCCGGTGTGGCAACGCGCACAGGCCAGCCTGCGGCCTCGCCCATGTAATCAACACCTGTCCACAAAAACTGGCCTGCAATATAGCGGCTGTCGCGTACACAGGCCCATTTATCGGCGGAAGTGCCGTTTTCGCTGCCTAAAATAATGCGCCCGGGGTATTTTTCATGGTCTGATTCATAAAGATGTTCTTTATAATTATAGCCCGCGACATCCAGCGCGTCGGTATAGCCGATGATGTCTGAAAGCTCGGGAAAGGCGAGCGCGGCGGTAACCGGGCGGGTTGTGTCATGTTCTTTCACGATTGCCGCAAGACTCTTTGCGATGACGCCAAGCCGCGCGGCGTCGGGCTTGTTCGGGTCATAAATCCGCTCCTGTTCGGGCTTGTTCTTATCGTTGTTGCCGAGCACCAGCGCAAAAGAGGGATGCACATAGGGGTCATTGGGGTAATCCACCTCGTTGCCGATGCTCCACAGAATCACGCAGGGGTGGTTGCGGTCACGCCTGACCATATCCGCAAGGTCAGACATGTGCCACTGGGGAAAATCGTCCGCATAACCAAAATGCTTCGGAGGGTAAACATTGTGTCCCTGCCACCACTTGTTTTTGCAGCCCTCCCACTCATCAAAGGCCTCGTCGATCACCAAAAAACCCATTTCGTCGCATAAATCCAGCAGCAGCGTGTCGGGCGGATTATGGCTGGTGCGAATGGCGTTGCAGCCCGCGTCCTTGAGCTTTTGCAGCCTGCGCCGCCAGACATCTTTGGGAACGGCCGCGCCCAGCGCGCCCGCGTCATGGTGCAGGCACACGCCCTTAAGCTTCATATTGATTCCGTTGAGAAAAAAGCCCTCGTTGCTGTCAAACCGAAAGGAGCGAAGCCCCACCGCCGTGCGTTCTTCGTCCCGCACTTCTCCTTCCGCGATAGCGCGGCTGATCAAGGTGTATAAATTCGGGCTGTCGCAGGACCAGAGCGCGGGGTTCAAAATTTCCAGCAATGTCGTTCCTGCGGCTCCGTGCCCCTTCGCGGCTGCGACAATTTGAGAGTTGGCATCAATGAGCACAAACTCCGTTTCAGCCTCCCCTGCCTGCAGCTTCCATTTCACCGCCAGAACCGCTTTGCTTTCATCCGCCTGCTGTGAATAGACGAAAATCCCTTCACCGCCCTGCGCGAAATGCATCGGGCTTGTAATGCGCAGGGTCACGTCGCGATAAATGCCGCTGCCCGTAAACCACCTGGAATCCGCAATATCTGTGTGCTCAACATTCACACTGATCACATTTTTGCCGGGCACGACAAACTGCGAAATGTCATAGGTAAAGCTGCTGTAACCATAGGGGCGCTTGCCGAGGTAGTTTGAGTTGCACCACACACGGCTGTTGTTATAAACCCCGCCGAAAGTGATAAAAACGCTTTTGCCCGCAAGATCCCCGGGAAGCTCCAGCGTCTTACGATACCATCCGGTTCCGCCCGGCAGATATCCCGTCCCGCTGGAATACGCTCTGTCAAAGGGAAAAGAGACGGACCAGTCATGGGGCAGCGTAACAGTCTGCCACGCACTGTCGTCAAAGCCTTTATAATACGCGTTCGGCTCATCTTTAGGAATAAATTTCCACCCTGTGGAGAGAAGTTGGTTTTCGCTCATAAGCCCTCCTAAACGGAAAATGAAAAAGATTTGCATGAAATCCAATCTTTTGTTATAATAAGGGTATGATTATTTTATTTATGAGTAAAAAGCGGGGATCGGTATGGCTGTTTTTAATGAAGAGGTGTATTTATACGACCAAAATTCAAACAGCGCTCTGTTTCATCTTTATGCCTTTGGCAAGCTGTTTCCCGACCCGCATTACATTATCGCCCGCAAGCAAAACCCCGACACAATTATCGAGTGCGTGCTGGACGGCGTCGGCTACATTGAAGCAAACGGCTTTGTGACAAAGGTCAAAAAAGGCGACTGCTATATCATTAAGCCGGGCACGGCGCACAGTTATTACGCGGACGACGCCGAGCCGTACACAAAAATATGGGTAACGGTTTCGGGCAGTCTTGTAGGCAAATGGCTTGAGCTCTATGAAATTGACGCCGTTCCGTTTGTGCGCAGCTTTGACATGACCTCTTATTTCAACCAAATCAAGCAGCTTGCCCTCGGCCCCGCCACTTTGGAGCGCGAAAAACGCCTGATTCTGCTTGTGCACAACATTTTGTTTGAAATGGGCATGACGGCCCCCAAGGCGAGCGAGCCGCATAAAAGCAGCGGGCAATATATCAAAACCAATGAGAATGTTATCCTGGACGTGCGCAAATATATTGAAAAGCAGTGCAACGAAAAGCTCACGATGAAAGAGCTTTGCAACAAGTTCGGTATTTCCGCAAAGCAGCTGAATACGCTCTTTTTGCAAAAGTACGGCATTTCGCCCAGCCGCTACCACATGCAGTGCAAAATCGCCTCTGCCGTTTATTTTTTAGAAAGCACAGACATGAGCATTGATATGATTGCCGAAACCATCGGTTTTTGCGACCGCAGCCACTTTCGCAAAGCTTTTTTTCAGCAGCACGGCACAACGCCCAGCCAATATAGAAAACAGTTTGCCGCGAAGCAAAGGGCACGGTACTAAAGCGTGTGAGGAAAAATTCCTCATGCGCTCTTTTTATGAAAAAAGGATGGTATTCACAGAACGGGCGGAAATTGAGATATCCGGCAGACCCCGCAAATCATGTTCGCAAAGGTCGTTTTTCTCATCGGTCACGTAGAGCTTCGCGTTTTGCGCCGTTTCATTTTCAAAAGAAACTTCTTTTTTTTCTTTTGTTGGATTTATTACAATCACAGCGGTTTCCCCGCCGTTTTGAAAAGCAAGCAGCTGCAGCTGTGCGTCGCCGCACGAAATATTCACCCTTTTTGCACCGGGCCTGATAAATTTTGAAAAGTTGCCTGTCGCATAAAGCCGTTTGGTGGTTTCAAAGGTTTTGGTGTCAAGGTTGATATAAATCAGCCCGTCGCAATAGTCCACCTCAGAAACGGCAATCCAGTGCTGCCATGAGGTCACATTCAAAATAGAAATGTCCTCATACATCACCCTCGCCATTTCGAGCGCGGAGTCCATGCCCTTGTCGCGCCCGCCCTTCATATGCGTCCATTCGCTCATCTTGACGTCCACATTGGGGTAGTAGCGGTCCATCCATTTGCGAAAGCGCTCTAAATAGGCGGTGCGGTTGTTTAAAAAGGGAAAGGGCGCGGGCAGGCAATAGGAATGCACATCCACCCCATCAATATATTTTTGTGCGTTTTTTGAACGCAACAGCTGCCTTGTATAAGATTTGTTAAACCAGCGGATGTCGCCGTTTTCGGCGCCAGAAAGTCTGAGGTTTTTCAAAGCGGGCCGATTGTCAAGCGCAGAGGCAAACGCCTCAAACACCCGGCGCACGCTGCGCGGACGGTAGTGGCAGCCCTCCTGCCCCCCCGTCCAAACCCACAAGGGTTCGTTGACCGGCGAAAGACAGCGCACAGGCAAGCCTTCCTTCAAAAAATGCTCTGTTACGTCCAGGCAATATTTTGCAAAGGCGGCATAATTTTTCTTTGAAAGGTTCTCACGTCCCGCCCTGTCCGAATGGGCCTTGTGGTTTTTGGTCAGTCGCTCCGGCGGAGAGTTTACAAAGAAAATCACTTCTTCCGCGCCGTCGCGCACGGCCCGGTTCATCATATAGACCGCGTTTTTGTCACGCGACCAGTCATATTCCGATTCGCTTATGTCAAAGCTCTCTGCCCTGCGGGCGGGGTTGGGAAACTTGCCCCTGCCGGAGTGTTTTGACCCCCCGCCGAGGTTATAGCGATAAATACCCATGCCGATTCCGTTTTCTTTGCTGTAAAGCAGCTCAGAGATGCGTTCGCGCACCGGCTTGCCGCTTTCGGGGTCAATCTGCTCCCAGCCGCCGACGATCTGCGCCCACCATGCGGCGCTTGCGCCGAAACGCCCGAAGGTTTGATATTGTTTCGTTTTGTCAATCCGAATGATAGCTGCCATAAAATCCCCGTCTTCCACAGCGAAATGCGCGGCGTCAAAAAATTCGCGCTCATCTTTGATTCTCTTATTTGCATCCTACCACAACACAGTAGGATAAAATAGGAATAATATTATCAAATATGGGTATAATTTGAGCTTTTAATTGGCATAATTCATTAAAGCTATGAAACACAAGCTGTCGATTTCATACATATTGATAGTTTTATAATTTTGATAACTTGCTTAAAAAAATACAACCCTCAAAGAAGAAAGGTTGTATTTTTTGTTTAAAAATTTTGGTAAATAAATGATATCATTTCAATCCATGTTATGCGTTTTTTATTTCTTTAACACTTGACAAGTCGGACAAAAATACATTTTTGTTCCGGCTGCGGGCGCAGCCTCAATCGTTGTGCCGCAAACCGGGCAAGCTGTTCCAAAAACGGCGGAGGTCATCCATAGTACATCGTTTTGAGGTTTTATTGTTTTACCGAACACATCTATGTGCTTACAAATTCTTCTGCCGGATTGATATTCGCCGATAATCCTACAAGTATTATCGTGGATCGACTGTATATCCGCCGATGTAAGCGCTCTTGCCTTTGTTTTGGGATGCACTTTCGAAATCAACAGAATATAATTCATCACCGGGATGGAGATACCAAAGGCTCCGTTGGAGGTCGCGCAGGCCTCGACGATATTTACGCCGGGCTTATCCGAAAGCCATGCTTGGAAATTTTCTAACGTGAAATCGCTTGGATCGGTAATATCAATCGGGCTTTTGGGCAGAAAGGGGTAGCGCTTATTCCGGCTTTGCTGCTCTGTGTCAATTTGACCGACATCAACCTCATAGACCCTTAGCGATGTTCCCCAACCATACAGGTTCAATCCAAAGCAAGAGCCGTCGTCCAGCTCCAGCTTCATGTGGTAGGCGTGTGAAACCGCCTTTTTGGTTTTGGGAAGAAGCGCCGGCGCACCCTTCTGAAAATAACGCATATCGCCGTTTGTGACAGCATAAAAAATCAACTTCCCACTGTCGGTCAATAGAAAGGACGCATCGGCAAAAATAATCTTCCCGCCAACCGTTTCTTCCAGTCCAGGGATCGTTTCTCCATGCCATGAATATTCGCCGTCATAATACTTTTCCCATACAACCCCGGTAATCGTTTTTCCCTCCAGCATAGGCTTGATCTGCCGATCCAGCATGATGCTGACGGGGCAATTGGGGCGATAATTTAAATCAATGATAGGAAACACCTCACCGTTCACTGTTTTTTAGCGAAATCCACATTATAAATTCAGTCAATATGGCGTCGCTTTTTTATATTTGAGTCATAATCGCATACATTACAGAGATAAAATGTCGCCTGATTTTCTATGGAGACTTATTTCACCTCCTTTTCCACCGGCACATACAAATAGCGAAACTCGTGCGCGTTCTTTTCGGGCTTGTAATAGCCGTAATATTCAAACACCGGCAGTCGGTCATCGCCGTAATTATATTTGAATTGTGGCGCAAGCTGCTCTCACACCCACTCATACTGTTACATCCCATTCAACGACCTCAACAGGAATACCATTGTATTTGAAAGTATCAATGATTGTTTCTTATGGGTGTTTGGTATTTGCGGCGAATTTTGGCTTTATTGGTATCATCAGATCAATCTGCCTGTTTTCATCGGTAGATATATTCCAATCCCAATAATTCAGATGTTCTTCAATCCATCCGCATACTCCTTCAATCGTTTCCCAACGAAATTCATATCGCTCGCTGTTGCAAACCCATTCATGCAAAGAAAGCCACTCGTCCCATGCCCCCATTGGGATTGTACGCGATGCATAGATGCCCCCTATAAAACGCTTTTTTACAAGGGGCAGCGGCACATCCATGTCATCGGGTATCGTGATGTAGCGCTCATACCCGTGCCCTTCTCCGTGCACCGGCTCATCAGGGTTATTAAACCCGAAATGGCGGGATGCCGGATATTTGTTTTTAAGGCCGGTGTCCTTTATAAATTTATCCACCACCTCGCCAGTAACCAATTCGGGACCGGGTTCCTCGCCTTTGGCAGATGTGCTTGCCACGGCCGCAGGCGGCAGATAAACGATCCGAACGTCCCTGTCGGTCAGCTTGTTCAGCTTTTCGCTTGCCTGCTCCAAATCCGCCGCTGTTTTTTCTTCTTTGAGCATTCCCCGCGCGTCGTGGACCGGATTTATCTGCACGGTAAACGCGTCCACCGCCTCCAGCAGGGTGGTATCATCCAGCAGATTCAATTTGATGTCCTGATGGATGCTGTCTTTCAAGCGTGTAATAAATGTATTGATGATGTCCCGAATCGTGGACAGCGCGGTAATTTCATCGTCTACTCCGGCAAGGTTCTGCTGGAAAGCGTCGATAATGACCGCTGTGTTTTCACTTTTCAAAATCAGGGCGATCTGCCTGAGCGGAATCCGCAGCTTGCGCAGCACGAGGATTTGCCGCAAACGTATAACCGCCGCTTCGTCATAGGTTCGGTAAGCGTAATCGTCTTTTTTGACGCTCATAATCAGCCCGATCTGCTCATAATAACGCAGCGTTCGGGTCGAGATGGAAAGCTTTTTTGATAGTTCGCTGATAGTAGTTAAGTTCATATCTGTTTCCTCCTCTGAATACAGTCCCAATAAACTGGGTCACATTCAGTATAAAGTGTGACATCGCGTCAAAGTCAAGGAAAAAAACAGATTATTTCAACGCTTTTCTCACAGTGACCCGTCCTTCCCGCTCAGCACATACGGCAAATCCACATTTTTCATACATTGTCAAAGGACCTCTGAAGTCATGGTCTGCTGCAACAAATTCCTTATTAATATAAGCTTCGACATAATTAAAGCCCTCGTCGGCCGCATCCGCACAAACACGCTCAACAAGAGCTGTAGCGACGCCCTTTCTCTGCATTTCCGGCGCGATCATAAAACAAAATATAGATTTTACCTTGATATCCTCCGGGTATTCTTCTATCGACCAATAAGAGCGCAGATGCTTGACGCCGAGCTGACAGTCCGCGGTTGCGTTGCACCATCCCACAATTCCCTCTCCGTGATAAGCAAGGTAACCCTGTAGATCACCGTCCCTGATGAACTGGATGGCGCGCTCCCTGCGTTCTTCCGATGATGGATACCAATGGTCATTGCCTACATAGGAAGCGTCGCCACGCCAGATCACACAATAGCACTTTTCTCCGTTGCCCTCGTTATTGTGAGGCGTCGTGTCAAAAAAACGTGCATAATCCTCCGCAAGGTCAGGGGTCAATTTTCTGATTTCAATATCCATTTAATATACTCCTTTCGTATTCAGCCAAAGCGCGGGGCGAACGCCGTTCAAACCGTCTCCGATTGGCAGGCAGCCTGACAGATAACCTGCTCCAACAAAAGCGAAATGTCCATCGGCAAAGTTGCCGCATCCTCCGATATCAATGCCGCCTTGGTCAAACCCATCCGCGCAAAATCCGGTTACCGCAGCAATAAATCTATTGTTTGCCCCCGGAGAGCGCAGCCTCCAAAATCGGACGATACCTTCATCGTCTACGGAACGTCGCTCAAGATTGTAATTGTCGAGTATCCATGGCAAGTATTCATCCTTGCACCAATCCCAACCGGGGTTTTTGAATTTGGTTTTGAGCTGCCCGCTGTCGCCAAAATATTTAACTACTTCTTCAATGCTCAATAAAAACACCTTGTCTGTAGTGGGATTGCCACCACTTGTGCCATACCACGGATTGTCAGGGTTTTCATTGACTACTTCAATAATCCGCGCACGGTCGGTTTCGCTAAATAACTGATAAAACTCGCCGTTCAGATATTTTCGCATATCACATGTTTCCCATGTGATATCGGTTTCTTCGCTGTGATAAGCCCGCATTTCAATTACTTTTTCGGTGATAATCAACATCTTTCCATCCTGCTTGTCCAGCACAAACCAGTCGTAATCCCCAAAGCGTATTTTACCGCCGGGCGGTACGGGAATGGGTTTCACAGGCGCGCCGCAGTCGGGGCACATCTCTCTGTTTTGAGAGTCGTCTTTTTTACATTTCGGGCAGATCATTGCACCACCTCCGGATCATAATTTTTCAATATATCAATGATATCTGTCTTATATATGTTGCAGCCAAGGACATTACCGTTTGGAATAACGCAGATTGCCTTTATATCCTGAGGATTTTCAGCATATCTACTTACATGGCTAACGCTAAAGTCAAAATATTCACTCAAATATTTTAAAGCGTTGCCCCCGGGAAATATGACATTGCCGTTGGAAACCGGAATACCCATCGTTTTAAATACTGACAATATTTCACGTGTTTTATTGTTATAGGGATTATCCGCATCCTCGCCGACGAGCCATGCCGGGTGAACGCGAAATTTGGGAATTCTCATCTCCTGAACCGCTTTCGCGAAAGTTATTACAGGTCCTATAGGAATCGTTTCCTGATGGAAAGCATCAACAGATAAGAGCAAATTGTTCACACCGCTCCGGGCAAGGTTGTGTGCCACCTGTCTGATCTTTTCTTCATCACGGCTGAAAAATCCGTTTGTGATCAGCTGCCGTTCAGCAATACCCGCGTCGCGCGCAGCCTCTTGGATCTTACAGACTTCTTCCGGATACAAAAGCGGCTCGCCGCCAAAGGTCATCAAGGACTTGATGTCATAGCTGCCAGCCACTTTGCGAACCATATCTGCGGCAATCTCTGCGTTGATATGCTCACCTGTGTTTGCGTGGTCACCTTCAGAACAATGTTTACAGCGCCCAGTGCAAGCGAAGGTCAGCAGAAACTCAATACGATTAAGGTTTTTTATGTATGGGTTCATATTATGTTCCTCTAAAAATCATTTTTTATCTCGACCCGATTATTTTGAATTCCCTATTTCCAAAATCAGCTTTTGAATCCGGTTCGCTTTGGTTTCTTCCTTTTTCGCCAATTCGATTTTGTTGACCTGCTCGCGCTTCAAATAGTCCGGTTGTTTCAGAAAGGCTTCCAAAACGCCGCTGTCCCTGAGAATGACTTCAAGATATGCCGGAACAGTGAATACCCTGGGCTGCTCATCCTTTTCCAGCGTGACATGAACGCTGTCACCCATATCCTTGCCGACGGCGCGGCGGATAAACTCGTTGTAAACAAGATAATGCCCGTTTCGCGAACCGAGGAGGGTATGGTCAAACGGATGCCCATCTACGGTGATTTTAACAGGAATTTTGCCTTTCGAGCCAAAACACTCTTCGGCAGATTCGGGGAAATAAAAAACGCTCCATTGAATTTTACCCTCAAGCCGCTTGATTTCCGCGTCAAATTCATATTTCATTATCGTAGCTCCTTTCTCATGACCAAAGATTGATTTTGCTCTGAAGCCTTAACAAATCCCAGTTTTTCATATAACCGGGCGGGGCCTGCGTAGTCAAATGGGTCGTATTTTTGGTGTGATGCGGGATAACTCTCCACAAAATCATAGCCCTGCGCTTTCGCATCGTCGCATATTCGTGCCAACAACGCGGCGGCGATCCCCTTGCCGCGATACTCCGGGGCTATTTCGAAGCAGACAACGGCTTTCGTTTTTTCTGTATTGCCGGCGCAAAGAAAGGGATCATTCATTAAACGCGGATAATTTTCTTTTTTATCCGTGTTGCACCAACCTGCGGCAATGTTACCGTCATATACTAAATATCCGTTAAGAACTCCATTTTTTATATAATTGCCGGCACATTCACGCATTGCGTCCCTGCCCGGCTGGTAATGCTCCTCAACGGAACAAACGCAATGAAACCAAGTGCAGTAACAAAACGCCCCATCCCGGTCTGTGAACGCACGGTTGTCAAAAAAGTCGAAAAAACCGGCGGCAAGTGCGGGGGTAAGAGGTTTGATTTCAAGCTTCATATTGGTTTCACCACATTATATATATAGTCATGTTGTGTAATATCCGCGCCTGTAAGATAATGCTTTTCAAGCAGATCCCCTTCCGGAAAGGGAATATAGCCACAGCGGAGCAACAGTTTCTGGCTTCCTATATTTTCAGGATATACCCCGGCATGAAGTTCGTTAATCCTCAGTTTTTCAACCGCATATTTGGTAGCAAGCGCGAACGCCGCAGTCCCGTAGCCTTGCTTTCGGTAAGGCCTAAAAACCCATATTGCCAGATCGGCAATGGTTTCAGGTGGCGATATCCCGACTGCACCGATGTTTTCTTTAGTGCCGGTCAGTTGTATCATTGCGAAAAAACGTTGCCGTATATCTCTTGATTGAAAGTTTTCAAATGTAGTTACAAAAATCCCGTTGTAACCCTTTTGCGTATCTGGATCAAGCCAGTCTTCATATAATGCTAAATCATCGCACTTTTGATATTCAACTAAACGCAAATTTCCATTGGATGTATATATTATTCTATCTATCATAACTCCCTCGCTTTCTCCGTAATACTTTTGACAAACTCACCTTTTGCGGCTGTATAGCCACCATGGTCATGCTCGAATTCAGTGAACAGGCTGCGTTTGAGCTTTGCATATTCGGCAGCGGTCTCCGGGTGAGAAATCAAATAATCCCTAAAGCAAATCTTTTCGTCCCAATCTCCGTGGCGAACAATGTGGATATGGTAAACCTTTTCCGCGAATCCGTCATACAGATACCCTTTTAAAAACATCAGGTGCAGAGACGGAGCCAGAATAGTTGGAGCGGATTCTTGATGCAAATAAATATAATCCGGCGACGAAAGCGCATCAATCACCTTGTCTATATTGGTATCTTCCTTAATTTCAAGCAAAATATCTATTGTAGGCTTCGCCATAAGACCCGGCACAGAGGTGCTTCCAAAATGACTGATACGTGTGATGTTGTCCGGCCCGACCTGCCGCTCCAGATTTGCCTTTTCCTCGGCGTACCACTCCGGCCACGCGGGATTGTACTCGCTCAATATGATGGGATATATACGGGATTGCCGTTCCTGGTCGGTTTCGTGGGGTTGTGACTTGTTAATCATTATTTAATCTCCTTTGGCCAATGTCAGAAACTGCACTGCCCGGAATGTCAAATCATATTCGAACAGTGGTTTATCAAGCGTTGCGTAATCAATTCCAAGCCTCTTATCATGATATAGTTTTGAAAGAGTGCTGCGGTTATCCCGTTTTTTTCGTGTACATCTTGAATGTTAAAGCAATGTTCACCCATTAGTGTTGAGAGTTACATTCTATAGCCAATCAACATACCTCCAAATCATTCATATCGTATTATTTTTTAGCATACCAAATTATTTGTCGAAAGTAAAGCAATTAGCATTATATTAAACTTCTATTCTCACATTGACAGTTCTTCAAAAAAACAGGATGGAAGAAGCGCTTGATAATATGATACTTACAAAAAATGAAGACGTTAGGCATCCGGTAAACGGTTGATTTTCAAAAGTGGATAAAGACCCAAAGAATAAAAAGAAAAACACCCCAAAAGCAGCTTGAAATCAAGACTTTTGAAGTGCTATGCTGTGTAATTCACTGACAAAAAAGATACAACTGAAATTTAAGTAGTTTTCTCCAAATATGGAGAATGGGAAGTGTATGGGCAATTATTTTTTTGGTTCTCGTTTTTTTATGTCATCTAACTCCCATTTAATATTTGCTATTTTATTTTCACATTGCCTTTTATTATCGCCACTTGTATATGACAACATATTTTCTTGAGATTGCAACTCAGCCTCCAGTCGCTTTACCCGGTCGTTCCAACTATACCAATTGTTCGAACTCATATTGATACCTCCTATCAGGAATTAAATTTGCACACTTCAGCGTAATCACACTCCTTCCGGTGCAGGTTGCCAATGTATTAAAAAGCTAAAAAACAAACTTAATAAAAGCGGCAGCCACGGCAATCATAGCGCCGATCACACTAACAATCCGGTAAATTTTCACCGATTCAGGATCGCCCTTTTCCTTGTGCATATAAAAGATTCCCATAACCAGCATTCCTAATCCGACTAAAAGGAACAATACAAAAATAATCCATTCTTTCACTTAACTTTCCTCCATTTTAATAATAATGATGAATTGATAATTACGGCAACAGACCCAACATTATGTACCAACGCACCCAGAACAGGGTTCAATATACCGGATATTGCAAGCCCTATTGCAATAAAATTGAGTGCCATTGAAGCGGCGAGGTTTATGTTTATCGTTCGCATGGTTTTCTTCGCAAGCTGTATCAGATGCGGAATTTCCTTAATATCATCTCCTACAAGCACAATATCCGCCGCGTCAATAGCAATGTCGCTTCCTATACCGCCCATCGCAATGCCGACATGTGCGATTTTCAAAGCCGGTGCATCGTTGATGCCGTCTCCCACCATGCAGACGGGTTCGCCATTCTCCTGAAAAGCACGTATGGAGCCAAGTTTATGTTCAGGCAGGCAATTTGCCTGAACATCATCTATCCCGGCAATCTGTGCGATATGCGAAGCCGCCTGCTGTGCGTCGCCGGTCAAAAGGAGCGTCTGTGTGCCGGTTCCATGAATGGCTTGTATCGTTTTGCCAGCATCCGGTCGCAGCGTGTCTGACAGGGCAATCAATCCGGCTGCTTTTTGGTTTCGCGCAAGGTAGATCACGGTGCATCCATCCGCTTTGGCACTTTCCGCCTGAGAAATAAGGTCGCTTGCCAGCATTATCTCCCGCTCCGCAAACAAGACTTCGTTTCCGGCTAAAATTTCCTGATCGTCGTACCGGGCAGATACGCCGCGTCCGGCCAGCAGCTCAAAACTCTCCGGCTGTTTGAGAAGAGTTCCGTTTTTCTTTCGGTAGTCAGCGGCAATTGCCTTCCCAAGCGGATGCTCGGAACGCAGCTCCGCTGCCGCCGCCAGCTTAAGCAGTGCGGATTCATCCAGCGACGGATCAATACTATATACTTTAACGACAGAAGGTTTGCCGTAGGTAAGGGTTCCCGTCTTGTCGAAAGCGATTCGTTTAACTTTTGCAAGACGTTCCAATGCATCGCCTTCGCGGACAAGAATTCCGTATTTTGTTGCGTTTCCGATTCCCGCCATGATTGCGGTAGGCGTTGCAAGCACCAAAGCGCAAGGGCAAAATACAACCAGAATGGTAACAGCGCGAATAACCTCTCCTGTCACCAGCCATGTAATAGCGGCAGACAACAGCGCGATTACAACAATCCATGTAGCCCATCGGTCTGCAATGCCGACAATCTTTGCTTTGCCTGCGTCGGCGGATTCCACGAGGCGGATCATACGCTGCAAGGAACTGTCCTCTCCAACCTTTTGTGCAATCATATCAAAGGTACCGAACTGATTGACCGTTCCACTGAATACTTCGTCACCCTCGCGCTTATCAACCGGAAGGGATTCACCGGTCATGACCGATTGGTTAATTGAGGTTTGCCCTTTGAGAATTGTCCCATCTACGGCAATTGTTTCACCCGCAAGCACACGCAGAATATCTCCTTGTTTCACCTGTTCGGCAGGAATAATCGTTTCTTCGTCGTCGCGCACCACTCTTGCAGTAGCCGGGGTCAAATGAACAAGCTTCTCAATTCCGGCACGGGCTTTCGCTACGGTTCGTTCTTCAAGGTAAGCTCCGAGCGCCATGATAAACGCGACCTCTCCTGCGGCAAAAATTTCACCGATGACAACGGAAGCGATCAGGGCAATGGAAACCAGAACATCCGCTTTGATATCGAACTCCGTTACCAGCCCGACGACAGCTCCCTTTATAATGGGAATCCCGCAAAGAAGAATTGCTACCCACGCCGCATTTACCGGCAGATTGCCGATATTAAAAAAACTGACGATTAATAAAGGTAATGAAATGACAAGAAAAAGTATCGTCCGTTTTTCCTCGTCTTTAAAAAATGAAATCAAAATATATTCTCCTTTCTATACCTATGGGGGTATATGTATATTATACCCACGGGGGTATGCTTTGTCAATAAAAAAACAGTCACTCTTATAAAAGTGACTGTTTTTTGGAATCTAATTAAGTCATTCTTGAAAAATGCTCAACTGCTTTTGCAAAATTTTCTATTGTCTTGTCTGCATCCCCATGTTCAATACCTTCTCGGACACAGTGGTTTAAGTGTCCTTCCAGAACCACCTGTCCTACCTTATGCAACGCGCCTTTTGCGGCGTTTATCTGGATCAACACATCCTCACAAGGGACATCCTCATCTACCATTTTATCAATGGCTTTGATCTGTCCTATAATCTTATTTAGACGCCTGTGCAGGTTATCACAATCCATACATTTACGCATATTCATGCCTCCCTTATACGCATAGGGGTATGAGTTATTATACCATTTATCTATATAAGAGTCAATACTCCAAAATAGGCAGACGCCTGTTTTCGTGATAACCTAAACGATTTCGATCCATTTTAAATTGGACAGGGGGTTCAAAAGTCAGCATTTTTATTTTTTGTATCGTGAATTTAGACTTTTTTATAAAAAGTCTTCAAAAAATCGCGAACCCCCCAAAGTGCCGTAAATTATTGATATGAGGGGTTTTAGACATAAAGAAAGACGGTAGTTTTCTAAGCATTCTAATCAAAATATCCAACTTTTACCGTCGTTCAAGCGTTATTGCATAGTCATACCGGCGTCTTGATCTTGGTTCATTTCCGCGATGAGTTCGTCCAGTTCGGCGTCCTTCATAAGCTGCAGAACTGCTTCTTTTTCATCATCAGTCAGGTCGTCAACCGTTTTTATGGCGATTTCGATGCCGTCCGAACCATGGTGAACATAAAAATATCAAGCCTTCCGTCTGCCGGATAATAATAAAACGCGCCGCGACCATTCAGGCGGTAGACTTCATCTTCAGTCTACTGGCATTGGCTGTTTTGCGTTATGGCATGCCATTTTTCAAATTCTTGCTTAGTCCAGCCGATAGCTGCTCCACAAATTCCCCGAAGTCGATGCCGTCCTCGTTGTCTTCCAGATCGTCGTAGCTTGTGGGGACGCCCGCCCATGAAAAACTCGCAGTCCTCGCCGGTATCTGTCCAGAGCCGGACACGGAAGAAGATGATTGCCGGATTGTATATTTCAGCGGGTTTTGCGGTATTGATGGTAGAAAGCCGGGGATTCATGCGTTGTTCCTACTCATCACGCGTCAGCAAAAAGCAATTTCTGCATTTCCAGAAACTAAAATAAAAAGAACCTTCTTCTGTTTTCAATGATCGAAATTCAGAACCAAATCCGCCATAATTTTGATCATATATCTACTTGACCAAGCTCCTAAATTCTTTATCGGTTAAATAATCATTAAGTTTGACATCAATTGCACCGTGCAATTCATTATCGAGATTTCTGGCATCCCACTTAATTGAAACCAGTTTTCGCTTAACCGAGTCATCACCATATCGCTTTGATCAGTTTTGGATTCTGCATAACAATTTTTTACGATTCTCACCGTCGGCGGGAACTTTTCTCCGCCGCTTTGAAATTGTACACAGGCTTGATCCGGTCGACAATCTCAGCCGTGAGTTCAATCTGGCTGATAATCTCCTCCATACTTTTATACGCCATGGGGGATTCGTCCAGCGTATCCGGTACCACACAGGTGGAATAAATGCCGCTCATTTCAGATTGATATTTCTCCATGGAGAGTTCGTGGAATGCCTTGGCACGGCTCATCAGGCGACCGGCACCGTGGGGCGCGGAATAATTCCAGTCAAGGTTCCCTTTGCCGACGCAGATCAGACTGCCGTCGCGCATATTGATAGGGATCAGCAGTTTTTCTCCCGCTTTGGCCGAAACAGCGCCTTTGCGAAGTATCATGGAATCGGTATCAATATAATTATGGATAGTTGTGAATTCCTCAATTGCGGAGAGGCGCAGTCCGACCAGAATGGTATCCACCATTGCCTTGCGGTTCAACGCCGCGAAACGTTGTATGATTTTCATATCGTGGATATAATCGTCAAACAAAGCGCCTTCCACATAAGCCAGATCTTTCGGTACCGGGATCTCGGTTTGCTGCTTGAGGGATTTAATAGTGCTTTGGATTTCTTTCTCCCGGCCTTGGGTTCTCAACTCGGCAATTACTTCTTCCAACTGAAACTGCGCGTTGCCGCAGAGGGCGTTATACCCTTCGGTCTGATAATATTCCGCAATCTCGCAGCCCAAATGACGGCTACCGGAGTGTACCACTAAGTATAGCGCGTCGTTTTCGCCTTTGGCTACTTCGATAAAGTGGTTACCACCGCCGAGAGTACCGATGCTGTAAACGGCGCGATTCAGATTGACATGCCGAGAACAGCGCAACTCATTTAAATCAATTTCATCCGCCAGTTTATGAGGACGATCACGCACCTCAAAGCCGGAGGGAATATTTTTGCGGATAGATTTATCCAGCCGGTCGAAATCAAGCTCGCTGATATCCAGCCGCACGGTTTCCATGCCGCAGCCGATATCCACTCCCACCATGCCGGGGACGATTTTGTTCGTTATGGTCATGGTTGTGCCGATAGTGCAGCCCATACCGGCGTGAACGTCCGGCATAATTCGGATTTTGCAATCGGCAAACGCCTCTTGGTCGCATACAGCCTTGATTTGCTCCGCCGCCGTTTCTTCCAGTTGGGAAGTGTAGCACAGAGCGGTGTTGTGGATTCCTTTTATCATAATCATAGTGATTCACCTTCAATCTTTTGGATTTTCAATGAGTCGGCGCAAAAAATCAGCATATTCCGCTACCTCGGATTTTGTTATGACAAGCTCGGTCAAATAATGTTCCTTGCCGCGCAGAGCTTTCCAGAGTCGTTTGAAATACGGTTTTATGCGCCCGGTCTGTTTCACGTACCAACTGTGCTCGGTGAGATACACAAAGTATTGTTCGTCCTCTTCACCAAACTTCTTTGCTTGCCAAAGTAAGCCTGATCCACACCCGCAGTCGCAGCTAATGATAAGTTCGCCGTTTTCCTTGTTTGTATAAATCATGGTAGCACCTCATTGCAGTAAAAATAATAATTGCCGCCCGGTTTTCGCTGATAATCTCCCGCCTAACCGTCGGATGCTTTCAGCAATTGCTTCGATTTGAGCAGGGGTCGCGACGACATAAGAGCAGTTATAGCTCCCGATCCACCGGTTGATTGCGTCCTCGGCTTTTTTGGTCATATCGCCGACGTTGTTTTCCAATACATCGAGAATATAAATCAGCCGCTGCCATTTGCTTGCGGTAAGCAGAATTAAAAAACACTTCTGTTTTGTGTTTTCATAAGACGTATCGCGGAAGATTCCCATCACTTTTGAGTAGTCCGGCGAGGTACTCTTAATGATCAGGTTGCGTGCGGTTTTGACGATACTAATGCGGTTATCAGCAAGAAACTCGGTAATTTTCGCAGCGTATTTTTCGCCGTCGAGGCGCATAACTGCAGTCATTGTGGCGCGGACGACTGCGATTACATCAGATTTCAGGTAACTTTCAATTTCAGCGACATCTTCAGACTTGCCGGTTTCGCCCAAACCATAAATCGCTGGAACAGTACAATCCATCAGGTTTGATTTATAATAAGCACGGCAATCAAAGTCCTGAACATTTTTGTTCAAATAGAAGCGCGCATTCTCACGGATAGAGGCACTTTTGTCCAGTAATAATTCCTTTGCCGCTGTCAGCGCTTTATTTTGATTGGCACTGCATATATACTGAAACGCCAACACACGGTTAAGAGGATATTTATCTTTTAAGAATTGATCAGCGACAACATCCATGTTTTGTCCGGCAGACACAAGCCGCCTGAAGAGACTCGCCCGCAGAAACGGATCGGTTTCCTGTTGGAGCCGGTCAAATGCTAAAGCATACCGGGGATTATCAAAATTGAACATGGCATTGGTGCATATACGTCGGGTTCGGATATTAACAGAACTAAGCCCGGCAATTAATTCTTTTTTATTGGCGGTTAGCGCGGTATATATACGCTTCACATATGTGTTACTACTTTGCGATCTTCCGCTGCGGCTGAGTTTATCTGCAAAGGGCAGCGCGGCAACAAGCTCACTCTTTGAAAGATGAGCCAAGCGATAATCGGCGGTTTCTACTGCGGCGCTGCGTATCTGCGATACCCAGTCATTTTGGCGCAGAATAGCAAAGGGCAAGGTACCGGAGTAATCTTTCATCAGCCGCACAGCCCGTTCGCGAATGAATCCGTTAGGGCTGAACGACGCAAAAATGATAACAGCACGGCGTTCGGCTTCGCCCATTTCCGGGGTAAAAAAGCTGTTTATGGAACAATTACGCCAATCAATACTCCATTCCATGGATGTAGTCTGCCGCATTTGCTCGTCGATCCGCACCAGTTCGTCAAAGGTCAGCTTTTCAAGCGCTTCGCACAAAAACTCCGCCGCCTTATTTTTTGCCGCCGCATGATTTTCTGCAAGCATACAAAAAACCCAAGGGATGGCGCTATAATCACCGGACTCAAGCGCTGTTCCGTAATCATTCAGTTTTAATCCGAACCAGCCGGGCTTGTTGTTTTTATTCCAAAACACAAGAATCAGTCCAATCTAAAACCAGTGGTCATGTATTTTGCGAGGAATTCCTTTGTAATCGGATATCCGGAACTCTCGCCAATAATGGAGTCAATTCCGCAATACGGGCAAATTGCCGTGCCACAGATATCTTCCGCACATTCTTCTATTTGCGCCGGCAAGAAGATCGAAAGACAGTAAAAGCATCCGCAGACACTGTCTTTCAGAATCTTCTCCCGGTGGTTTGATGAAAATTTATGTGCTGTAATATAATCCGGCATAATCTCATCCACCTATGTCTGTATCTTCGCGTATCTCTCATTGTTCAGTGTATCCAGCATAAACGTCACGGGCGACAGATTGCCGGACTGAACCATGGAGAACACGCGGGGGCTTGCTCCGCAGACCAGTACTATGCCCTGCTCGTTCAGCGTGACCGGCTGCTGCTCGTTTCGACTCTGGACATCCCAGAAAACCACGGTGGGCAGCTTATAGCCGTGGACGGCAAAGGCCTTCTTGGCGTACTCAAAATTGGTGACATCGGCGTTTTCGGCGCAGTTATCGAACTCCATGTCGGAGATGATATACAGCGTGGCAGGCAGATCGCTCTGAGGCAATTTATGTTTCACAGCGGTGGAGAGAATCAAGTCAAATACAGCTTTGATGTTGGTATTTGCGACTTCGTTGAAGCTCATGCAATACTTGATTTTTTCAAAGATATCCTTACCTTTGATTTCCACAAGGCGGGGCTTGCTGGAAAACGTAATGAAGTGGTTGGCAAACACGCCCTTGCTTCGCTCGGCAAAGTATACGCCAAGCGACAGCGCGACCTCGGCGGGCTTGGGACTGCTATAGCCGTACATGGAGCCGGAGCCGTCGATCACTGCGAGAGCGTTTTCGCCTTGGGTGAAATCCTCCAGCGCGTTCCATGTAACATCTACGCTTTGGCGCTCATCCTTGCTCATGGAACCGGAGAGAATCGGACGGATCACATCATAGGGATATACCGTGCCGGTGTGCAAGGTAGCCTCGCCTTTTACCACACGGCTGAGAAAATCCTTGTAACGCTCACCGTCATTGCGCAGAAATGCCTTGCGGTATTTCATTATGGCCTTGGAAGGCTGCTTTTCGTAATCGAAAGTATAGTCTTGCTCGCGCAGATTGTTTTCGATGATGGTAATCCGGGCGCGGAGTTTGGTCAGCATACGGCGGTATTCGGCCTCGGTCATGCACAGTGCCTTTGCGATCATTTTTCCGTAGCGGACGGTGTCGACGTTGTGGGCATTGACCGAAGGTAGCCACTTACCCAAAAGAGAGACCGTACCATTGCCTTCAAGGGCTTTTATATCCGTATCAAGCTGTGCTTTAATATATGTAACAACATCCTGCTGCAAGGGCGAGTCCAGCAAAACCAACAAATCATCATAGCGACCGAACTCCGCCACCGCCCACAAATTCTTTTGCACTGCGGAAAGCATATCACCCGTCATATGACGCAGGATGGTGCGAAACACCTTGCGTTCGCCCAATCCGCCGCGAATATCGCGGGCAAAAAATAAGGTTTTAATCGCAAGATCCGGATTCTCCGCCCAAGCGCGGTCAAAGCGGGCGATAACCTCCACATCAGTTTCGCTGCGCAGCGCTCCGATGGTCGCAAACAAGTCGAGGCAGTCGGAGCCCGTGGTGATGTTGGTGACCGCGCTGTTTTCGGTGAGTGTGCGGTTTGCCCGGCTTTTTAAAAATTGCAGCATGATTTTCATTCCCTTCTGAATTACAAGGCGCGGGAGCGCCAGAGCGCTCCATCCACGTGACAGGTGAGTTTTGATTGCTGTACGCGCCTTTTTAATGGATACTTACAAGATGCCGTGACTTTATCGGGGCTGCCCGTCAAAGGCGGGAGTCTAACCCGCGCCCCCAGTGAAAACTGCTGTTGGCATCTTTTTCAAAGCACACCCGGGTTCGAAGCCGGAAAACCAAAGATTGCTGTATGTGCTTTTCGTTTTCAAAGCGCATTTCTTTCGGGGGCTTTCGCCCATACAGCGGCGTCTCCGCCATTCTGTAGCCAAACCATATGGATTGCTGTCTGCGCTTTACGAGTGCAAGGTTAACATGGGTCGGGATGAAAATCATGGAAAAAAAGTTGCGAGGTTAAGTTTGCAGGAGGTTTTGTTGTTTAAAAATACGTTCCTTTATCAGATTTATAAAACTCTCAGGCGACGTCACCCGGATCATTTGCCCGAAGGATAAAATTCGGATGAGAATTTCGGTTTCGTCCTTCGGGTCGTACCATAGCGTAACATTGTAATGCCGGTCGTCTATTCTTCGGGTCTCTTTGCGGCAGTCGGAAAAGTGGAGCATCACCCGCTCCAGCGCATTGCGCTCATCGGTAAGCTCGAAAGCGAGAAAAGTCTCCCACTGTGGCTCTCGTAATTGGCTCGGATCATATTCATGCTCTAAATGTCCATCCTGCCCAGAGGCTATCCACCGAGATAAAAACATTTTTGCCGTTCGCATCCTGTCGGAAGGACATATATTCGCCCAGCCAGCTTTCGATTCGGCGACGCTCGTTGTCATAGCTGCGTGCGGATTTGCCGCCGACTTCCTCCCGGATTTTGAAGCCATAAACGAAGAATTCCCGCATATAATCACGAATGCGGGAGATGTCTTTGATTAACTCACTGTAGGCCATGCGGATTCACCTCGGTTCGGGGAGGAAGATTTTTTTACGCGGTAACCGACAACGAGGATCATGTCAAGAGCGTAAAACGTAACCGGTTTGTCAGAATTTAGAATATGCCAATTTTGCACGTTGCTTTTTTCGTTAAGCTCTCCTTCAGAAAAAACATTATGAAAATGTCTCCCGATAACAGTCCCATCTCGCCCAAAAAGCTCGACCATCTGCACTTGCGAAAGCCAAAGTGTCTTGCCCTGCATACGCACATTAATTTTGGTCAGTCTGCCTGCGGTTTGATATATGATAAATTGTGAGTTTTCCGGTATAAGGTTACTGATTTTTGAACTCCTTCCTTGATCGGATTAAAATACCCGGTTATTTTTCTGTCAATAAAATATCCACCGTTTTTTGCGAGTGTCATATTCCAGCCAAATACCGTCATGGCGCTCCCTGTGTCTATCCAGCTTTTCGTGTATTTTGTCCATATCGTACTCATCGCCAACAGTATAAATTCGCACACCACTATCGGTTCCATTTTCAAAATCCAGTATTACGCCCTGTTGAAATATTTCCCAAAGTCTATCCATTGTATCTGAGGGAAGATTAGTAATGTTACGTTTACGACCCTTGAATTCTTTCTTGAGTTTATAATCAATCACATGCTTGTAGTCGTCAATTCGTATCATGTAAATCCAAGCGACCCAATCGTCATCATGGCTGTAATAAAGCCAACGGTTTTTGAGACTGCCGATTGAAATTTCACGCAGGGGTTGAACTTTATGGGCAAAGAATAAAAGCTCTGCAAGTTCATCGTTTGTTATATGTTCCAAGTCATCTAACTGTGCAACGTCCGTGCAGCTAAAATTGCCGGTTTGATCAACTTTTGCCTGCGAGAACGCATCCATTTGATCAGCCTGAATATACTCTAGCCCAAGGGTACGGTGATATAAATAATCACATTT
>JAISXG010000042.1 GCA_031270605.1 Oscillospiraceae bacterium | reverse complement strand
AGGGAAGTCCTTGACGATCGTACAGGTGTATCGGCTCATAACGGGAACGGCCTGGCAGGCTTCTAACGCGCTTGCCAGCAAAGCTGCGAGCGCGTCCTGCTTTTTTTCGCTGCCCGCGTCAAAACGGTGCAGGTTGAAGCCCTCAAACCCTTCGGCAACAGCGGCGGCGGCAAGGGTTTTGACGTAATGCTTTTTCAAATAACTCTCCCCGCCATAAATGCAATACAGCCGTGCGAAGCTTTGCTCTTTTATGTGCTTATTCAGTTGGGTTTCATCAAGAAAAGGCATGGCTACTCTCCAAAGCTCAATTTTATGGTGCCGTTTTTCGCAATATCAATACGAACTGCGCCGTGAAGGGCGGTTGAAACCGCGTTTTGCGGCAAGGGGGCGGCTTGGGCGGCTGTGCTGACGATAATCGCGCCGAACCGTGATGGGTCAAGCGACTCGGGCACCGCCGCGCGTGCAATCAACAGGTCTGCGCTTTTCCATTCAGACGGCATTGCAGAAAAGTCAGAGGCCGGCAAAAACGTCACAAGAATTTTTTTGCCGTTGCACTTGAGCAATATGGCCGAAAAACCGGCGGAATTTTGATAGGTGAGGGATATAGTTTCTAATATGGTTTCGTTTGCTGTGTCTGCAAAACGGATTGCTTCATCAAAAACAGATTTTTGAGGCAAAAGCTCCTCACTCGCAAGCACCGCAGCGGGCGAATAGTCGTTTAAAATCTGTTCCGCCGCTGAGGACTCTGTGGGCTGAGCGCGCGGAATCAAAAGAAAATCCAGTCGGTAAATGTTTTGTGATGTAAGCGCAAACACCGTGTTTCTCGGGCTGCCGCCGCAGGCAAGCAGGGCGGACTTGTTATTTTGTGAAACAATCAGCGCCGAGCCGTTGCCGATGCTTGGTACGGTGAGCGTGACGCGGCTTGTTGGCACAAGGGTATATGCAAGGTTAGAAACAATCAAAATCAGCGCAAACAGCCCATAAGCGGGCCTGAAAAAGTGCGCGGTTTTCTTGTTTTTATAAAAAATCCATGCCGCAAGCATTGCCGCGGCAAGGGAAAAAACCAACAAAAACGGTTCGACTTTAATCAATGCGCCCGGGACTTTTGCAAGCAGTGCGGCAACCTCAAGAATATATTTTGCAATCAGGCCGGCGAGCGTGATCACGGGATAAAACAGAAACTCCACCGGTGACGACAAAACCGCAAGTCCCGTGAGCACCATGGCAGCAGACGACGGCAGCACAACAAGCAAATTCACAATCGGCGCAATAACCGAGAAAGCGCCGAAAGAATAAACCATCCACGGTAGGGTGGCGAGTGTGACGCCAAGTGAAATGCAAAGCGAGGGTGACACAAGCCTTACCGCACGTTTGCACGGTTTGCTGCGCCAGCGGTCTGTTCTCTTCTCTAAATACTGCTCTGCTTTGGGTGCGATCAATAAAATGCCAAGCGCTGCAAAAAAAGAGAGAATCAAAGAGATACTTCTGGCCGAAAAGGGGGTGATGAGCAGTAATACAATCATTGCAAACCCCAAAGAATTGAGTGAGTCGGTTTCTTTGAAAATCAGCTCGCCCACAAAAACAAGCAGCATCATGATGCCTGCGCGGGCGGCCGAGGGGGTAAAGCCCGTGAGTGTGACCAAAAAAACCACAAAGCCAATGCAAAGCAGGCTTCGCACCCTTACGTTCAGCCCCGTTTTTTTGAGCAGCGACGCCAAAAAGAGCGACCACAGGCTCACATGCAGGCCTGAAACAGAAAACAGGTGCGTGATACCGGTGATTTTGGTGCTTGCATAGGTGGCATTGTCGATAAAATCCACATTCCCAATCAAAAAACCGAGCAGCACCGCACCGGGCTGGGAGGGGAGTGTTTGCATAACGATTTCGGTGATATAGACCTGAAGCTTCAAAATATAATAAAAAGGGGATTTTTGTTCAGGCGGCGCGGCGCTCTGAATGTCGCCGTATGCGCCGATAAAAACGCCGTCCGCTTTCCACGCGATCTGCCAAACCGGCTCAGTCCCCCCGAGGGAATAAATTTCTTTTGCATTGATCACGAGTGTGGTATATGGCTCATAATCCAGCTTTTCATGGGAGAGGTAGCGAATTTTTGCACCAAGATGCGAAGAGCCGATTTCGCTTGTTTTTAAAATATAATAATACCGCCCGTCAGACTCTTCGGAATTGGATATGATTTTTGCTTTGATAACGGAATTTTGAGAAACGGCGGAAAGCGCATTCTGATAATCTGTTTTTGTGTGCACAATAAAAAGCAAAGAAAAGGCGGAGCACGAAATAACAATTGCCGCAGCAATGGCAAACAATCGTTTTTTGCCGGTTTTTCTGATGAGAAAGAAAGCAAGCGCGGCAGAAGGCACGGATAGCGCCAAAACAAGCCACGCCGGTAAAAGACTCGATGCGCCGCCAAGCAAAAACAGGCAAATAAAAGCTGCAAGACCAATCAAGGCCAGCGGACGCTCTGCCATGCTCCTTCCCCCTTGGCGGATGTTTGGTAGTTATTGTTCGGCGATATGGGCCAAAACCGAAGCTGCGGTTTGCTTGATATAATCTGAAAACGGCATTTCGGAGGCGCCGATGACATTCGTCGCGCATTTGTTGAGGGGAATCAAAAATTTTTGCGCCCGGCTTTGCCCCACGGCAACCGCCATTGCAGGCGTGAGCTCACCAAGCAGGGAATCGGCAATTACGATGCCGATAGGGCCGACGATGATGTCGGCATCCCTACCTGCCACAATAACGGGGTTTTCGCCCGTTGCGCCGTGGTCCGCGCCCGCCTTGAGCATTGCCGCGGTGGCCGCGCTGTTTGTGCCGATGGCATAAATTTCTTCTGACGGCGCCGCGGCCTTTAATGCGGCAATCACAGCCTGGCCGATTTTGCCGCCCTGCCCGTCAATCACAACAATTTTCATATTTATGACCATCCCTTCACAAAAAATGTTGCTTCAGACAAAGCCTAATTGTAGCCCGCGAGAGAAAGGGTTTCTTTGAGCGCGGCGGCATCCTCCTGCAGGGGGGTATATTCCAACCCCACATAGTGCTGATAGCTTGTGGAAGCGATGGCCGCGAATACGTTTTTGTAGTTGATTTCACCGGTGCCCGGCTCGTTTCTGCCCGGTGCGTCCGCCACATGGAAGTGGCCGATCAAATCAATGTTGCCGGTGATGTTGGCAATCAGGTTGCCATCTGTCAGCTGCTGATGATAAATATCATATAAAAGCTTCACCCGGGGGCTTTGCACCTCGCGGATCACGGCAAAGGCCTCATAAGCCGAAAACAGATAATAGCCCCTGTGATTTTTCACCACATTCAGCGGCTCCAGAACAGCCGTGATGCCCGCCGACTCAAAAATCGGCGCGGCCTTCCGCAGGGCGCAAACAAGGTTTGCGTGCTGCTCATAGCGGCTGATATCATCACGCTCCTGCCCTGTGGTCAAAATCAGGTTTGAAACACCCAAGATGCTTGCCGTTTTTACGGATTCCTCCGCAATACGGCAAAGAATATCGCCGCTTTCCTCTGAAAGAAGAGCATGCTTCGCATATTCTTCCGCAAGCTCCGGGTTTGTGGCGCCCACGCACATGGTCGAGAGCGGAATGCCGCTTTTCTCAATTCCTTCTTTCAGCTCTGCAATATCATGGCGGGTATAGTTCCAGATTTCGCAAGCCTGCACGCCGGCGTTGGCGGCAAGCAAAAATCGGTCGGCCATGGGCTCACTGCGAAACAGCAATTCAACACAAGCAGAAAGTTTTAACATGAGCATCACCTGTTTTCATTATTTTGTCGAACAAAAATATTTAATTTTGCGAAAAGGCCGCAACCAACCATTTTGTGCGGCCTTTTCATATTTTTTGTTTCGAACTTTCAGTCTTACCACCACTCTAATGTGGAAGGGTCAAAGGCATAGCTGCGCAGATGCACATTGAGTGACAGGGAGCCGATGTCAAGCACATGGAAGAACGCGCCGTTCTCCATCGGCAGAATGGTCAGGCCCTCGCCCTCGGTGCCGTCAACCAGGTTGCGGTCGATGATTTTCATCGCCTGACCGGTCGCGAGATTGATCGCAAAAATCGCCTGCTGCTCGCGGCTTGCCGCAACATACAGGATGCCGTCATAAATCTCGCCGCCCTGAATTTTGTGAACAACGTCACCCTCTTTGATGTCAAGGGGAAGTTCATACAAAAATTCCAATGTTTCGGGGTCATACACATTCAGGGTTTCAATGCGGTCGCGCCTTGCGGAATACACGAGCCCCGTGTCCTTGTCCACAACGCACCACGGTATGCCGTTTTCGTGCTTTTCGAGCGGCACAGGCGCATATTGAATAAGCTCCAGCGTTTCTGCGTCATAGGTCGCGAGATAGAGGTTCTGAAACACCTGGCTGTCTTCAATGGTAACATAAATTTTGCCGTTATAATAGCTGATGCCGCCGATATGCCTGCAACCCTTGAGCATCAGTTCGGGCGGAATGACCGAAAGATTTGATTTGACGATTTCTTTGCCGTCAAGCTCTGTTTTTAAGAGGCCGAAGGTGCCGCTGAAATAGAAATATTCCCCGTCGGTTGTGATGCACTGGCCACGTACAAACGCGTCAAACAGCACAAAATCCCGCACCTCAACGGCCTCATAATAGTCGGGTTTTTCTTTGGGCTCAAGCGCCGGGATCAAAAAGACAAAGATGGATGTGAAAATTGAAAACAGTTTCTTCAAAAATAGTTGCCAGTCGCTCATAATCATTCCCCTTTTTACATTCTTTTCTATCGCTTTCAAAAAAGCTTTATAGGCAATTAACTCAGAGAACATCCAGAAAACACGCGTAAAGCCTTACATATATGGGGTTTTGCACGTGGGGAAGCCGGCTCGTTTTTAAGTTAATTTACTATATATATCGGTTCAGAACGGTTTTATGCGCCGATCAGATGCCGATATAATCGGGTAACAAGGCGATGTCGTCCAGCACCGCGGCGCCGCATTGCCGCAAAACGCTTCTGCTGTGGTGGCCGTTCGCAATCAAAACGCAGTCAGCCCCGATGGCGCGAGCCACCTCATGGTCATGCAGAGTGTCGCCCACAAGCAAGGCCTTTTGCACCTTTGCGCGGCAGATATAGTCAAGCGCGATTTCAATTTTGCCGTTTGCATAAATGTTGTCATTGCCGAGAATTTCTTCAAACACCGAGCAGGCGGGAAAGCGGTGGGTTTGCTCTTTTAAGATGTCTGACTTTGAGGCCGAGAGCACAACCTGACGGATGCCGCTTTCGGCAATTCGCGCAAGCACAATTTCCGTGTTGCGGTGCAGGCCGCATTCTGCCTGCGCTTTGTGAACATAAGAGTCCATATACTCAACAGATAATTCCTCAAACGGCTCTTTTTCAAAATCAAAGCCGAGTTTTTTATAATAGCCAATCACAGGAAACGTGAAAACACCGTGATATTCTTCAAGATTTTCAAGGGTCTTCAACCCGCGCCTGGCAAGCATGCGGTTGATGCATTCAAAGCAGCAATGCACATCGTCAAGCAGCGTGCCGTTCCAGTCCCAAATAATGTGTGAGAACTGTTTTGGGTTCATTATTTTTGATTGCGTCAAAATATCATTCATTTTTCTCTCTTTTTGTCACGAATTATGTCTTTTAGTGTATCATAATTCTTGCGACTTGACAAGGAAGAATGCAGAAAATAAAAGCCTCTTTTCAAAAAGGCCGGCGCCGCGGTTCTTTCTCGGCAAATAATGCTCACGTAACGCCCGCTGAACAAAGCAAAAACCTATTATTATCAATCTTTGAACAACCGTCCCTCGAAGCAGGCATGGGGTCAATGGAACGCTCACAAAAATCATGGTTTTTGTGTCCCGAATGAACATTACTTCTGTTTGCGGTTTTTGCGCTGGATTCTGAGCAGCTCCGCCTCGGCCTTGCGCTGCGCCTCCTCCCGCCTTCTGCGATCAGATGCCGTGGCCTCCGCGTGCTCTGCCCTTGCTTTTGCCGCATCATATTCTGAAAAAAGCTCATCGAGACGAGCATAATTCTCTTTTTGGCGAAGCATCTTGCGTGCTTCAAGATAAGGCTGGGCACTTTGATGAAACCGTTTTTGCCGTGCTTCCGCTACCTTCATCGCCGCTTTTTTTGCGCGGAATTCTTTTTTTGTGCTCTCCGGCATAGTGTCAATTGTTTCAAACACGGTAAAATCAGGCTCTTCTATATCCTTTTCAGGATAATATTTGTGGATCATTCGGCAGGCGGTATAAAGATTGCGGTAGTGCTCAAGAGTTGCTTTTTTTATTTGCATGGACTCTGCCGTGTCTGCGGGCATAGCCTTGGCCTCTTGCAGAAGGTTCTTGTCAAAGTCATACAGGCCTGTCAGCCCCGCTGCATAAACGCAGCTGTTTAATTCAATCAAAGCCTGCATTTTGGGTGAGGAAAACTTATTCAGCTCATCAATAACATAGTGCACATTTTCAATGTCTTCATTGTGTATGCGCTGCTCAAAGCTGAGTTTTTTTGAGCCGCGCCTGCCGGCAATCAGAGGTGCCTGCAACACATCCGCCTGCGCCTGCTGAATAATTTCCACGCCCTCGACCAGCGCGCTGTCGTTCAGCACGCCATTGCCATAATCCTCAAACATCGCGCGGATTTTCAGCACCTTTACAATGCCGCGCTGCTTTGCCTCTGTGAGATTATAAAAGAAATAGGGCAGCACGTTCAGCGCGGCGCCGATAACAGAGGCAATAATCAAAACCTCAATCAGGCTGTTGCGCAGCTCATCGTTGAACAATACGGAATAATCCCCATAAAAGCCTTTATATTTATAGATTTGAGGCAGCACAAGGCCGGTGCCCATGCCGACAACACTGCCGATTAAACCCACAACGCTGAACACCCCGTCGATGCGTTCGCCGGTTATGTATTGCTGCTCGTCGCGGATATCCGCGTTAATGGCGGGGAAAATCGTGTCGAGAATCGTCGAAACAAACTTGTTGAGAAACAGAAAAACCACCAGCGTCCACAACACTGAAAAGGTTTTATATAAGGCCGCAAGAAAAATGATATTCATAATATTGAT
This sequence comes from Oscillospiraceae bacterium, assembly GCA_031270605.1. GTDB lineage: Bacteria > Bacillota > Clostridia > Oscillospirales > Acutalibacteraceae > JAISXG01. The sequence goes on along the minus strand of JAISXG010000042.1, from coordinate 18,381 downwards.
GAAAATCAGCATTTTTTTCTTGCCCATATGCTTTGAGAGGAGCGGCGTGATCAGCATTGCGGGCAATGCTGAAAAACCAAGAATCGTGTTGACAACTCCATATAACGCGGCGGAGCCGATTTCACCATAGTTGAACTGCCACATCAAAATAACCGCTGCAGCGCCTTCCAGAAAGCCGATCCACCCTGCGACGGAGATGATCCAAAAGTTTCTGTTTTTTGCGACAGCCTTCAGGGCGGCGGTGAATTTGATGTGAACAAAGTGGGATTTTGCCTGAACAATGCGCTCTTTTGTGCCCTTGTAGGCAAGATAGCCCAAAAAGACGCCGATCACGCAAAACGGCGGGTAGATATAGCGGTAGGTTTCAAGGCTGATCAGTTTGAAACCGAAAGCCCCTGCAAGAACAGGCCCAAGAAAATTATAAAGGGACGGGGCGGCGGACCACAGGACCGAACCGATCGAGATGATGTTCATGCGCTCCTGCGAAGAGGGCGACATCACGCGCGCAAGGTTATCATAGGATTCACGATAGAAGGGGAAGAAAATTTGAAGCAGCTCATACAAAACCAGGACGGTCACGAATTTTTGCGCATAGCTCATTTTCTCATATGGCATCCATACCAAGAGAATGGAGAGAGCAACGGTAGGAATGCCCATTGTTTTTAAAAATGGGCGGAACTTGCCGTTTTTATTACGCGTGTTGTCAAAAATCTGCGCACGAAAAGCCGTTATGCCAAAATTGATGATCGTGCTGATAATGTTCATGTATTGCAGATCCTGAGGTTTGATGCCGATTGTGTCACCAATCAAAAAATTACCGACTGAAAGGCTGATGGCGCCAACTATCGCAATTGCGAAATAAACGCCGATTCCGCCAACTCCATATGCGGCAATTTCTTTGTAGGGGACAGAATATCCTTTTGGGGGGACTTTCCAATAAGCAAGCAGTTGGTTCAGTGCTTCTTTCGCGCGTGTAACAAGTTGCATTACCAGCTCTCTCAATCCCGGACGCCTTTTCGTGCAGGTAGTCGCTCTCTTTGATGATGAAAACCCACTCGTTACCTGCAATAAAAAAGCGCCCATAAATTTACTTTTTGTCAAAAACAGATAGAATATATCATAATTATAACACAAAAGTCTTTCAATGTCGATACAAAGATAAAAGTTCTAACAGGGTAACAGTTCGACAGTTTGCTGTTGTGAACACTGTACAAAATGATGCAAAATTATTTAGTCCTATTCGAAAAACAATGGCAGCGGCTCCAAAAAAATAATGTCGCCGCGCTTTGCCGCGTCACCCTCCGCAAGCACTGCCGCCATGCCCACAATGTTTGCGTCAAACCGTTCGGCAAGCTTCACGGTCGCGGCAAGGGATTCTCCTGTGCTGATCACATCGTCAAGCAGCAAAACGCGTTTTCCTCGCATCAACTCGCCCTCGTTGCCGTCAAGAAACAGCGTCTGCTCTCGGTCCGTTGTGATGGAACGCACGCTTGCGCAAACGGTATTGCGCATATAAAGTTTTTCGCCTTTGCGCGCCACAAAATAGGGTTTGCCGCTCTGCCGCGCCATTTCATAAGCTAGGGGAATACTCTTTGCCTCGGGCGTCAAAATGTAGTCAAACTCCGGGCTTTTCTTTAGCAATTCGGTGGCCGCGGCTACTGTAATTTCCACATCACCAAACAAAACGAACGCCGCGATGGAAAGGTTTTCATTGATTTTGCAAAGGGGTAAATCCCGTGTAAGTCCCGCAATTGTCATGGTGTAATGATTCCGCATAAAGAATCCTTCTTTCTTAATCAATTTTGTGTTGACGGCAGCCCGCCGCTTTCTTGCAGCAGGCGATATAAGGTTGGGTTGAGTGAAAACTCCCCCATGAGCCGCTCCACTTCGGCAAGGGGGCGTGATGTGCCCTTAGCCGCAGGGCGCACTTTTTTTGCTCGGATTAAAATATTTTTTGGCGTATGCGCGAAATCGATAAATTCGAGCAACTGGGTTTTATAGCCGCAGTGCTCCAACAGGTTCGCACGGATTGCATCTGTAAACAAAGCCGATATGCGCTCCTTGATAATGCCATATTCTGTTAAAATTGAAAAATCATCTGTCGCAATTTGTCCGTTCAGCTCATGCTGGCAGCAGGGGACAGAAAAAATGAGCTTTGCGTTCCAGCGCAGAGCATTAAAGAGCGCGAGGTCTGTGGCGGTGTCACAGGCGTGCAGGGAAATTACGATGTCCACAGGTTCGTTGGTTTGATAGTCCGCAATGTCACCCACTTCAAACCGCAGGCCAGTGTAACCATAGGCTTGTGCGGCTTGATTGCATGCGGCGATCACGTTGGTTTTAAGATCAAGCCCTGTCATTGTTACCTCTATATTTTTTATGCGTGTAAAATAATAATAGACCACAAAGGTGAGATAGGACTTGCCACAGCCGAAGTCGATAATGCGCACAGGGGAGGGAAGCTTCGTTTTTGAAACCTCATCGTCCAGAATTTCAAGAAAGCGGTTGAGCTGTTTGTATTTGTCATACATTGCATTGATGACCTTGCCCTCTTTTGTGAATATCCCAAGGTCGACAAGCGGGGGAATGATTTCGCCTTCTTTTAAAAGATAATTTTTTTGACGGTTGTTGTAAAACGTCACGCAAAACATCATAAATTCCCTTAGTCGGGAAAAGTGGCTCAAAGCCTTGATATGTCTACGTTTTAGGCGCTTTTTACCTGTAAAAGTGCGTCACGCAAAAAGTAATAAATTCCCTTAGTTTTGACCGACTAAGGGAATTTATAAAATCTGTTTAAAAAACGCTCAAACCCTGTTTAATCAAGGGCTGGAGCGTTTTTTTGTTGTTATTTTTGCGTCCTTACTAAGATACCGACTAAGGGAATTGTATTTTGCTAAAAATGAAAAATGCGACAAAAACTTAAAATGTATATTTATACAAAAATAACGTATATTTATTCATTTATGCATTTCAAGTTTATCAAGCAATAATTTTTGTAAGCTATCTAAATCAGAAGATAACCAGTGTTTACACTCCATTATATTTTTCGATATTTCCCCAAGCATTTTAAAAAGGTCGTTTTTTTCAATTGCTCCATTTACAGAATCAACAATGTTATTACATTCAGAAAAACAAGATTCGATACTATGTAGCATTCTAAAAAAAACATCAGTCATCAACAAATCATAACCACTTGTAGTTGAAGTGCTGCTTGTCATATTGTTAAAAAGAACTATTATTTCATGAAATGCTTTTTGCACTTTTTCATTTTTATTCTCCAAAACAACCTTTAAATCATCTGCAATATGTGGTGGTCTATCTTCAATTGGTAAACTTGCAATGAATGATTCGACATCATTAATTATTCTGAAAATAGGTTCTTCACCGGATTTCAGCCAATGAATGGTTGCTTGAAACTCATTACTAATTACCTTTAACATTGACTCAGATGGATTATCTTTTCCACTCTCCACACCAGAAAGGTGGGCTTGCGTAATTCCGATAATTTCAGAAAATTGCTTTTGTGTAAGATTTAGCATTGTGCGTAAGTGCCTAATTCTACTACCAATATGTTCGATTTTTTGTCACCTCTTCTAAATATAGGATATCTATATTGACAGTATAGATATTCTATATTATTCTGTAGATATTGAATGTATAAATTATACCTCAAGTTAACTTCATTTTCAATTGTTTTTTTAGGAGTGATAGTGTGAAAGATATCGGCTCTCGTATAAAAAAAGTTCGAGTAATAAATAAGTTTACACAACGAGAATTTAGTAAATCCATTTGTATATCTCAGCCACATCTTTCTGAAATTGAAAACAATAAAGAAAAACCATCAAAGGCTGTAATTCGTTTAATCAGTATTCTTTTTAAGGTTAGTGAAGAATGGCTGATTAACGGAAGCGAAAAGTAGTATTAATTCGCCTATGAAGGAGGTGAGAAACCATTGACATGGCTATCCGTAAAAGAAGCGGCACAATTACGTAATTGCACAGAAAGCGCTATAAAAAAGGCAGTTAAAAAAGGCACATACGGCAAAGAAGATGAAGGATACCGCTATGTCAATGGTTTAGGGCAAGGCGGCAGACAGTTACAAATTGCATTGGAGAGCCTGCCGCAGGCAGCACAGGACGAATACAACAATACTGCAAATCAGCAGCCCAATATCCTTTATCACACGACAGGCAAACAGCGGGAAAAAGCAGATTTTAAAGCTTGGGCGGTTGAATGGTTTCGGCAGAGCGGCATGACTTCCAGTGAGTTTGTGGATATGTTCAATGCGGAAAACCCCGAAGAATATATAACCGCCAATCAGCTTCTATCATGGAATCGCAAATATCAGAACCGCAGCGTCATGAACTTGCTTGACGGCCGGGGCGGCTACAACAAAGGGCAGAATTCCATATCGGATGAAGCATGGCAATGCTTCTATGACATGTATATGACCCAGCAGCGGCGCGGCGTTCGGCTCTGCTATGACTTGACCAAAAGGATTTATCCCGATATTCCGTCCGTGTCAACCTTTGAGCGCAGGGTGCGGGAAATTCCTCATTACGCCATTTTGTATTACCGACACGGCGAAAAAACTTTTAAGGATAACCTTCCATCCATGACGCGCAGCCGCCTTGATATCAATTCAAATGATATTTGGTTCTCCGACCACCATGAAATGGATGTGTTCGTGCTCAACAAGCAGGGAAAAGCGGTTCGCCCGTGGTTAACGACCTTCTATGACGCGCGTTCCAATAAAGTGATAGCGTTCCTGCTCCGTGAGGATTCCCCGAATACAACCGCTGTCAAGCAATGCCTGCGGCGCGGAATGGAAACGCACGGCGTACCGAAAGAAGTATATTTCGACAACGGCAAGGATTACCGTTCAAAAAGCTTTGACAGGGAATATCCCATGTCCCTTGTAAATCAAATCGGCTTCAATATTATCTATGCGACACCCTATCACGGGCAGGCGAAAACCGTTGAACGGTTTCACGGAACGCTGGAAGAACGCTTCAACAAGCGGTTTATTACCTACGCCGGGAGGGATGCGAAGAACAGGCCGGAATGCATGCAGATTTCAAATGAGGAAATCGCGAAAATCGCGCCGACCATAGAAGAATATGAAAGCCTGTTGAGCGCTTACATAGAGGAATATAACCAGACGGCCAGCAACGGCAGGGATATGAACGGACAAAGCCCCAATCAGGTGTATTATGACAATCTGAAAGTAAAGCGTCAAATCTCTGACCATGACGCACTGCGGATTTTGTGCGGTAACTTCCATGAGCGCACGGTGCAAAAGAACGGCATTCGCATCATGAATAATCTTTACCAAAGCGACTACCTTACCCCATTCTACAATCAAAAGGTTACGGTTGTCTTCGACCCCGATAACATTGAGGAAGTCAATGTTTTTGATATGAATAATAAAGCTATCTGCGTTGCTTATGCGCAAATCTCAACGCCGTTCCGCAACACGACAGATGTGGATTACCAGAAAGCCGCGAAAGAGAAGAAAAAAGTCCGTAGCTTTATTAAAAACTATGCTCCCAGCAGAGAATCGCATATCACCCAGATTATTGCCCGAAATCAATTGGAGGAAAAGCTTTATGAAGAGGGCAGGGACACAAGCATTATTGAGCAAATCAGCCCACAGTCGGCACAGAACAGTAAAACATTGAGAACAACGGCAAAGGCAGGGGAATCCAGACCTAAGCCGGAAGATGATTTGCGCGCCCTGCTGATGGGCGTAAAAGTCAATGTGTCAGGAGGATAAAGCATGTTTGAAAAAGAGCGTACCGCATTACTTGATTTTATGGAAACCAGTCAGAAAACACAAAAGCAGTTGTCAGCGGAAACCGGGCTTTCTTCATCCGTTATTTCACAATTTTTGAAAGACGGTTATCCTGGTGATAATGAGCAGGTCGCAAACACTATTTCAAAATACCTTTCCATTGCAATCGCCCGCCTGAACGCTCCCCGGCAAAATGATTTCTACAAGGACTTAAAGAACACGCAGGATGTACTTTTCACCTGTCACTATGCCCATCTGGATAATGACATTACCCTTGTCGCTGGTGACACAGGCGCGGGCAAAACAACCGCCCTGCGGTTTTATGAAGAAAACAATGCGGGTGTGATTATGGTTACTGCGAACGCCTGCACCTCTTCCGCAAGCGCGGTTCTGCGGCTGATTGCCGAAAGCGTCTGCCGGAACGTACCCGCAGGGCGTGAGAAGCTGATGAAGGTTGTTATTGACGCACTCGCCGGAACAAACAAGCTGCTCATTATTGATGAAGCCGACCATTTATCATTAAAGGCTTTGCAGGCAATCCGAAATATTAATGATTTGGCGAAAGTCGGCGTTGTACTTTCGGGCAATCGAAAGCTGTATAACGAAATTCTCAGCAGCCCGAAGGGTTATCCCCTTGACCAACTGAAAACAAGAATCATTGTCCGAACGCTGGTGATCAATGATTATTCGGTAGAGGAAATCAAGGCGCTTTTTCCATTAAGTGATACGGCCTGCCTTGCATTCCTTTCAAAGCTTTCCAGTGACGAAAGCCTGAGAACGGCGAAAAAGATATTTGCAATCGCAAGCGCGGCGGCCAAAGCAAAGAATCAGGCTCTATCCATTGCGCTTTTGAAAGATACAAAAAAACAGTTTTTAGGAGGTTTTTCAATATGAATGTACCCAGCTCATTAATCCAATGCGTGTGTGATTACAAGACGCTGGAAACCAGAACCACAGAAAAGGGCATCCGCTTCATGGTTACAGCGCCGTAAATCAGGATGGAACAAGCATACTTACATAATAATTGAAGAAAGGAACTTTTGCAATGAAAAAATCAAGTATACTTACAGATTTATGTTTTAGTGAAGTCGGGGGGTGCTCCGGGGATCTCACGCCGGAGGACAGTGAACGAACCTTTTATTATGACACCCTCCACGAACTCTTTGAACGCGCAAAGAACCCGGAAATGGATTTAGAATCCGAATTTTATACAATTGCAAATCAATACGGCGAAGCTGAATGTGAATATGGTTTCCGGCAGGGAATTCGGTTTGCGGTTGCTTTCATGTCCGAAGCGATGGCGTCACCGCTAAAATCATACAACGATTTCGAGAAGGATTTTAAAAATATGCTCTGACAGGCCGAAAAACGGCTTTCAGCGAAAAGCAAGCAAAGTTCACGGCGAAAGAAATTTAAACACATTTAAACGCCCTACAGCCAAAATTAAACGGGGTCAGGCTGGTAAACAAATGAAAGATTCAATTTTGGGTGACATGAAAACACAAATACGGAGAAGCGCGGAATAAAACCCGCGCTTTAAGCCTTTTTATAAAGTCCTTTTCTTGAATGCTTTATTGTTCAATTGTTATGATGCGGACAGATAGGAGGTCACAACATGAAAGCATATGATTTTAGTACCGACATATTGGATTTTCTTTCGCTTTCAGATTTAAACGAAGAACAGCGATATCTTGCCGAACTGGTGGGGATGGACACCTATAAAACAATCGTTTCGGAATACAACGGCTGCACGGTGTATATCCCAAAGCTGGATGACCTCGCGCGGAAAATCAGAAACAAAAAGATTAACAAAGAGTTTGACGGAAAAAATGTTGCGGCACTTGCAAAAAAATATCAATTATCTTCTGTTCAAATCAATTCTATTGTGGCAGACAAAAGGAAACGCCTGAATAAGGAGAAAAAGAAGCATGCAGAATCAAAGCTTTGAAAGCCTTTTGTCAGAATACAGCAACCAGCCAATGACCGTCTATCAATGTATAGAGGAAAAACGCGCGGCGCACGGTGATGAAAAGGAAATAACGATTCTTGTTTCCATGGCAAACGATTTACGTTACAGCATTTCATTAATGAGAAGCTACTTAAAACAGAAAGAACGACAGGAGGAATATTATGGGAAAGACAATTATGCTTGGTGAGCTTGGCGAAATTGAAAAGAAACTTTTAGCGGCGGCTAAAAAAGATTTTCCCGAGGAATTTCATGAGTTTGTGAAACAGGTTGCCAGTGAGATTATGGAAAGAGCTGCTAAAAAAACACCTGTGAAAACAACACGCCTTAAAGAAGGCTGGGAGTTTGAAGTGCTCAAAGACGGTGACGGCTTCACCATTAAAATTATTAACCCGGTTGAATATGCGGAGCATGTCGAGTATGGGCACAGAATCGTCAGGAAAGAAGGGGCTTCGGAGGGAAAGCAGTTGTTTGTTCCGGGCGTTCATATGCTGGAAAAGGCATTAATGGAAACCTTCGCGGAAATGCCTGAATTTATCGGTAATTGGCTTGAGGATTTCACAAAAAAACATATTTTAGATTAAAGAGAGGAGAGAAAACAACATGGGATTTATTGAAAAGTTTTTAAATGTCCGCAATGCTGCCAATGCGGAGCAGGCGGCGCAAACGACCGCAGAAGGACAGGAGTCAGAGCAGGCGGCAATGCAGCCAGGCGCGCAGGAGCAGGCAGCGGAACAGTCGATTAATGGCAATCCGGGCGATTCGGCGGCAGAAGTGACCGAGCAGGGAGAGCAGGAGCAGCAGGCCGATCAGAGCGCGGACACTCCGAAAACATTCACGCAAGAGGATGTTGACAAGCTGCTGGATGCGGAACGCCAGAAGCTTCTAGGGGCGCTTTCCCCCGAAGAAAAAGCGCAGGTTCGTATCAAAGAGCTTGAATCACAGCTTTTGAAAAAAGAGCTGAAAGAATCAGCAATCGCGGCCTTAAACAAGGAAGGGTTTCCTGTCGGCCTTGCCGAGCTGCTTCAGTATGATAGCAAGGAAAGCATGGAAACGTCACTTGCAACGATGCAGGCATCCTTCAAAGAATGCGTTGCGGCAGCTATTAAAGAAAAGCTGCGAGGCAAAACACCGGAAGGACTTGGCGGTGCTGCAGCAGGAGAAAACAACCCGGTGGACATGTTTTCCAGAACATTTAAAAATTATCAAATAGGAGGGTAATAGAATGCCAGTAAACTATGCTGAAAAATATTCGCAGCTTATTGATGAAAAATTTGCGGCAGAATCCAAAACCGAGCATGCGGTCAATAAAGACTATGATTTTAACGGTGTCAACAAAGTAAATGTGTATTCAGTTGCAACCGTTGAACTGAACAATTATGATATGGAGGCAAGCAGCAACCGCTACGGAACGCCTGTTGAGCTGGGCAATGATGTGCAGGAGCTGCTCCTCACGCAGGATAAATCTTTTGCGTTCACCATTGACCGAAGGAACAACACCGACACGGAAATGACAATTGGCGCGGCGAATGCCCTTGCGCGGCAGATAAAAGAAGTTATTACACCCACGGTTGACAAATACCGCATTGCGAAATGGGTAGCCGGAGCTATGCCGGAGCATACCAAAGAGGAAACCATCAGCACCTCAACCGCTTATTCGGCCTTCCTCGAAGGCTCAATGATTCTGTTTGATTCGCATGTGCCGCCTGAAAGCCGTATTGCCTTTGTCAGCCCGGCATACTACAAATCAATCAAGCTGGATAAGAACTTCACACAGGCCAGCGACAAGGCCTATGAGCTTGCAATTAACGGTGTTGTCGGCCTGATTGACAAAACAAAGATTGTCGTTGTTCCGACAGACTATTTCCCGGCAGGCGTGAACTTCATTATCACGCATCCGGCGGCTATGACTTCCCCTGTTAAGATTGCCGACTACAAGCAGCACGAGAACCCGCAGGGCATCAATGGCTGGTTGGTTGAGGGGCGCATCTATTATGATGCTTTTATCCTCAACAACAAAAGAGCCGCTATTTATGTTTCCAAAGTGACCACACCCAGTTCGGGAGATTAAACTATGTTTAACCGGTTTTTAAATATCAATTAAAGGAGAAACGAATATGGCTGATAATCTGAACAAAGAGCTTCAAAAACAACTGTTTCGCTCTGTCAACGGCAGAATTATGCGCAACATCAATATGCTTGCTCCAAAAGAAAACACATTGGGTAATCACAAAATCCTGATTCTGCAAACCGTAAATGACGAGGATTGCCTGAATACCTGCTTCAACTATCTGGAAGAATCCGGTTACATTCGTATAAAAGGAATGGTCAAGGAAGCAAAATACACCGACGCATGCAACGCACATTGCCGGGTATCGGTGACCGGGGCGGGTATGGAGCTTCTCATCGGCATTCAGGAGAATCCCGCCGTTGAGATATGAGGCGGCGCTATGGAACAGAATAACCGAAGGAGAATCGGCAAAATTGACAGGCTGAACGCCGACACGAAAACGGACGTTGAGCAGATGATTCTATCCGGCGTGACCTATCGTGAGATTGTGGAATACCTCAAAGCGCAGGACGTGGCCATTTCCCGGCAGGCGGTATGCACCTATGCCAAACGCTTCTTAGCCACCACGCAGATGCTGCGCATTGCACAGGACAATTTCCGCATGCTTACCGAGGAATTGGGGCGGCATCCTGATGTTGACACGACCGAGGGCATCATCCATATTTTAAGCAATTCCATTCTCAATACGCTTGCTAACACAACGCCGGAGGACTGGCAGAACATCAGCATTGACAAGCTCATGCGCGAAGCCAATTCGCTCATTAAGGTGACCGCCTACAAGCGCAGCAGGCGCGACCCCGCAGAAGCCGCCTTTCAAGATGTGCGAAACCTTATCTTTAAGACAATGGCCACCGAAAACCCCGTATTATTTGAACAGGTTAAATCCTTCCTTGCAGACCAACAGGAAAAAATACAAGAAAACGGCGGAGAGATTTGACCCTCTCCGCCGTAAAGTTTTGGTATATTTATTCATGTTTTGTCAAGCCCCTGTCACGTTTCGTCAAGCCTAAATCATGCCTTGTCACGCTTTTTCAAGGCTTTTCAAGTGTTTTTTGCTTGCCGTTCCCTTACTTTTTGCGTGACGCGCTACAGTTGTGAGCGTTCTTTTGCACGGGCGGGGTGCCGGCGGCTGCCTTTTTTGTGAACAGCAGCTTGCCCTTTTTGCTGATGCGCAGGGCGTACCCATAATTGCTGCTCCATGCGTTGCATTGGGCATATCGGTCATTCAAAAGCGTTTCAAGATAGCCTCGCAATGCGTCTGCCGGGATGTTTTCATGAAACACCTGCTTTGAGGTGAATTTTTCCGCCTGATAGGCGTCTTGAATGCGATTTATAACAATTTTTTGATAGTTCTCACTCTTTTGAACCGGATTGCTGACAACGATCTTATAAGTGTCTTCAGTCAATATCTTTTCTAAAGCCTGCGCAAGCGCTTCCATTTTTTATCCTCATTTCAAGGTGTTTTTGTCTTCTATTTTAACGTAAAAAACCGTGGTTTGTCAATTGCGCCGCCATAAAAAACAGTAGCTCCGTTCGCAAAACTGCAAACGGAGCCACTTATTGTTGAATCAACCCGGAGGCCAGGCCATTTGCCTGCCGCCGATGAGGTGAAAGTGCAGATGCTTGACGCTTTGCCCGCCGTCCTCACCAATGTTTGTAACAATGCGATAACCGTTGTCAAGCTGCTGCTCTTTGGCAATTCCTGCGGCCACCTCAAAAATGTGTGCCACAACCGCGCTGTTGTCAGCCGAGATTTCCGCGGCGGAAGCAATGTGCGTTTTGGGAATGATTAAAATGTGAACCGGGCCTTGCGGTACAAGGTCATAAAAGGCAAGAACACTGTCATCCTCATAAACCTTGTTTGAGGGGATTTCGCCGCCTGCGATTTTGCAAAAAATACAGTCCATATCATATAGCCTCCTTATTTCAGATATCATGATTTCAGGAAGGATTCCACAATCGAGGGGACGGCCGCAAGGGCTTCTTCAATCTTTGAAGCGTCTTTACCGCCGGCCATTGCGCTGTCGGGCTTACCGCCGCCGGAGCCGCCCGCGATTTTTGCGACCTCGCGCACAATATTGCCCGCATGGGCGCCCTGCTTGATTGCATCGGGGGCGCAGACACAGGAGAAGGTGACCTTTTCACCCTGAACACCCGCGAATACCGCAACAATGTTTTCGGCGGCTTCTTTCGCGGAGTCGCCCGTGGCACGCAGTACATCCGCCGCCGCGCTGCCCAGATTGGCGCAAACAATTTTGCAGCCGCCCACGTCAACGGCGTTATCCAGTAATCCGGATGCTTTTGATGAAGCGATTTCGGCTTTCAGGGCGCCGATTTCCCGTTCCATCTGTTTCATTTCCTGCATAACGGATTGGGCACGCTGGGGCAGCTCGCCCGGGTTTGCGACTTTCATGGCCGCAGCCGCGCCATAGAGAATATTGTTGTTTTTTGCGATAAATTCAAGAACACCGCGCCCTGTCACGCCCTCAATCCTGCGCACGCCTGCGGCAACCGAGCTTTCGGAAGCGATTTTGAACAGGCCGAGCTTGCCGGAATTGTTTACATGGGTGCCGCCGCACAGCTCGATTGAAAAATCACCCGCTTTGACGACGCGCACGGTGTCGCCGTATTTTTCACCGAAAAGCGCCATCGCGCCCATGGCCTTTGCCTCGTCAATGGGCATCTCTTTTGAGGTCACTTCAACCGCGCTGAGAATAATATTGTTGACCGCATCCTCAACGGCGGCAATCTCTTCCGATGTCAGAGCCTGAAAATGGGTGAAGTCAAAGCGCACGGCGGTTTCGTTCACAAACTGGCCCGCCTGCTCGACATGGCTGCCGAGCACAGTGCGCAGCGCAGCCTGCAGCAGATGCGCCGCAGTGTGGTTGCGCATGGTGGACTCGCGGCTTTCTTTGTCAACCTGAGCGGTAACGATGTCACCCGTTTTTACACTTTCACCCTCGGTGATTTTGCCAAGATGCATGAACACACCTTCAGGGGATTTTGTGGTTTTATAAACAGTGAACGTAAAATCATCCGTAAAGATTACGCCGTGGTCGCCAACCTGACCGCCGCCCTCGCCATAGAAAGGGGTTTTGTCAAGAATCAGGCAGGCATTCGCGCCTTCCTCTGCGAAGTCGGCTTTTTCACCGTCCACAATCACACCAAGCACCTGTGCTTCACTCTCAAGGGTTTCATAACCCAAAAAGGCCGTCGCCGCAAAGTCTTTCGTGGCGTTTTCGGAATCTTTCCACGCATCGGCACCTGCATCTTTGCGGGCCGCGCGGGCGGTGGTGCGCTGATTTTGCACAAGGCGCTTGAATGCGTCTTCATCCACGCTCATGCCGCGCTCACTAAGAATTTCTTTGGTAAGGTCAATCGGGAAGCCGAACGTGTCGGAAAGCTTGAACGCGTCCGCGCCATTGAGGATAGAAGAATTCGCGCCGTCAATCATGTCATTCAGCATGCGAAGCCCCGCGTCGATTGTTTTTGCGAAATTTTCTTCTTCAACGCTGATGATTTTTATAATAAAATCTTTTTTCTCCACAAGATTCGGGTAAGCGCTGGCATTTTCGGCGATCACTGTTTCGGCCACTTCCGAAAGGAAGGAACGATCGATTTTGAGAAGCTTGCCGTGGCGCGCGGCACGGCGCAGCAGGCGGCGCAGCACATAACCCCGGCCCTCGTTTGAGGGCAGAACGCCGTCTGAAATCATGAAAGTGGTGGAGCGGATATGGTCCGTGATGATGCGCAGCGAAATGTCAGACTTCGGGTCGTCGTGATATTTCACGCCCGCGATGCTGATGATATGCTTCATGATGTTTTGCACAGTGTCAACCTCAAACAGGTTGTCAACCCCCTGCATCACGCACGCAAGGCGCTCAAGCCCCATGCCGGTGTCGATGTTCGGGTTGTCAAGTGGGGTATAGTTGCCCGCCCCGTCGTTGTTGAACTGGGTGAACACAAGGTTCCACACCTCGATAAAACGGTCACATTCGCAGCCAACGCCGCAGTCCGGCGAGCCGCAGCCGTATTTTTCGCCGCGGTCAAAATAAATTTCTGAACAGGGGCCGCAGGGGCCTGCGCCGTGCTCCCAGAAATTATCAGCCTTGCCAAGGCGTTTCATATGGGACGGGGCAACGCCCACCTGCTTTGTCCAGATTTCAAAGGCTTCGTCATCCTGTTCATAAATGCTCACATACAGAATTTCAGGCGGGATGTCCAGCACATCGGTGAAAAATTCCCAAGCCCACGCGGTGGCCTCTTTTTTAAAATAATCCGCAAACGAAAAGTTGCCGAGCATTTCAAAATAGGTGCCGTGGCGCGCCGTGATGCCCACGCTTTCAATGTCCGGCGTGCGGATGCATTTCTGGCATGTGGTGACGCGTTTGCGCGGCGGAGTAATTTCGCCTGTGAAATATTTTTTCATGGGCGCCATGCCGGAGTTGATAAGCAAAAGGCTCTTGTCGCCCTGGGGCACGAGCGAGAAGCTCGGCAGGCGCAGATGGCCCTTTGACTCAAAAAAGCTGAGATATTTTTCCCGTAATTCATTAAGACCCGTCCACTGCATAAAAAGTTTCCTTTCCGCTTATGAATGTACTATAATAATAAAAAAAGCGCCCACTGAACAATCGGGACGGATTTTTCCGCGGTACCACCCGAATTGTGCAATATGCACCCACTCTGTAAGCCGCCAAACGGCAACTTTCTTCTTTAACGCAGAAATACGTTTTGCTCGTCACAAAAAGCTCAAAGACGGCGCTCAGCCCCCGCAAACGCAACCGATGTTGCCAACAAAAGAATTTTCAGCAAAACATTCTTTCTCTCTGGGAAGTGCATAGGGCGGATTCTTCTTATCATAGCCATTCTATTGTTTTTTGCTATTATATAACAGAATACCCCGTTTGTCAACGGATATTCAGTTGCTTTTGTTTTGAAAAACAAAACCGGAAGAGATGCGGCTCTTCCGGTTTTTTAATGTGTATCGACAGATATAACAATAAGATCAAAGTTTAACCCAAAATTTCAATAACAGGGCTTGTAACGATGCCCATGTCTTTGATCATATATTCATAGCACCAACCGTCATCTTTTGTGCGCCATGCGCCGGGGCCGTGCCACGTTTCATTGAGGTTTGCGTTGTGCAGCGCGGCAAAGCAGTTGTTGCGCGTGCCGAACAGGGTGAAATCAATCGTATGCTTGCCGGGGGCAAGGTCATAAAGCGTTAAAGCATAGGGGGGATAAACAATGCGCCCCGCGCGCTTGCCGTCGACGGCAACAGCCACCAATGCGCCGCGATAGAACGGCACCTTGATTCTCACAGCCTTGTTTTCGGGCACAGTGACTCCTGTCTTATAGGTGACATTCGCGCCATAGAACGGCAGGCCCTGCGCAGTGACCGACGAGAATGCGAGCCTGTCTGCCGCGGGAACCAGTTCAGCATAGCAGCCCGCAAGTTTCACGTTGAAGTCGCCGAGGACATAACACCATTCTGTGTTTGTGCGCACACCAAAAGGCACCTTCACTTCAAGAATATTCTCACCCACCTGAATTTCGGGCAGGGAGAGGGTTTTGATGGATTCATCCACAAACCAGCCCTCGGCATTGGGGAGCAGGGTCGTGCCGTTGAATTGAAGATCAAGGCTTTCAAGGTTTTCAATCGCGAGTTTTGCGTTCTTTACGGCAAAGGTGCTGTGAATGCGCATGCGCAATGTGATGGAGTGCTTGATCTCTTCCGGCTCAATCGCCCAGGGCTGCACCATGCGGCTGCCCTTGAGAGGCCAGCCAAGCCTTGTTCTGCACGCATTGTCAAGACACAGGATCTCCTCTTCCGCCTGGAACGGTTCGCCGTCAAGGGAATATTCCGCACGGTCAAGCAAAAGCACGTTCGGCTCTGAAAGTGTGTAGGGCACGGGCTTTTTCCAGTCGATGCGCTCAATAACATTGTAATCCTCTTCTTTTGCTGCGATTGCGCTCTCTGAAGCCGGCACAAGGCGCAGAAGAATGCTTTCAAACAGGCTGCGGGTGCAGACGATTTCTGTCACACCGTTCTTCGCCGTGTAAGGGATCTCACAAATTTCGCCGCTTAACGTATCATAAAGCTCGGGCCTGAAGCTGCCTTTTATGCGAATCACAAGGTCTTCTTCATGTGTGACATCGTTGATTTTTCTGCGGCTGCCCTGGCAAATGAAAAGCCATTTACAGTCGTTGTCTTCACGCAGATTATAGATCAGGTTATCATGACGCTCGCCGTCGTCAAAGCGGATGTCGATCAGGCGGCCATCTTCAAGGGTTTGCAGCAGGGAAGCCTTGTTGATTTGGCACTTTGTGCTAGCGGCATAGAGCGCCTCGGCGGCCGTGCCGGGAGCTGCGTCAACGCATTTCGGGCAGGCGCCCATAAAAATGACCTTGCCGCCCTGTTTTTGAAAGGCCTCCAATCGCTCAAGGGTGGAGCTGCGGATGGTGAGCAGGTTGGGCACAATGACAGTGTCATAGGCCATTTCGCCGACCTGCAGGGGATTTGCACCCTGTTTGCATTGGTCGGGCAGGAGAGATTCGGCGATGAAATCAAAGTCAATCTGGCCGAACAACAGCCATTTGAGGGTGTTTTCAAAGTTATCCTCCATTTCTTTGCGCACTTCGGCGGTTTTGTCGTTGGGGCCGGTGAACAGCCAATAGCTTTCGATCGGATGAATCACGCCAACCTTGACGACCGGCTTACCCCTTGTGAGCGCTGTATTCACACGGGCAAAATGATCCTCAATATAAGGATATTCTTTGAACCAGGAGGACTGATAGCTGATGGAGGCGGGGTAGTCGCGCTTGGCCTCACCCGCCATCGATACCCATGAAAGATGATGCACGCGCACACTCACGCCCAGCGCCGCCTGCCAGTCGCCCTGAAACTTATGACCGCGGAAATCAAAATCCCAGTTCGTAACCCCGTAAAGTTCTGAGAGCACACCCTCTTTGCCGTATTGATGGGCAGCCGACTGCGCCTGCTTTGCCGTTGAAAACTCAGTGTGGTCACAGAGCATGTCAATACCCGGCAATTGAAAAGAGCGGTAAGAACGCATCGCTTCACCCAAAGCTTTTGCCTGGCTGCCCAGCGTTTCTTCTGACAACAGGTGGCCTGTGAGCATGAGGTTGTTCTCGCCGCACCATTTGCCGCAGTTGTCTGCAAAGCAGCGGGCAAATCGCTCTGAAATGAAATCCATAAAATCATATTTTGGCTTCGAAATGGCGTTGTCGGGCAGCATCCAAAACAGCTCGGGCAGGGTGTCGAGCACATCCGCGCCTTTATCAGACTTGAAGTCCTCATCCATGCGGTTGCTCCAAGGCAGGCGAAGGTCGTTTTCGTCGGTTGAAAACTCCGCGTCGCGCCGCCGTGTGAAGTTTGGCTCGTCTGTGAAAATCGCGGGGACGGACTTGCCGAAGCGGTCGCCCACAACCTCTTTGTAGCGGTCGTATGTAATTTCAATAAAGCGGTCCATCGTTTCTTTTGAGAGCAGGTCGGCATATGCCTGGCCGTTGTACCATTCGTCGTCCGCCGCTGTCACAGAAAAGGCGTACCACTTGCGCCCCTTTGCCGTGTCACCCCGTCCGATGCGGCTGTATGCGCCCAAAAAGCCATTCTCGTCAAGCTGTACGTCATATGCCGCAAGAAAATAGGTCGCGCCCGTTTCATAGGCCTGCTCGGCAGGCTGGTCATCCGTTCTGTCCTGCAAAGTGAACACAAGAGCTTTGCTGCGGTATTTTTTTTCTTTGGTCAGCAATCCGCCCGCCGCGCCTGACGGCCAGCGGTCTTCGTCATAAAGCCATGCGAGCATGTCCATACCTTCTGCTTTTTCAACGCAGCTTTTAACCAACGCCATGAATTCGTCGCTGAGATACGGCACATCCATGCCCACGCGGGAATGCATGTGGAAGCCGCCGAGGCCCATTTCTTTGAAGCATTCGATCTGCCGTGAGAGCTGATCCATGTTCATTTTGCAGTTCCATGCCCAGAACGGTGTGCCTCGGTATTCGCAGGTCGGGTTTTGAAACAGCTCGCGGGAAAGCGAGTGTTCCGTGTTTTTTTTGTAGAGCATAAAATCCCCCTTGTCCTCATTCATTATAATTTTGAATTTTATAAAAAAAACTCCGCTCCATCACCTAACTTTATCTAAGGAAGTATTCTTTACCTCATGCAATATGATTAAACAAGCCTTATTCCGCTGGAATTATAAACATTTCCGAAGTTGTCGATTGGCTTGCCGTATCAAAAGAACTTACTTTTATTTCTTTATTCAGTGGAATAGAGGCCGCAATGGAGTGACTGCGGATTATTACAGTGTTCTCATCTCCTGAAGGCGGTGATACAGTTGGAAAGAACATAAAAGAAGAAGCAGATGCCTCACCCCAGTCAAAAACAATCTCTTGTCCGGAAAAAAAGTGCAAAGCAGGCGAAAAATCAGGTGATAAGTCCCACTCAATTGTGACGATTGTTTCCAACAAACTGCTTTTTAATGAAACAAGCCTCATATCAGCTAAAGGCGCGCCGTGATAGATCAG
>JAISXG010000018.1 GCA_031270605.1 Oscillospiraceae bacterium | reverse complement strand
CCAGAACCCACTCGAGTGTGACCTTGCCCTGTGCGTCACCGGCAACTTTTTTTAAATATGCAACCACAAGGTCTTCATAGCCGGTCAATTCCAGACTTTTTCTGCCTGTGGGGTTATCGCCGTCTTCCCCAGCGTCCACCATGGCAAACAAACCGTTTGATTCAATCAGGATGCAGTCACTGTGCCCTGTGTTTAAAAAATGAATCCTGTCAGCGCCTGAAACAGGCAAAAACGCTTCGGGCACAAATTCATATTGCCTCTGCAAGTGCTTCACGCGGGCATGCGTCATCAAAAAGAACCCTCCGCCAAGAGCTCCGGCCAGAACGACAAGAACCAAAAATATGCGAAATACCTTTTTCATTTTATGTTTCATACGGAGCACCTAAAACAGCTCGGCTTCAAGCATGGCGCACAGGGCATGATAAATCGGCAAAGTGAACTCCTGCACCTCATACGGCGTGCAGGCGGGGGTTCTGATGCAAACATCGGCGGTTGCCGAAAGCCTGCTCTCATGCTCGCCTGTTATCGCGATGGTTTTCGTGCCCACAACCTTCGCTGTCACAACGGCGTTCACCACATTTGCCGAGTTGCCCGAGGTGCTCAAAGCAATGAGAACATCATGCCCGTCGCCCGCATAGGCAAACACCTGCTGCGCAAAAATCAAAGACGGGTCAACATCGTTTGAAAAGGCAGTGATCAGGCCCACCTGGCTTACAAGGCTGATGGCAGGCAGCGCGCCCTGCAGCTTTTCCGCAATGGCATCCCCGCCCTCGACGGATGAAAATCGGGCCTTTTGCTCTGCAGAAAGCGGGCGGCGCAGATTAAAGCCCTTCATCAACTCGCCCACAATGTGCTCACTGTCCGCCGCGCTGCCGCCGTTGCCGCAAACAAGCACCTTGCCCCCGTTTTGATAGCACGCAAGCAGCAGGTCATATGCCTCTAAAACAGCATCACGGCACATCTCCAGAACAGGATATGTGTCGAGCAGCTTTTCAAAGATTTCGTTTGTTTTATCCATTGCGATCCCCGTTTCTCCGACGAAGAAGAATCTGCAAAAATAACAGGCGCATAGTCGCCGGCATATTGCCTGTTGAAAACTATTTTATAGCAAAGCAAGCGCCAGCGCGGCGTAGTCGCCGATGCTGTCGCCCAATTGCGCGGGCACAATTTCGCAAACACTTCTTGAAAGAGAGAGTGTTTCTTCTTCAATAATCGGCAAAATCCAGCGGTTGAACATCTCTTGGTTGCGCTCATAGATGCTGCCGATGACGATTTTTTCAGGATTGAGAACATCAATAAAAATCGAAAGCGCAAGCCCGAGCTTTTTAGCGCAGCGCTCATAAACCGAAAGGGCAAACGCGTCGCCCTCTGTCGCCGCAAGCGCAAGGCTTTTTGCCGTCATTGCAGAAAGGTCGGCAAACAAGGGTGACTTCTGCCCGTTTTGCTTTGCTGCTTCGGCCATTTCCTGCCCCATGCGGGCAATGCCGCCGCCGCTGCAAAAGCCCTCAAACGAGCCGCGCTTGCCATAACCCTCGGGCCCGTCGTTTGCAAGACGGATATGCCCGACTTCACCGGCCATGTCGTTTGTGCCCGAATAGAGCCTGCCGTCCAAAATCAATCCCGCGCCCATGCCGGTGCCAAAGGTGAGGAACATCGCGTTTTGGCTGCCCCTCGCCGCGCCAAACATCCATTCCGCAACGGCGCAGGCGTTTGCGTCATTCTGCAGCTTCGT
This sequence comes from Oscillospiraceae bacterium, assembly GCA_031270605.1. Taxonomy (GTDB): domain Bacteria; phylum Bacillota; class Clostridia; order Oscillospirales; family Acutalibacteraceae; genus JAISXG01. The sequence continues at coordinate 1,104 of JAISXG010000018.1, read as the reverse complement.
TTTCACGCCGTAATGGGCGGAAAGTATCTCAACAATGGGCACTTCGTCCCATCCCGGCAGGTTCGGCGGGGACTTTATGACCCCTGTGCGGCTGTCAAGGGGGCCGCCGCAGCTGATGCCGATGCCAACAATCATATCTGCCGCAACCTTGTTTTTTTCAAACAGCTTATCAATACTGCCTGTAATTTCTGCAATTACCATATCAACGCCACGCGAAACCTCGGTGGGAAACGCGATTTTGTCAAGAATAAAGCCCTCTTTGTTCTCAGCCAGCGCACCGCGGCCGAGCACGACGGCGCATTTTGTGCCGCCGATGTCAATGCCCAATGAATACATACTGTAAAAATCCTTTTCTATATCGTGATCTTGTCTTTGATTTCAGCAAAGATTTTTTCGCCAATGCCGGAAACCTGCATAAGCTCATAAACGCTCAAAAACCTGCCGTTTTCGCGGCGGTATTCCATAATCGCCTCAGCCTTTACCTGCCCAATGCCTTTGAGGGCAAGCAGGTCTTTGACCCCGGCTGTGTTGAGGTTGATTTTTGTGCCTGTGTCCGCCGGGCTCTGTGTTGCCTGTTCAGTGGGCACACTCATGGCCCGCGTTTCGTTTGCAAACACAAGGGAAACTGTTTGGGACTGATCGTTCTGCTCTGTTGTCAAACGGTCATTTTGCAGCACCTTTGCCCCTGCCAGGATGCCGCACAAAACAAAAACGCAAACAGCGGCACACACAAGCAGCATGTGCTGCTTCATGCCTCGGTGATTTTTTGACAAATTATCCATAATCTCACCCCATATCGACATTCTTCTAAGGATATAATATACAGAATTTTTGCGTTCGTCAATATGAAGTTTCAAGAATATGGAATTATAAATATCTATTAAAGAATAATAAGTGGGATTGTTCGAATACAGAAGCTCTAATCCCTGTCAAAAAGACCGCCTTGCAAATCAAACATCTCTTTTTTGCGCTGTGCCGTGGCTGATTCTTCAAAAGAAAAACCGCTTTCGTTTTTTTTCAGCAAATCACCCTCGCACACCCCTTCCGGCAAATCGGCCAGCGGAACCGTTTCAAGAGTTCCATCCGGCGTTTCTATCAAGGCAG
>JAISXG010000061.1 GCA_031270605.1 Oscillospiraceae bacterium | reverse complement strand
ACATCCGTTTCTGTTCTCAATAAAATCACTTTCTGATTTTGCATAAAAATTGCCCATTCTCTGTCATGCGGCGTACAGGCGTTACTGTGTCGCGCGGGCAGACCGTTTAATGCTGCTCGGTTCCCCGCCTGACATGGTTCACGGCGCTCCGCCGCACAGGACCCATACGCCGCATGACAGAAATTGGGCTTGTTTAAAATGTTTGACCAGAGCATTATAATATATTATTTATATAAATGCAAGCATCTTGGGGCAAAAAATAAAGATAGCTGAATTTTTTGTTTCAAAGCCCCGCCGCATAAATACAGCGGCGGGGCCTTTGCTCTTGTTATTATAACTCTTTCACAAACGAGGCATACTGCGCAAACACAATGCCCGGCTCCTGCAAATCCGCCTGCCAGCGCTTGACCCATTCGAGGGAAACAAAACCTTCAAAACCAATGCCTTTGAGGGAATCAACAGCCTCTTTCAGGGGCAGGTCGCCGTGGCCCATCATGCGGTATTGAATATTGCCCGAAGCGTCAACTTCGGAATCCTTCACATGCACATGGCGAATATACCCGCCAAGCTTTTTCACGGTCTCGGCGGGGCTTTCTTTGCCGAAACGCACGGTATGGTGCACGTCCCACAGCACGCCGCAATTTTCACTGCCCGCTTTTTCTAAAAATTTCAGCATTTCGTCTGAGGACGCAAGCGCGCCGTTGGTTTCAATCAGCGGCACAACACCCCATTCCGCGGCATAGCTGCACAAATGGCCGAAAAGCCTTGCGCCAAGGGCAAAGTCGCCCCCCGTTGCCCAGGGTTCACCCGTGCCCATCACGCGAACATGGCGCACCCCCAGAGAGGAGGCAAGGTTCACATAGGCGCAGGCCTCAACAAAGGACTGCTGCGCTTTTTCTGCTTCGGCGAGGATTGCGCCCGAAGTTAAAATTGGAATAGCAAGCCCCAAACGGGCAAGCTCTTTCTTTGTTTTTTCTATATGCTCGGGTTGAAACGCCTCAATCGCGGGGGCATAAATTTCATCGCCAAGCCCTCGGATTTCAACGCCGTCCAGCCCTAAATCCTTTGCGGTTGTGAAGACATCATCCCAGCTCCAGCGGGGGCAGCCCAGTGTGGAAAACGCATATTTCATAGCAACTATTCCTTTCTGAATTGAGAACATATTGAAAACATAATAAAAACCTATGCTTTTACAATCGGTTTGGCTACAGTATATCCAATATTTTCCCGGCTGTCAATTAAGCTGTTTCTATGCTGTTTGCGTCGTGCAGGTTAAACTGGTCAAGCGCCCTCTCACGCAACACAACTTTTTGAATTTTGCCGCTCGCCGTCATCGGGAAATCTGCCATAAACCAATAATAGCTGGGGATTTTGAAGAACGCGATATGCTCTCTGCAATAGGCGCGCACTTCATCCTCCGTGAGCGCCTCGCCCTCTCTTGCAACGATGCAGGCGCAAATCTCTTCGCCGTATTTCTTGCTCGGCACGCCGATGACCTGCACGTCCTTGATTTTTGGGTGGTGATACAGGCATTCTTCAATTTCTTTGGGGTAAATATTTTCGCCACCGCGGATGATCATGTCTTTGAGGCGGCCGGTCACCTTATAATACCCCTGCTCATCGCAAACGGCAAGGTCGCCGGAATGCAGCCATCCATCCGGCTCGATGGCCTTTGCGGTCGCCTCAGGCATTTTATAATAGCCCTTCATGATGTTGTAGCCCCGCGCCATAAACTCACCAACCTGCCCGCGCGGCAGTTCCTCAAGCGTTTCCGGGTCAACAATTTTGCACTCCACGCCGGGGAACGCACGGCCGACAGTCGAGCAGCGGATGTCCGCGGAGTCGTCTGTCGTCGTCATGGTGCAGCCGGGGGACGCTTCCGTCAGGCCGAACACAATCACAATGTCGCGCATATTCATTTTTTCATTGACGTCCTTCATCGTTTTCACAGGGCAGGGTGAGCCCGCCATGATGCCCGTGCGCATGTGCGACAAATCAAACTTTTCAAAATCAGGATGATCGAGCATGGCGATGAACATCGTCGGCACACCATGCACCGCGGTGCATTTCTCGCTTTCCAAAGCGGAAAGCACCTTGCCCGCGTTGAATGCGTCAACGGGCACAAAGGGCGTGCCGTGGGTGATGCAGGCCATCAGCGCCAGCACCATGCCGAAGCAGTGAAAAAACGGCACGCAAATACACAGTTTATCCTCATGCGTGAAGCTCATACCGTCGCCGATTGCAAGGCCGTTGTTGAGGATGTTGTAATGTGTAAGCATAACGCCCTTGGGGAAGCCCGTGGTGCCGGAAGTGTATTGGATGTTCACGACCTCATCACAGACGCACGAATCACGCACAGTCAAAAAATCAGCTTCCGGCACGCTGTCCGCAAGGATATACAGGTCGTTCCAACTCACCATGCCGGCCGGAGTCTCGCCCTCGCCCGCGTAAATGACGGATTTCAGGCGCGGAAATTGTTCTTCATTGAGATTGCCCGGCTCCGAATCCTTGAGCGAGGGGCAAAGCTCGTTCACGATATCTATGTAGCTGGTACCCTTGAAGCCGTCAATCAGCACAATTGCATCCGAATCCGATTGCTTCAATTGATATTCCAGCTCAAACTGTTTGTAGCTCGTGTTGACGGTGATAAGCACCGCGCCCATTTTCGCGCTGCCGAAAAAAGTCAGCAGCCATGCGGGCACATTGGTCGCCCAGATGGAGATATGGGAGCCTTTTTTCAGCCCGAGAGCCATAAATCCCCGGGCAATCCGCTCACATTCCTCATTGAACTCCTTGAAAGTTCTGAAATAATCGCGGTCGGTATAGCTTACCATAGTATCATTCGCGTAAGTCTCTGCAAGCAGCTGCAGCTGCCCGCCGATCGTTCTGTTCGTAAATTCCATTTCTTTCAATCCTTTCAAGAATCATCAGGGTTTGATGACAATGTTCACCAGCTTGCCGGGAACATAAAATTCTTTCACAATTGCTTTGCCTTCAATCGCTTGCGCAATCGCTTCGTCTGCCTTGGCTCGGGTGATTGCGTCCTCGGCTTTAATTTCCGCATCCACCGTCAGCCTCGCGCGGATTTTGCCGTTGATCTGCACCACGATTTCAACAGTGGATTCTTTGCACTTCTCTTCACTGTAAACAGGCCACGGCTGGCTTGTCACAACGCCGCCGAAGCCCTGGCGCTCCCACAATTCTTCTGTAATGTGCGGCGCAAAGGGGTTCAGGAGAATTGTAAAAGTGCGCAGCTCCGCGCGATTGATAGCACCGGTTTCATAGATGTCGTTTAACAGGCTCATCAGCGCGGCAATCGCGGTGTTTGCTTTCAGATTATCAATATCTTCCGTAACTTTTTTTATGGTTCGATGGAACGCGCTTTCAAGATTTTCGCGGTATGCGTCACCCTTCACCACAATGTCATTCAGCGTCCAGAACCGTTCAGTAAAGCGCTTGCAGCCTTTGATGGAGGAGGTGTTCCACGGGGCGGACTTCTCAAAGTCGCCGATGAACATTTCATAAAGCCGCATGGTGTCCGCGCCGAAAGCATTCACGATGTCGTCCGGGTTCACGACATTCCCGCGGGACTTGCTCATTTTCTCGCCGTTCTCACCAAGAATCATGCCGTGGCTCGTGCGCTTTGCATAGGGCTCTTTTGAGGGAACCACACCGATATCATACAAAAATTTATGCCAGAATCGGCTGTAAAGCAAATGCAGCGTTGTGTGTTCCATGCCGCCGTTATACCAGTCAACAGGCGTCCAGTAATCCAACGCTTCTTTGGACGCAAGGGCTGTGTCGTTGTGCGGATCTGTGTATCGCAAAAAATACCATGAGGACCCTGCCCACTGAGGCATGGTGTCCGTTTCACGTTTCGCGGGCTTGCCGCAGTGCGGGCAGGTGGTGTTGACCCATTCTGTCAATTTCGCAAGGGGCGACTCGCCGTTATCCGTCGGTTCAAAAGAATCAATCGTGGGCAATTTCAGCGGCAGCTCACTCTCCGGCAGCGGCACATAACCGCATTCGGGACAGAGCACAATCGGAATCGGCTCGCCCCAATACCTCTGGCGCGAGAATACCCAGTCGCGCAGTTTATACTGCACCGAAGGCTTGCCTCTACCCTGCTCTTCAAGCCACGCGGTAATTTTTTTCTTCGCGTCCTCGACAGAAAGCCCTGTCAGGATACCGGAATTGACCATCACGCCTGTTTCACAGTCCGTAAACGGTTCCTGTTCCACGTCGCCGCCCGCAACGACCTCAACAATCGGCAGAGAAAACTTCTTTGCGAACTCCCAGTCGCGAGTGTCGTGCCCGGGCACCGCCATAATCGCGCCCGTGCCGTAGGAAACCAGAACATAGTCTGAAATAAAAATCGGAATTTTTTTATCATTCACCGGGTTGATTGCCCGCACACCCGCGAGCTGTACGCCGGTTTTGTCTTTATTGACCTCCGTGCGCTCAAAGTCGCTTTTGCGCGCGGCGGCTTCCTGATAGGCCTTCACTTCATCCATGTTCTCAATATGCTCCGCCCATTTTTCAATGGCGGGATGTTCCGGTGAAAGCACCATATAGGTCGCGCCGAACAGGGTGTCCGGCCGGGTGGTATAAACTGTCAATGTGTCGCCAAGGGTGCTTTTGAAATCCACCTCAGCGCCTGTCGAGCGGCCGATCCAGTTCTTTTGCTGGGCCTTGACGCGGTCGATAAAGTTCAGCTCGTCAAGGTCGTTAATCAACCGTTCCGCATATTCGGTGATTTTCAGCATCCACTGGCTCTTGACTTTGCGCACAACGTCGCTGTTGCAGCGTTCGCACAGTCCGTTCACAACCTCTTCGTTTGCAAGCACGCATTTGCAGGAGGTGCACCAGTTAACAGCCATCTCTTTTTTATAAGCAAGGCCATTTTCAAACAGCTTTAAAAATATCCACTGGGTCCATTTGTAATAATTCGGGTCTGTGGTGTTGATTTCACGGCTCCAGTCAAACGAAAAGCCAAGAGACTGCAACTGTGCCTTGAAGCGCGCGATATTATTTTTTGTGACGATTCCGGGGTGAATCTTGTTTTTGATAGCGAAGTTTTCAGTGGGCAGGCCGAATGCGTCCCAGCCCATGGGGTAGAGCACGTTGTAGCCCTCAAGACGCTTTTTTCTCGCCACAACGTCAAGAGCGGTGTAGGAACGCGGGTGCCCGACGTGCAGCCCGTTGCCCGAGGGATAAGGGAACTCCACCAGGCAAAAGAACTTTGGCTTTTCACTTTTATTGCTCGCGTGAAAAACACCTGTTTCTTCCCAGCGCTGCTGCCACTTTTTTTCAACTGATTTAATGTCGTATTCCATCTGAAAACACATATCCTTTCCCTGTATCAATCGGTCAATAGGCCGGAAATATCAAGCTTGTTCGCGTCCGCCCAGAGTCGTTCAAGGTTATAATAGCTGCGCGTGTCAGGCAGGAAAAGGTGGACGATCACGCTGCCAAAGTCAATCAAAATCCAGCCCGTGGCACGGCCTTCCACCCCGTTAGGCGGTGTGCCCGCTTTTGAAAGCGCATCCTCAACATCATCTGCAAGTGCTTTGATGTGCGTGTTTGAGGTGCCCGTGGCAATCACGAAATAATCCGCAAGAATCGTGACCTCTGTGATTTCAATCGCCACAAGGTCCCTCGCCTTTTTATCATCCAAAACCTTTACGATTTTTTCCATTACCTCTGCTTCTTTGTTCATTCAACAGTCTCCTTTTTTGTTTTGATTCCATTTTAAAATAATTTCGTTATATCCCGCCAGCATGTCGGGGTGAATCGCCTTTTCATCCGCCAGCAGTTTTGTCATGGTGAACTGAAAGCCCTCTGCCATAGCCGCATCCAGGCTGATTTGCGCCTTTTCGCGCATGCGCTCCACGCCGGGGTAAACACGGTCAATTGAGATAAAATCGGCCGTGAACACAACTTTTTCTAAGAGGCTCATGCCCGCGCGGCCCGTTGTGTGATAGCGAATCGCCGCAAGAATGTCTGCGTCGCAAACCCCAAGCACCTGCTTTGCAAAGCACTCCCCCGCAATCGCGTGCCAAAGCTGAGGGGCGATTTGCTCTTCAGGCAGCAGGCGCACGCCATATTCGGCAAACAGCGCCAGTTGCTCCTCGTTCGCCGTGTCTTTCATCACATCGTGCAAAAGCCCCGCGGTATATGCCTTTTGTTCGTCCGCCCCGTAGCGCGCGGCCAGCACTTTTGCACTTTCGGCAACGCCCAAAGAATGCGTAAAGCGATAGCCGCCCAGCCGCCCGCGCACCACGGCAAGATATTCTGCGTCAGTCAAGATAAAGCCCTCTGCTTTCCATATATTCTGCCACCGATTGCGGCACATAACCGCTCACATCCGTGCCCTTTTTGCGCAGCTCACGGATTTCGGTGGAGCTTAACTCATAGGGTTCGGTTTGCATAATCACAATACTGTCTTCCTTGTCGCCCAGCACATCGCGCGCATAGGAACGCATGATCGAATAATCCTCCGAATACATTCTTGACACGGCGCACAGTGTGCACATCTTCAATAGTTCGTCATAACGATACCATTTGTCAAAATATAAGAGCATGTCAGAACCCACGAGCAAAAACAGCTCCGCATCCGGAAAGTCAAGCTGAAAACGCTTGATCGTGTCAATCGTATAGCTTTTGCCGCCGCGGTCAATTTCCGTTCGTGAAACCGAAAAAGCTTCGCCCGGAAAGGCCCGCAAACACATTTCATATCGGTCTTCGGCGGAAGCAAAAGTCTCATTCGTTTTATGCGGGGGGATGTTGGTGGGAATAATGAACACCTTATCCAAGCCCAGAAACCCCAAAAAGGTCTGCGCCAGGCGCACATGGCCGTTATGCACCGGGTTAAAGCTGCCGCCGAACAAACCGATTTTCACGCCGACCCCCGCCTTTCTGATGATTTCTATTTTTGCCGAAGCAAGTATAAAAAAACAAAAAACGCCCCTTTTGCCGCAAAAACAGCAAAAGGGGCGATGAAAAACACCGCGGTACCACCCAATTTCGGCAGACAACGCTGCCCTCACAACCTCAAACAAGGTCCGGCCGCTAACGAGGCCACCCGTTTCGCCCTATTGTCGGGTATGTTTGAACCCTGTTGTTCAGGCGAACAACTCCGGAACGAGCTATACACACAAGTTTCGGCGCCGCCTCACACCGCCCGGCGGCTCTCTTTGCCCTGAAAGTTATGTCTTTTTTCCTTCACAGTCTTTGCACGCAGGGCAAAACAACACCCTGCCACATTAATTACCGTTTAATATATCACACAAAAAAATGATTGTCAACTCCAAAAACACAAGAGTATCGAATTTAATTTACATATAATGTTGAAATTCGTGTTTTTTTCTGTTAAAATGAACCCCATTATAACTCAATAATTACTGAGCAAATTTCATTGGGCGGTAGGACGAGCGCTTTGTCAAATCATATGAGTTTTCTTGACAATACGAACGCATTGTCAAGAAAAAAATGGGTAATCTGGCAAAAAAGACCTGTCATAACATCGGGGTTCGATTCGATCAGTGGTTATTATTTGCAGATTGAAATATTCAAAATTACAATATGGAAACCTGAAAAATCCTGCCGCAGAACACAAAACAGCTAATTATTATGCGCAGGAGCTTCACCGTTACCGCTCCGCCTTTTATCATTATGAGGGGACGTAACGCATTTGGAAAGGATAATAAAAATGGATAAGAAAAAGAGTGAGGCACCCCAAAAAAGAGAGATCTGGACAGATAATATAAAAATATTTGCCTGTGTGCTGGTCGTTTTGGGGCATTTCTTTCAAAGTATGATAAAATCAGAAATTTTACCGGATTCTGGTTTATATCAATGGTTCAATCAAACAATCTATTATTTTCATGTGCCATTATTTTTTATCTGCAGCGGTTATTTATATCAAAAAAACAGCTGTATCAATTCTTTTTCAGCATGGAAAAACAACGCGTTAAAAAAAGCACTGGCATTGTGCATACCGTATTTTGTATTTTCTTTGATTACATGGAGTCTAAAAACATTATTTTCAGGGGCTGTGAACAATGAGGTCAGCGGGCTGTTCCATTCGCTGTTTATTGAGCCCATTGCGCCGTACTGGTATTTGTATTGTCTGTTTTTTATATTTTTGGTTACCCCAACATTTTCTACAAACGGCATGGCAGTCATTGGCTTGGCGATTGCTCTGACGGCAAAGGCAATCGGCATTTGGGGTGAAAATATTTCTGTGTATGCCGTTTCCCAAGTTTTTGCCAATGAAATTTGGTTTGTGCTGGGAATGTGCTTTGGCGTGTTCAATATTATAAAATTTTCAAAAAGTAAAACATATGCGGTGACAGGAGTCAGTTTAGCAATCGTGTTTCTTGGCGTCAGCATATGGAAATTCGAACAAAATATAAACTTTAAAGGGTTTGACTTCCTTTTAGGGCTTGCCGCCTGCGCCTCGGTGGTTTTGCTGTTTTCTTTTATATTTCAACGCAATATCCGGCAAAAGTTTCTGTGCTTTCTGTCGCAATACACCATGCCAATCTTTTTAATGCACACAATCTTTGCCGCTCCTTTACGCAGCATATTGTTAAAGTTTGGTATTGTGAATGCCGGCATCCACATCACAATCGGCCTTTTTGCATCCTTTGGCGGACCCATCGTCGCCGCCATGGTCATGCATCGATTTAAATGGTTGGACTTTCTCATTTATCCGGGGAACCATATTAAATTCAAAAAAACAAGGACGCAACAATAAGAACAGCTACGAAAAAATGCACTTTGCACGGCACTCTCGCACACACCCAGACATAGGAATACGGTGCAGGCAACAACAGCCGGGATTGTTGGCTTCTGACAAAAAACAAAATGTTTTTACATTCCGTGTGAATCTTATAATCAAAATGCATTGAAAAATCAACTATTTTCGTAGTGTTGCTTCAAGCCGCTCCACTTCTGCCCCCAGATGTTCGCCCAACCTTCACAATAAAGATCATAATAAGAAAGATTATTCTTTCTCCTGTAGCCCTCAAAAAAATTGCACCACACAAATGAAGGGATGGCAATCACAAGCCAATACAGCGGCCCGAGCAGCAGGCACTGGATCGTGTGGCCGTATTCATGAATGCGCGTGTTCTGCATCCACTGCCCTTCGCGTTTTGTATTGATGAACACAAACATGCCGATCGAAACGCCGCCGAAATTTTTTCTGTTGACATAGGTTATGTAGCAGTTGCAAAAGCGTTCCTGCCTGCAAAAGGGCTTGGCGAACAAAAAGCCAATGAGGCCGAACAGATTCACCGGCAGCCCCCAGGTAAACTGCACAAGATAAAACAACAACCCGGGCAGCCCCTTTGTCGCCTTTGCGGATTTCACTTCTAAAACTTCCATCAAAAAACGCCCCCTCTTCGCCCGCACCGCCAAACAGCTAGCGGGATAACTCATATATTTTTTCAAACGACGCCTCCGCGTCATGGGTTGCATAATCATACAGCTCGTCAACAAGCCTTGAATCATTGTTGATCATCGACATTTTCACGTCTACAGACGGCGCAATGATCACCGCCCGGCCATCCTGCTCAAGCCTCGCAAGCTCGGCGAGGGACTCGTTATAAACCCTGTGCCGCTCGCCCAGTGCCCGCACAATTTCAGGGTATTTTTGCAAAAGCCGAGAATAAAGATACTTAAAATTCTCCGGACGCTTCACAAAACCGCGGCGGCGCGACAAAATCACGACCAGCTTGTCATAGCCCTCCTCAAGCGCCTTTTTATAAGGAATAGGGTCGGTGACCCCGCCGTCAAAATATTCCGCTCCGCCGATTTTGATCGGACGGCAAACCACCGGCACGGCGCAGCTTGCCATTAAGGCGGTGCTGTCATAATAATCCACATGCGCCCGGTCAAGATAGACCGTCTCGGCCGTGTCCGCTTTTGTAACAACGATATGAAACGCGCTTTGCGTAGCCAAAAGGGCGTCGTAATCCAGCGCGTCAAGATTATTCGTTAACGTGTCATAAATATACTCCAGCCCAAAAAAAGAACCCTTTCGTACAAGGTTATGCACGCTCATATAGTTCTTATTCTTGGCATGGTATTTATAATACCTGTAATTGCGCCCCTTTTGCCCCGAAAGAAACGAAACCAGGTTTGCGCTGCCGGCGGAAACGCCGATACAATAGGGAAACGTCAGCCCTTCCTCTAAAAAGCGGTCAAGCACTCCCGCGCCATAAATCCCCCTCATACCGCCGCCCTCAATCACCAAACCGATTTTGCCCATTTTCTCCTCCATAATACGAAACATTTTTCTCTTATCGCAAATCCACCTAAAAACATCAAAAACACACACAGAAGCCTTACCTATGTGGGGTTTCACGCATAGAAACCGGTTCGTTTTTAAGTTGATTTACTATATTTTACACTATTTGCCAAAAAAAGCAAGAGCACGCCTTCAAGCGTCAAAAATCATTCATAAAACGCTCTTGTTCTCTTGATTTCATGATTGACTTCATTCAGAACAT
>JAISXG010000031.1 GCA_031270605.1 Oscillospiraceae bacterium | reverse complement strand
CGGCATTTGAGCGTTGCCGCGAAAAGTGCGCTCATGCTCAGCCTGGTGTTTTTGCTGTTTTTTGTTTATAACTCCTCAAAATATTTTGCCTACAGCTTTTTAATCGTCGTCCCGTTTTTGTCATTCGGCATTCTGTTTGCCGTCAATGCGGTGCTGCGGTTCGCCGAGCGGGGCAGCGTGCACCCCGCGAGCGTGCTTGTCACGGCGGCCTTGATGGTTGTTTTGGCGCTTTTTGTGAACAGTAACTTTTCAAATGCCCATAAAATCACAGATAAAGAGGCCGTGCAGCCGCGCTTTGCCAAAATCATCAACGCGGAGAAGGATCCGACCCTGCTCAATTTTATGACGCTTGACATGGGCTTTTATACCTATGCGAACCTTATGCCGCCCACGAAATATTTTTATATTCCGAACATCCCGGCCGAAAAAGACAACGGCATCCGCAAAAGCCAGATAGATTTGCTCGAATCGGCCCAAATCCAGTTCATCGTGATCCGCGAATACCAGCAAGAGCGCAGAACAGAGCTGCGCTTCCCGGTGCTGACCGAGCGCTATATGCTTGTTGACGACGCGCAGCAGAAATATGAGGGAAACATAGACATCTATTACCGCCTTTATAAACTCAAAGAAGCGTAATAAGAAAATTGCCATTGACAAAAGGAAGGAGTCAGTGCACTTCATGAAAAAAAAGACGATCATCATCGGCGGGGGGCTCACCGGCTTGCTGACGGGGTATGAGCTGCTCAAGCAGGGGTATTCTGTTTCGATTTATGAAAGCGGCGCCCGGGCCGGCGGCCTGCTTGCCCATTTGACCGTTGGCAAAGAGCAGGTTGAATATATTTATCACCACATTTTCACCAGCGACCGCTATGCCATTGACCTCATAGAAGAGCTCGGCCTGCTGGAGGATCTGAAATGGTACAAGCCAAAAAACGGCTTATACATCAACAAAAAGCTTTACCCCTTCACAAGTCCGGTGGATTTGGCGCTCTTTCGTGCGATTCCGTTTTTTGAGCGCATCCGCACAGGGCTCTCGGTGCTGAAAGCGAAGAAGATCACCGATTATCTTCCCCTCGAATCCATGACGGCGAAGGACTGGCTGATTCAAAACAGCGGCAAGCGCGCCTATGAGGCGCTTTGGAAGCCGCTGCTGAAATCCAAGTTCGATAATGACGCCGACGATGTTTCGGCTGTTTGGATCTGGAACAAGTTCAAGCTGCGCGGCAACTCGCGCGAAAACGTCGCCTCTGAAAGCCTTGGCTACCTCGGCGGCAGTTTTGGCAGGATCATTGATGTGCTCGAAGAAAAAATCAAAGCGCTGGGCGGCGGAATTTTTTTGAATCACGAGGCCACGGCCATTGCGCAGCAGGGCGGCCGATATCAAGTCACCTTCGCAAACGGCGCCCAGGCCGAGGGCGGGCTTGTGGTGGCGGCAGTCGCCGCGCCCGTTTATGCCGCGTTGATCGAGGGTATGAACGCGGGCGAGGGCTACAGGGAGCAGCTTGGCGCCATTCGCTATAAAGCGAACATCTGCATGGTGCTGAACATGAAGCAAACTCTCTCAAAGTATTATTGGACAACCGTGTGCGAAGACCTGCCCTTTGTGCTTGTGATCGAGCAGAACAATCTGATGGACGACAAGCACTACGGCGGCAAGCTTGTTTATCTCTCGCGGTATCTTGACAGGACCGATGCAATGTGGGGCATGAGCGATGATGAAATCCGCGAAACCTTTTTTGCCGGCTTGAAGAAGATGTATCCGGCCTTTCAGCCGGAGGACGTTTTTGAAGCTCACGTTTTTCGCAGCGCCTATTCGCAGCCGGTCGTTCTGCGGCATTACAGCGAGAACCGGCCCCAAATCAAAACGCCGTTCCCAAACCTTTACCTTGCGGGCATGTCGCAGATCTATCCTGAAGACCGCGGGCTGAATTATGGCGTTCGGCTTGCCCATGAAACGAAAGACATTATCTTGAACGACGACCGTTGACGGCATATTTGCCCGTCTATGGAAACGAAAAACCGCCGGAGTTGTTTCCGGCGGTTTTTCTCAGAACATCTATCGAAACTCGAGACCGCGCCACAAAAGCGCAACGTGTGCATACCTGCCTTCGTTTGAGGACTGCACAAAAATCAAGCGATACGCCCGACTCGTGTGGGGTATGCAGTCTTGACGAAAACCGGACTGAAAAACACACAGCGCTTTTGTGAACGGCTAAGCTACCGTTAGAACGTCTCATTTTGCGAAAGCGCAAAGACTATCTCTCTTGAATGCCTGTTTCAAATTTTTTACCATACTTTTTATTCTCAACAGGATAAGGTATGTAGATCACGGTTCTTGACGCGCTGCGGCCGTCTGCAAGGCCCCAGGCATAGAACTGTTTTGCCACGTCTCTTATGCAATCAGAGGATTGATCAATGTAATCGTCAAAGCGTTTCGCAAAATCAAATTTTTCCTGTTCCATCATGTTCCTCTCCTTCCGCTTTACAATTCTGTCAAATGAATGACACATAGCCCGCAGGGGCTGTCTGCCTAATAAAAATAGCACAAAAAATTTATGGAATTTGTCAAATCTTGCGGTTTAACAAATTATTAACATAATTTTTGTACATTTCTCATTTTTTTGGCGATATTTATCATAAAATAATCAATGAAATAAAAAAATCTGGTTGAAATCACTGAAATATGCAAAAAGAATCGAAGAATCAAGATTTTTTGTAAGGAAATTTGTTGAAAATACATCAAAAAAATCGTATTTTTGTTACGGCATGCTAAAAAATTTAACAAAAAAATCAAACTGCACGCTTGTAATTCCGTCGTTTGTCTTTTTTTCTCTTCAGTTTATCTGGAATGAAACGGCAAACAGCGCTTTGCAGGGTGCCGCATGCAGCAAATTATGACAAAATTGATCTTGTTGCGCGGAAGGCGTGCGCCCATCGGCGCAGGGGCAAGATTTTTTTCGGGATTTTTAAGATTTTTAACTGAAAAACACAAAAATTTTTCTAAAACACACGTGTTTTGGAGAAAAGTTGAGCGGAACATTGTTTTGAGAATCAAAGTAGTCTTTTTGTGGGGGGGAGGTGAGATGCCTTATAAGTCTTGGCAAGCATAACTTGACATGCCGGTTTATAATTACTATAATCGTGATAATACATTTCAGGGTTGGTGAGTGATATGTTAAAACCGTTATTACTGAACGACCTGTTACATATGGGACAGGAAGATTTAAACAGGACGAAGATCAAATTTAATCAATATAACGGCCACGAGGACCCTATGGAGGTTTATCTGCGTAATCCTGATGAAGTGAATAATCAATGGCTGTTTTGGCGGTCAAAGAAACGATATTTTAATGTTGGAGAAATTGCCGTTTGTTTTTTTCAATTGTCTTGGGATACGTGGCTTCTTTCAACGATTAAAGAAGTCACTGATGAATTGGGGATAAACGACGGCATCAAT
>JAISXG010000096.1 GCA_031270605.1 Oscillospiraceae bacterium | reverse complement strand
CCAAAAAATATAAGCGTGCACCATGCCAGAAGAAAAACAAGCGAGAAGATGGCTCCGGCGGGGCTTGGGCCGCCACCTTGCACGATTGAAAAAAAGTTTGTCGCAATGCCGAAACTCCAGGCCAAAACAGTTGACACAATGAAGAGTGCGGATTGCTTTTTCATAAATATCCCTCCGCGAATAATTTTACAGATAATTCTAATATTATAATATTAGAAGCGGAAGGCATTGTCAATATAAATTTCTTTGGGATTTTGTGAGAAAAACGCCTGAAAGGCCTTATATGCCATATAAAATCGAAAAAACATCACCGGGCAATTCCATACTCCCGCCCGGTGATTTTGTAAATATAGAAGTATAGACTACGCTCTTCACAGGATCCCAAGATGCAGGAAAAGCTGCGCAAACCCGCCGCAAGCCTCCGCGTTACCGCCCTTTAGCAAAAGAAGCATCTATCGGCAAACTGAAAAGCACATTCACCCCCGCATATTCTTCATTCGGCGTGACAAGGCCCGTGCTTTCATGATAGGTATAGCTAACTTCATCAAAGCAAAAGATATCAGAAACACCCAAGGTAATCGCTTTATCCGAAAAAAGCGCCAAATCTTCACAATCCACGAATAAATACAAAACGCCGTCCTTGATTTTCACCACGCCTGCGGAATCGACCCCTCCTTGCCAGGGCTTTTGCCCCTGAATAAACGGAATCGGGTGAAACTGACCAAAGGCATCCTCCTTCATGGCGGATCCGTCGCTTTTCTGCACAGCGACAATCGCAAAAATATGATCCTTTGCTGCAATATCAACCCCTGTGAGTCCCGCTCCCGGCGCAATCCCGATCAAGGTTATGTTATACGCTCCATCCACTTGGGTTTTGTTGATTTCAATTGCCTCTGGCTGCCGAAACGCCTGCGCAAGCTCCGGCCAAAGAAATTCCGCGGCCTGCTCTGCCGTCAGCAAGGCTACCGCGGCATACACGGTCAATGTACATACACAAAGAACAGCAACGGCCACAACGGCCGCCTTTAATTTTCTACCCAAACTTATATTCATAGCAAACACCTTTCTTTCATTTTGCGGTGAAGCACGAACAGACTCGAGTATCTGGTTTTGCATACGATCTGCCGCCGCTTCGCTCGGACTGATCTTATCCCATGCTTTTTTGATATCATTACTCATAAAATTCACCGCCTAATTTTTTATGTAACAGTTTTCTTGCTTCATGAAGGTAGTTTCGAATAGTAGAATGGGGCTTTTGCAGCATCTCTGCAATTTCAGCGCCGGTATATTGCTCGTAATAATAGAGATGCACCACTGTTTTATACTTATCCGGCAAAGCCATAACCGCCGCAAAGGTCTCATCAACCGCAATGTCATCCTGCCCTCCCTTTACATTTTCAACCATATCCAGCGGCTCGTTTTTGCGCCACCAGTGTTTCAGCTTGTTTTTGCACACGTTGCCGGCTGTGCGGATGAGCCACGCCTTTTCGTGGTTCTCGTTTTCAAAAGACACATCTGACTGCAGCATTTTTATAAACGTATCCGATACGGCATCCTCCGTATCGGCGGCGTTTTTCATATACGCAAAACAAACCCGGTACACTGTTTGCAGGTGACGGTTGTAAATAGCCACGATTTCCCTGTCCGTACGCAACAAAGATTCCGCCATCAGACAACCCCCTTCGTTACTAATACAATCGGGAACGGCAATGTGTCGGCCATATATAGCCGATTAACTTAAAAAATAAAGCATATTGTGTGACCACATAAAAAACAGGAGAGCAATTCTCCTGTTTTTTGAGGTCTATTATGCAATTTAAACAAAAAATGCCTGAAAGGCTTTATAGGCCATATAAACGTCAAGCTTTGCGGTGACCTCATAGGGCGAATGCATTGAAAGCACCGGCACGCCGACGTCCACCACGTCCACGTCAAGGTTCGCGACAAACATCGCCACCGTGCCGCCGCCGCCCTCGTCCACCTTGCCGAGCTCGCCCGTCTGCCACACAACGCCCGCGCCGTCGAGCATTCTGCGCACCTTGCCCATGAATTCGGCAGAGGCGTCAGACGTGCCCGATTTGCCGCGCGCGCCCGTGTATTTTGTGACCACCACGCCCCGGTTGAAAAAGGCCGCGTTGCGCCGCTCCATCACCTCGGGGAAGGTTGGGTCAAAGCCCGCGTTCACGTCCGCCGAAAGGCATTCGCTGCGGCTGAGCACCGTGTGGCCGGCAATGCCGCTCGCCTCGGCAAGGTCATAGATGAAATATTTCATAAACGAGCTGTCAAGCCCCGTGTTGCCGTTGCTGCCGACCTCCTCTTTATCCGCCAGCACCGTCAGGCATGTTTTTTCGGGGTTTTCGACCTCCAGCGCCGCAATGAGGGAGGTGTATGCGCACACGCGGTCGTCCTGCCCGTAGGACGCGACCATGCTGCGGTCAAAGCCGATGTCCTTGGCGAGAAACGCCGGCACAAGCTCCAGTTCCGCACTCAGAAAGTCGCTTTCAATGATGCCGTATTTTTCATGCAGAATGTTCATGATGTTGAGCTTGACGCTGTCTGCGCCCTCGTCGCCCGCAAGCGGGCGGCTGCCGATGAGGATGTTGAGTTCCTCGCCTTTGATGCCCTCGCCGAGCTTGCGCTCAGACTGCGCGCGGCCGAGGTGTGGGAGCAGGTCTGTGATGACAAAGCCCGGTTCGTCTTCCGCTTCGCCGATGGTGACGCTGATGCTGGCGCCGTCTTTTTTCACCACAACGCCGTGCAGTGAGAGGGGAATGGCCGTCCACTGATATTTTTTGATGCCGCCGTAATAGTGGGTCTTAAACAAGGCAAGCTCGCTGTCTTCATAAAGAGGATTGGGCTTTAAGTCGATGCGGGGCGAGTCGATATGCGCGGCGATGATGCGCATACCCTCACTGATGCAGGTTTTGCCGATCACCGCGAGAATGACGGCTTTGCCGCGGTTGTTGAGATAAACCCTGCTGCCCGCTTCATATTTTTTGCCGGGCACAAATTTTGTGTAGCCGTGTTCCACTGCGCGGCGCTCGATTTCAATCACCGCCTCACGCTCGGTTTTGGATGCGTTCAAAAAGGCTTTATAATCTTCACAAAAGCGGTCCGCCGTGTCGATTTCTTCTTGTTTGAGGATGCGCGCCGCGTGCTTGGGCGAAGAGAGCAGCTTTTCGCGCAGCGCCTCGTTTGTTTTGTTTTCAGTTTCTTTTGCCATGGGATTCATCCTTTCTTCTTTTATTTTTCGGCCGAAACGGTGGTTTTGGCTGAATAAAGTTCTGTTTCGGCAATGGTAAAGTCATAGAGCTTGCGGTACCATTCAAGGGCGGTATTGATCTTTTTCACATAATACCTTGTTTCGGGAAAAGGTATGTATTTCAGCGTCACGCCGTCGTCTGTCAGTGTGTCGTCCTGCAGCCAGGTGTTGACCCGTGTTCTGCCGGCGTTGTAGGCGGCGAGGGCGGTGTCGACATTTTTGAATTCATTGATCAGTATGCTCAAAAAGAAGGTGCCATACCTGATGCAGGTTTCGGGGTCAAAGAGCTTTTGCAGCTCATGGCGTTCACCCGTTTTGGTTTGCAGCCACTCAAAGGTATCCGGTGTGATCTGCATCAGGCCGCGCGCGTCCGCACCCGAAACGGCGTTGGGGTTAAAGCTGCTTTCTGTTTTGATCACGGCAAACACCAGCGCCTCGTCAAGGTTGTATTCTTTTGCGTATTTCTGCACCAATCTTTGATAGTCCAGGGGCATCGTGGTTTTCAAAATCGGGTTGATGGCAATTACGAGAACGGTCGCCAAAATTAAAAATGTCAGCCCGCAGGCAAACAAAAGCTTTTTGAGCGGCGAATTCTTTTTTACGGTGTCGTTTGTTGTCATTGTGCGGTTCCATGCCTTTCCGGATTCAAAGATCAATTGTTCAGCTTTGCAAAAACGGGTTGTAATTCCTCTTCTAAAACAAAGGGCGGGTAGTTCCTTATCACATAGTCTGCCCGGTTTGTGTAAAACGAATCCTCTTTCTGCGCGGCCATACGCTCTTTTGCCGCCTGTTCGGTGATGTCGTCGCGCGCCAGAATGCGCCCGAGCCGCACCTCTTTGGGCGCGACAACGGCAATGCTGAAATGGCAGATCAGGTCGCCGTTGCTCTCAAACAGCGCCGCCGCGTCAAGCACCGCGTGGCGGCCCTCCTGCATGGCTCTCTGCGCGCGGCCGAACGAGATTTGATAAATCGCGGGGTGGGTGATGGCATTGAGGGCGGCCACGTCTTTTTCTGTTGCGAACGCCTTGTGGGCAAGCGCGGCACGGTCAAGCGATCCGTCGGGGCGCAGGATGTCATTCCCGAAGCGCTTCACAATTTTTTCGAGTACAGGGCTGCCGGGCAGGTAAATTTCCCTGCTGATTTGGTCGCAGTCAATGACTTCGCAGCCGTGCCGCGCGAGCAGGCCGCCCACAAGGGTTTTGCCCGCGCCGGTCTGGCCCGTGAGGCCGATGAGATATGGCATAAAATCACCTTATTCCTGTTGCCAGAGTAAAAAACTTCTTGCACCGATTATATGGTTAATATTCAGCACCTCAAGTACTGCATATCGTTTAACCGTCTGATAATACGTTTTCTATCTGAATCTTCGTGCAAAAACGATACGCCGCCCGCATTGCCGGACAAATCGCACCGATTAAGCATTTCAACATCCAAGCCAAGCCACAGTGCAAAAAAGACGCTCAAGGTGCCGCTGTGGGATATGATAATGAAGTTGTTTTCTGCATTCGCCATAATATCATCTTGAAAATGCAAAAGACGATTCCAGACTTCCCTTTTTGATTCTGAACCCACGAAGGGCTTTTCATCAACGGTTTTCCAGTTGGGGAATGTTTTTACCATTGTATTTTTATTTGCCCACTCTTTTGACTTCCCGACTGCTTCGCCAAAATTAAATTCCCTCAAGGTCTCAGTGAATATAGGCTCAATTTCCAAAAACCTTGCTATGATTTCTGCGGTATGCCTGGTTCGCAGCAAATCAGAGGCATACATGACATATTGTTTATGCTGAATTTCAACAGAAAGACGTTCTCCAATTCGTTTGGCTTGTTCAATGCCAAGCTCTGTTAAGTCCCAATCTGTCCATGAGCCAATCATTCCGTTCGTGTGCTGCAGCGATTGCGTGTGTTGAATGGTAATGATGTTTTTCATGGTCGCCCCCCCGTTTTCGGATTATCTGAATGAAATTTTATCACGGCTTAGAATAAGAGGATTTTCAATTATCTTATTTCAATAATGCGAAACTCCGCCGCGCGGAACAACCGGTTGCAAACCGCGAGGCCCACGCCCTCCTGAGACGGGCAGCAGGCAAATACCTGCTTTGCGCCCAGCTCGTCAAGCCTGCGCAGCGCGCCGAACAGCCCCCGCGCCTGTGAGAACGCATCGTTTTCGCGGCCAAAAGTGACGGTTGGCAGTGTGAATAAGTGCTCATCACCCTCAAAGCAAAGCACCGCGAGGTCGTTACCCGTGTGGGCTGCGACATATTCGGCAATCTGTGAAGCCGAGCCTTTTATTACCGTAATTTCCGCTTTCGGGGCATAGTGCTTGTGGCGCATGCCGGGGGATGCCGCCGTTTCGCCCTCTTTGAGTGGGTTGAGCACCGCCTCGTTCACCTCCACCCTACCAAGCACAGATTCGAGTTGAGCGAGGGTCACGCCGCCGGGCCGCAGCAGCACGGGAACTTCTCCCGTGAGCGAAAGAACGGTGGATTCCACGCCCACCTCGCACTCGCCGCCGTCCACGATCGCGTCAATGCGGCCGGTCATGTCGTCCTGCACATGCTGCGCCGCGGTTGGGCTGGGAAAGCCGGATATGTTCGCCGAGGGCGCGGCGAGAGGCAGGCCGCTTTCTTTGATGATTGCCCACGCCACGGGGTGCGAGGGCATGCGCACGGCCACAGTGTCAAGCCCCGCGCTCACATTGTTCGGGATTTTATCGCTGCGGGGCAACACAAGGGTCAGCGGCCCGGGCCAAAAGGTTTCGGCAAGCGCTTTCGCCGCGGGGGGAACCTTGCGCACAAGGGGATAGATCTCGTCAAACTCACAGATGTGCACGATCAGCGGATTGTCCTGCGGGCGGCCCTTGGCTTTGAAAATGCGGTTTACCGCCCCTTCGTCAAGGGCGTTTGCGGCAAGGCCATAGACCGTTTCTGTCGGAATGGCCACAATGCCGCCCTGCCGCAGAAGCTCCGCCGCTTTGCGTATGGCTGTGTTATCTTCACTTGGTTTTAACAATAAGGTTTCCACTGTTTTGGGGAGTCCTTTCTCTGCGGGTTGAATGGGGTTGGGCTATTCCCCGGTCGTCGACTTCAGCTTTTCCGCCGTGTCCGCCGTGATGAGCGCGTCGAGCAGCTCGTCAAGGTCACCGTTGAGGATGGCCTCGATTTTATAAAGGGTCAGGCCGATACGGTGGTCGCTCACACGGCCCTGCGGGTAGTTATAGGTGCGGATGCGCTCGCTGCGATCGCCTGTGCCAACCTGCAGTTTTCTTGCTCCGGCAATGCTTTCCTCCTGTTTTGCGCGCTCGGCCTCGAGGATGCGTGAACGCAGGATTTTCATGGCCTTGTCTTTGTTTTTATGCTGGCTGCGTTCATCCTGGCATTCCACCACCGTGCCCGTTGGAATGTGCGTGATGCGGATGGCGGACTCGGTTTTGTTGATGTGCTGGCCGCCCGCGCCGCTGGAACGGAAGGTGTCTATCTGCAAATCGGCGGGGTTGATGTCGATGTCTACGTCCTCCGCCTCGGGCAGCACCGCAACGGTGACAGTGGAGGTGTGGATGCGGCCCTGGCTCTCGGTTTCGGGCACGCGCTGCACGCGGTGCACGCCGCTTTCAAATTTGAAGCGGGAATACGCGCCCTCGCCCTCAATCATAAAGCTGACTTCTTTAAAGCCGCCGAGGCCCGTTTCGCTCGCGCTGAGGATTTCGGTTTTCCAGCGTTTTGTTTCGGCATACATGGAATACATACGGTAAAGCACGCCCGCAAACAGCGAGCTTTCTTCGCCGCCCGCGCCGCCGCGGATTTCAACAATGACGTTTTTGTCGTCATTGGGGTCGCGCGGCAGCAGCAGGATTTTCAGATCTTCGGCGCAGCGCTCCATGTCCTCACGCGCCGTTTCCATCTCCTCCTGCGCCATGTCGCGGAACTCACGGTCAAGCGACCCGTCCGCCGAAAGCTCCCGCGCCTCTTCAAACGCGGCTTTTGCCTTGTTGTATTCCCGGTATTTTTCAACAACCGGGGTGATTTGCTTGAGCTCCTTCATGAGCTTTGTATATTGCTCGATGTCTGATGAAATATTCGGGTCGCAGAGCTGGGCATTGACTGCTTCAAAGCGCTCGTCAACGCTCTTTAATTTATCTAACAAGCAAAATTCATCCTTTCAAAAGCGGCGCGAAATGCTGCGCCGTTGTTATCTTTTTCTGCAAAAGAAAACAGCTATCCGTCGGCGGACTCGTCGGCGCGGATTATTTTTTTGATGCTTTTTTCGGCCTTGACGCGCGGCACCAGAAATTCGCGCCCGCATTCGACACAGCGCAGGCGAAAATCCATGCCGCTGCGCAGCACCAAAAAGTTCTTATTGCCGCAGGGATGCGGTTTTTTCATTTCCAAAACGTCTCCCACACGAACATCCATAACCGACAAAACCCTCATTATCCTTAAAATTTAAAAATAGAACTTAATCTTAAATGCAGAGTATGCCGCAGACTCTTACGGCTGTTTTTCAAGCGGATTGCCGCGGCAATGCGAAAACGCGAGGCGTTTTCCTGAAATTTGCGGATATTATAGCATACTTTCGCCGAAAACGAAATACTTATTTAAGGAACCCCCCGAATAAAACCGTTTGCAATGCGCAAAAGAGCCATATCCGCTTCAATGTTCGCATTGGGGATCGCTGTGTGACCAACAACAGACAGAATTGCCTGCGCAGGAGCGTATGCGCAAAAAAACCGGCCGGAATCAGAAAATTCGGTAAAAAAAGAAGATAAGGGATGAGGGTATGAATACATATTTGCCGGAGGGCAGACTACTCAATACACAGGAAAACAGGGCGGCCCTGGCTTCACTTGCGGGTATCAAGGACGCCATGTTCCACGGCACCGTGCTGGAGGGAAGGGCCCTGCTGTGCGACAAGGAGCATAATTTACATGTGGAACTAGGAACCATGCGGGGCATTATTCCGCGCAACGAGTGCGCGATGGGCATTGAAGATGGGAGTGTGCGCGACATCGCCATTATTTCACGCGTCAACAAGCCCGTGATGTTTAAAGTGCTCGAACTTGAAACAGACCTTTCCGGCACGAGCTATGCCGTTTTGAGCCGCCGCGCCGTGCAGGAGGAATACCTGCGCGAGTATATCGGCAAGCTTTCACACGGCGACGTGATCGACGTCACCGTGACGCACCTTGAGAATTTCGGCGCGTTTTGTGACGTCGGCGCGGGCATCAGCGCGCTGTTGCCGATCGACGGCATTTCGGTGTCGCGCATTCCGCACCCCAACGTGCGCTTTGCCGTCAACCAGCAGATCCGCGCCGTGGTGAAGGACATTGACGAGAGCCTGCGGCTGACGCTTTCGCACAAGGAGCTTCTCGGCACATGGGAGGAGAACGCCGCGCTGTTTTCGATTGGCGAAACCGTACCCGGCATTGTGCGCTCTGTTGAAAAATACGGCATTTTTATTGAGCTGACGGCAAACCTCGCGGGCCTTGCGGAATATGCGGACGGCATATATGTCGGGCAGCACACAAGCGTTTACATAAAAAATATTATACCCGAAAAAATGAAAATCAAGCTGATCATTGTTGACAGCTTCTCAGCCGAATACCCTCTCCCGCCGGTTCGCTATTTTATGGACATAAATCACATTGACTCTTTTTTGTATTCCCCGGAGCACTGTGACAAGCGCATTGAAAGCGTTTTTGAATAAAAAACTGCCGCACGCAAAATCCCGCGTGCGGCAGCTGTTATGTTATTTCAAAAGAGATTATTCGCCGTCCTCAGGCGGGATGCCGCCGGTGTATTGGCTGTGATAAAGCGCGGCGTAAAACCCCTCCTGCGCAATCAGATCGCTGTGCGTGCCCTGCTCCACGATTTTGCCCTGCCGCATCACAAGAATGACGTCGGCCATTTTAATGGTGGACAAGCGGTGCGCAATAACGAAATTGGTGCGGTTCGCCATGAGGGTTTTCATCGCCTCCTGAATCTGCAGCTCCGTTCTGGTGTCGACCGAGCTGGTGGCTTCGTCAAGAATCAGAATGTCCGGGTCCGCAAGCAGCGCGCGGGCGATGGTGAGCAGCTGCCGCTGGCCCTGCGAGATGTTCGAACCCTCTTCGTCAAGCTGGGTTTCATAGCCCTCGGGCAGTGTTTCAATAAAGTGGTGCACCTTCGCGGCCTTTGCCGCTTCGATCACCTCTTCGTCTGTCGCGCCCTCACGGCCATAGGCAATGTTCTCTTTGATCGTGCCCCTGAACAGCCATGTGTCCTGCAGCACCATGCCGAACAGGCTGCGCAGGTTGTTTCTTGAAAGGTCTCGGATGTCGATGCCGTCAACGGTGATCGCACCGCCGCATACGTCATAAAACCGCATGAGCAGGTTCACAAACGTGGTTTTGCCCGCGCCGGTGGGGCCCACGATCGCCGCGAGCTGCCCCGGCTCCACACGGATGTGCATGTTGTCGATCAGCGGCTTGTTTTCAAGATAGCGGAACGAAACGTCCTCAAACGCGACCGCGCCGCTGACCGGCTGCAGGCCTTGCGAAGTCTCCGCGGCTTTGGGCAGGGGAAAATAGACCGCTTCGGTTTCTTGTTCGAGCAGTTCATATTTGGGAGCGTCCTGCGGCTCCTCCTCTTCGTCAAGCAAACGGAACACGCGCTCCGCCGAAGCGAGTGCGGACTGAATGGTGTTGATGATGTTGCCGATGTTCGTAACGGGGGAGCTGAACATGTTTGCATATTGAATAAAGGATGTGACCGTGCCGAGTTTGAAGCTTCCTTTGATAATCATGATGCCGCCGACAATGCAGAAAAGAAGAAAGGTGATGTTGTTGACAAGGCGCAACAGGGGTGCGGCGACGCCGGAGACAAAGTTCGCTTTTCGGGTTATATGATAAAGGTTCTCGTTAATCTCATTGAATTCTTCCACGCTTGCGGTTTCCCGGCCAAAGATTTTCACAATGTTGTGCCCGGTATACATCTCCTCCACATGGCCGTTGAGCTCGCCCGTCTGCTCCCAGTGCTTGCGAAACAGCTTTTTGGAGATGCGCGAGAAGCCGAAGGAGATCGCCATGCTGACGGGCAGAAACGCGATCGGAATCGCGGACAGGGTCGCGCTGTAATAGAGCATGATGGCAAGCGCACCCACAAACTGCACCGAGTTTGTGATGACGGTCGTGATGTTGGTTTGCAGCGTGTTGCTCAGGTTGTCGCAGTCGTTGATGATCTTGCTGAGAATCTCGCCTTTTGTGTTGCGGTCAAAATATTTCAGGGGCAGCCGCGAGAGCTTTTCATTGACCTGCCCGCGCAGGGAGCAAACCAGCTTTTGTGAAATGCCCGCGAGCGTATATTGCTGGATAAACTGCATGATAGAGGATACAAAATAAATCAGAAACAGGTTCAGCAAGGTCATTTTGATAGGTTCAAAGGAAATGGCTCCGCCCGCCAGCTTGACGTCCACCTGATCTGAAATCGCGTCCACCACATCGCCCATCATTTTTGGGCTGAGCGTGTTCAGCACCGCCGCCGTCAGCGCGCAAAAGCTAACCAGCAGAACGAGCGGCCAGAAGGGCTTGAGCAGTAGCACAAACCGTTTCAGTGTGCCCTTGGCGTTTTCGGCGCGGTCCATATTTTTCTGCTTTTGCCGATAAGCCTGATAGCGGTTCATGCGCCCGGGCCGCGATGTTTTTGACTGCTTTATGCTCATACCGCCGCCTCCTCTTCCGAAAGCTGGGAAACCACGATCTCACGGTAGACTTCGCAGAATGAGAGCAGCTCGCTGTGCGTGCCCATGCCCACCACGCGGCCTTCGTCCAAAACAATGATCCGGTCCGCGTCAAGCACTGTGCCGACGCGCTGGGCGACAATGATGATGTTGCGGTCTTTCAGATCTTTTTTTATGGCCGCGCGCAACCTTGCGTCGGTCGCAAGGTCAAGGGCCGAAAAGCTGTCGTCAAAAATGCAGATTTCCGCGTCTTTGATGAGTGCGCGCGCAATGGCAAGGCGCTGCTTCTGCCCGCCCGAAAGGTTTGTCGCGCTTTGGGAAATGAGGCTTTGCAGGCCGTCGGGCATTTTATGAACAAAGCTTTTCGCCTGCGCGATCCCGAGCGCGCGGTACATTTCGTCCTCTGTCGCGTCGGGCTTGCCGTAGCGCAGGTTGTCCGCCACGGTGCCGCTGAACAAAAAGGCCTTTTGGGGAATATATGCGATGTGTTCGTGCAGCATGGCGGATGAGAGCCCCCTGATGTCCGCGCCGTCCAGCAAAATCGAGCCGGAGCTTACGTCATACATGCGCGGAATCAGGCTGATGAGCGTGGATTTGCCGCTGCCTGTGCCGCCGATAATGGCAGTGACCTCGCCCGCGCGGGAGGTGAAGCTGACGTCGTTGACAATCGGCGTGTCCGCCCCCGGGTAGCCGAAGGTCACATCCCGAAACTCCAGCAGTCCGCGCACGCCTTCCTGCGGCTGCACGGGCGAAGAAGCCTCCGGGATATCCGGAACGATTTCAAGAACCTCCAGAATGCGCTTGGCGCTGATCTGCGCTTTCGGAATCGAAACAAACAGCGAGGCTGCCGACATAATGGCGGTAATCACGATAATCAAATAAGAAATAAAGGCAAACATATTGCCCACGGTGTTCTGGATAAGCTCCAGCTCGGCCGGGATTTCGACGCTGTAGCCGTCAAGGCGGTTGCCCGTATTGCCGATCAGCACAATCAAAAGCCCGAACACAAAAATAACAAGCACGGGCATCAGATAAGCCATCAGCCGATTCACCCGCAGGGCGATCGCGGTGAGATCCAAATTGGCCTGGTCAAACCGCTTGTCCTCATATTTTGAGCGGTTAAACGCGCGGATCACGCGGATGCCGCCCAACTTTTCACGCATGATCTGGTTGACCTTGTCCGTTCTTTTTTGCAGCGTGTTGAACCACGGCATGAAAATTTTGGCCATGAGCAAAAACATCACGGCAAACAGCGGGACGACGATCAAAAGAATCGTCAGCGTCATTTTTTTGTCATACATCAGCGCCATCACAAGGCCGCCCACGAGCATGATGGGAACGGTGATGATCATGCGCATGAGGCTCAGCACCATGTCCTGCACGTTGCGCACGTCGTTTGTTGTCCGCGTGATCAAAGAGGGCACGCCGATTTTATCGATATCGCTTTGAGAGAGCGATGAAACCTTTGTGAACAGCTGCTTGCGCAGCGTCATGGCATAGCCGGCCGAGGTTTTGGAGGTGCTGTAGCTGGACAAAATCGAAATAACGACATTCAAGAGCGAAACACTGAGCATAATAAAGCCCATCAGATAAATAAACGGGACGTTTCCGCCTTCAATTCCGGTAGAAATCATGCTTGCCGTCAGCATCGGAATGACCAGCTGCAGAATATTGTGCAGCAGAACAAGGAATATGGAAAGGACCGCCAGCCCTGAAAAATCCTTTAGATATTTGAGTAATTTACTCAAAACATCGCCCCCAAGATAACATCTTTTTGCAATCTAAAAAGTATCATAACATTTTTTTTAATTTTTGGCAACACATTCGGCTGAACAATCCCCCAAAATCAGGACAAAAAACATATTTACTTCAAAGCAGGAATCCAGTATAATATAAAAGTACAGGTAAATGTTAGAAAATAGACAACCGGGGTGATTTTATTGAAGGACATTATTCACAACGAAACCGTGGACGCCATCATTAAACGAAGAACGGTGCGTGCATATAAGAAAGAACAGATCATGGACAAAGAGCTTGACACGCTGCTCACCGCCGCGCTGTGGGCCCCCAGCGGCAGAAACTCCCAGCCCTGCCATGTGCGCGTGCTACAGGACAAAAAAGCGCTTGACGAAATCAATGTTGATTTTAAGAACCTTGTCGGGTGGGACACGCCCGCCTACACAAGGTGGGACGTCAACCCTGTTTATCAAACGGCCCCCTCGGTGTTTTTTATTTTTGCCGAGGGTAACAGCCACATGGACGCGGGACTGATGGCGCAAAATATCACCGTCGCGGCGGAGTCGATCGGCCTTGGCAGCTGCATTATCGCAAGCGTCGGCACGCTGATGAACGCCCCCGAGGGTGAAAAGTGGAAAGAAAAAATGGGCATTGCCAAACACTGGCGGTTTTTGATTGCCGTGGCCGTGGGCTACAAAGACGAAGAGCCACCGGTGAAAGACCGTGACGAAAGCCATTTTGCGGTGATTAAACAATTGCCTTAAACATTTTTTAACGGTATTTCATATAATCTTGTATAATAAGGGAAAAGAGCATAGAAAATGGAGTGTGTAAAGAATTGATAACCGGAACAATGCTGCGGGACGCAATGATTTCCGCCTCAAACCACATCACAAACAACAAATCGGCGGTCGACGCGCTGAATGTGTTCCCCGTGCCGGACGGCGACACGGGCACGAATATGGCGCTCACAATGCAGTCCGCGGCAAAGGCAATGCAAAAGATTCCGGACGGCGAGCAGGTCAGCCGCGTGGCGGAGCTTGCGGCCTCGGCGCTTTTGCGCGGCGCGCGCGGCAACTCGGGCGTGATTCTTTCGCTGATTTTCAAAGGGATCGCCGAGGGTCTGCGCGGCTGTGTGGAGGCTTCGGGTACGAGCGTGTCCGCCGCGCTGACTCTCGGGTCCGAAAATGCGTATAAAGCCGTCATGAAGCCCACCGAGGGCACGATTTTAACGGTGGTCCGCTTTGCCGCTGAAAAAGCGTCCGTGAAGGCGGCCACGGGGGCGGATGCGCTTGAGGTGTTTGAAGAGGCCTGCGAGGCCGCGGAGGATGTGCTGCGAAAAACTCCCGAAATGCTCGTGGAGCTGCGCCGCGCCAAGGTCGTGGACGCGGGCGGCCAGGGGCTTTTGCTCATTTTTCAGGCGATGATGCATGTGTTCAAAAACAATGAGATGGTGACCGCGCAGGAGCCGGGCGAGGCTGTGCCGGCGGGGCCGCCGGAGTTTGCCGGGCGTGCGATGCTGTTCGACGCGCAGGACATCAAATTTGCCTACTGCACCGAATTTATCATTAACAAGAACAAAACCTCCTTCCTCGACGCGCTGCTGCTGCGCTCTTATCTTGAGTCCATCGGCGACTGTGTTGTGGTAGTGGAGGACGACGATATTGTCAAAGTGCATGTGCACGCAAACGACCCGGGTAATGTGCTCACGAAGGCGCTTGAGTACGGCGAGCTTGTCAACGTGAAAATTGATAACATGAAGCAGCAGCACAAAAACGCCTCATGGGGCCTCGGCGATAAAATCGACGAGAAGATGGCGGAGCAGGAGGGCGAGCAGGTCTTTGATAAGCCTTTCGGTTTTGTGACGGTCTGCGCCGGCGAGGGGCTTGAGGCGCTGTTTGCCGATTTAGGGGCCGACGCCATGGTAAGCGGCGGGCAGACGATGAACCCCAGCACGGATGATTTGCTGCATGCGATTCAAAAGGTGAACGCGGAGCAAGTGTTTGTGCTCCCGAACAATAAAAATATCATCATGGCCGCAAAACAGGCCATTCCGCTTGCAAACCGGCAGGTGACGCTGATCCCCACAACCGACATTCCTCAGGGCATTTCGGCCATGCTGCAGTTTGATGAGAGCGCGTCGCTCGACGAAAATATTCACATGATGCAGGCAGCCGCGAAGCGCGTGCGCAGCGCTCTGATCACCTATGCCGCCCGCAACAGCTATGTTAACGGGCAGTCGGTCAAACAGGGCGACATCCTCGGCATCGAAAACGGCAAAATCACGCTGGTTGACACCAATGCCCACAATGCCGCGCTACGCTGCGCACGGCACTTGATCGGCAAAAACGCCGCCGTGGTCACCCTGATTTTCGGTAACAGCGTGAGTGAGGAGCAGGCTGAGCAGGTGGCTGAAAAAATCCGCGCGAAAAGCGGCTCGGGAACCGAAGTCACCACAGTGTTCGGCGGCCAGCCGGTATATTTTTATATCATTTCTGTCGAATGATTTTGTAAAAATTTTTTGAAAGCAGACATGATGGACATTCAAACCAACATACAATTTCTAAAGGGAGTAGGAGAGGTGCGCGCGAAGCTGTTCTTTCGGCTGGGCGTGAACACTGTTGGGGATTTGCTGTCTTTTTACCCCCGCGGCTATGAGGATTGGAGCAACCCCGTGCCCATTTGGGAGGCGCCTGCGGGGCAGGTTTGCTGCGTGCGCGGCATTGTTTCACACACGCCCTCCGTCCACCGCATCCCCGGCGGCACACTGCTTGTGAAAACCATGGTCACAGACGGCGCGGGGCTGATGAACCTGACTTTTTTTAATAACAAATACGTCGTCAACCAGCTCACAGAAGGTGAAGAATACCTCTTTTTCGGCAAAGTCACCGTGAACCAATACGGCGGGCGTGAAATGCTCTCGCCCCGTTTTGCGAAGCGTGAACAGGCCCAGCGCATCCGCCCCGTTTACCGCCAAACCGAAAAATTAAGTTCAAAAACCATTGAAACCTGCATGCTGCGGGCGTTCGAGAGCCTTGAGGGCAAGGTTGAAGAAACCCTGCCTGATTTCATGATTGAAAAATATAAACTCCTGCCCTTGTTTGACGCGCTGCGGGCGATTCATTTTCCAAGCGATGCGCAGGACGTTGAGGACGCGCGCCGCCGCCTGATTTTTGAAGAGCTGCTGTTTTTGCAGCTGGGTTTGTTTCGGTTGCGCGAAAGCCGCCAAGACACAAGCGGAGTGGTGCTGGAACGGGACCATACGGAAGAATTCCTGCGCCGCCTGCCGTTTTCTTTGACAAACGCCCAGCGCCACGCGACCGGGGAGGCGCTCGCGGATATGCGCTCTGACCGCCCGATGAACCGCATTTTGCAGGGCGACGTGGGCAGCGGCAAAACGGCTGTCGCCGCCGCGCTGATTTATAATGCCGCGAAAAACGGCTACCAGTCGGCGCTGATGGCGCCCACAGAGGTGCTTGCCGAGCAGCATTTGCGTACCTTTGCGCAATTCTTTCAAGACAGCGGGATTTCGTTCGCGCTGCTGACAGGCTCAAATACCGCAAAAGAAAAGCGTGAGATCAAAGCAAGGCTCAAAAAGGGTGAAATTTCACTGATTATCGGCACCCATGCGTTGATTCAGAATACCGTCGAGTTTCAGAACCTCGGTTTTGTGATCACAGACGAGCAGCACCGCTTCGGCGTTGATCAGCGGGCGGCGCTCACAAAAAAGGGCGACCACTCCCATGTGCTCGTGATGTCCGCAACGCCGATTCCGCGCACGCTCGGGCTCATTATTTACGGCGACCTTGACATTTCCGTGCTCGACGAGCTGCCCCCCGGCCGGCAGCCGGTCAAAACCTACCGGGTGGACACAAGCTACCGCGAGCGGATTTACCGCTTTATGCAAAAGCAGATTCACGCGGGGCGGCAGGTCTATGTGGTTTGCCCGCTGATCGAAGAGGGCGAAACGGACCTTGTGCCCGCCGAGCAATATGCCGAGCAGCTGCGCTCGGGCAGCTTTCGGGGCTATCAGGTGGGGCTGCTGCACGGCAGAATGAAAAACACGCAAAAAGACGCCGTCATGCAGGCGTTTCACCGCGGTGAGATCCAGGTTTTGGTTTCAACCGTAGTTGTGGAAGTCGGGGTGGATGTCCCGAACGCGACCGTGATGGTGATTGAAAACGCCGAGCGCTTCGGCCTTTCGCAGCT
>JAISXG010000084.1 GCA_031270605.1 Oscillospiraceae bacterium | reverse complement strand
CTTTTCGGAAATATGCGCTTGTGTTCTGGGGCTGCGCGGCATTGACCGCCATAATCGGTATAATCATTCACGTTGGCTCGTTTGACGGCCTCGCGTTTTTTCCTTTCCTGTTGATTTTCTCCGGCCCCTTCTATGGACTGCTGATTTTAGCCCGCTCCTTTGTGATGCTGGACTTGTTGGTTCTGGCCTTTTCCGGCGCCTGCCTTGCCTGGCTTTTGGTCTCAAAGAAGAAAGCACTGAAAGACGATACTCCCGTGATTGTGTTGCAATAAATATCAACCGATGTTATACCAATCTCAAATAATAATAAGAACCAGTCGCGCATCATTGTTCGCGGCTGATTCTTTCGTTTATATCTTTTTACTGTTCGCCCCAAAGCTCCATAACCTTCAAAAGCTTGTTCGGCCGTTTTGTCGTGATATTATCCGGCCCGACGGCGAGCATTTCGTGCATATCGAGCCGCCCGTTTACCGTCCAAACCGAAACCAGCAGTCCTTGCTCGTGCATCACTTCGCAAAGCGCACGGCTCGCGCCCGCATAATGCAGATTGATGCCGATCGCGCCGAGGGCTTTCACCTCATCCGCCAGCGCGTGCAGCATGGCCGCATCCTCAGTGTCGCCCGCCACAGAAGCGTTGAGATAATAGGGAATCTTCGGGCAATCCTGCCGCACCCGCGCTGTCTGTTCGCGCCCCACGCCGGTGAAAAACACGCGTTCGAGCATGCCCGCCTGCTCAACCAGCTCCTGCACCGCGGGCAAATTCCAAAAGGCCTTTAAATCCAGATTGATTTTCATGCTCCCCTGCTCCGCCACAACCGCAAGCGCCTCTGAAAGCGGCGTGCCCTGCCGCGCCGAGGGAGTTTCGTCGTGCCTGATCACAGGCGTGCCGTCCGGACGGAAGGTGACGTCAAACTCTGTCACATCCGCGTCAGACGCCGCAATTTGCTTGACAGACCACATTGAATTCGCCCGCGTGAGCATTGCGCCCGCGTGGGCCGTCACCGTGAACTCCTCGGGCAAAGCCAGCAGGCTTTTTTTGATTTGCGCGATCTCTTTGTTTGCAGGCGTAAAAGAGAACGCCGACCCGACAGACATCGTGATGCTCACCATCACTTTGCAAATTCTCACAAAACACTCATACATATTCTTTACCCTTCATTCAATAAATCAAGGAATACCGTAACCATCCACGACCCACTTGCTTTCACTGTTCTTGCGCACCAGCCGCCAATACCATTGTTCATAAACAAAATCGGGCTGAAGGCCTTGTGTTCTCACTTGTTCAAACGGCCCTGCATAAAAACTTGAAAACAGCACAATCACATCAGTCTCCCGCACTCCTTCCAAAAAGGCTTTTTCCTCAATCAGGAACTTTTCCGCCTCCACATTAGAAAAGGACTCGTCAAACCACAAGACGCGCAGCTCACATCCCCGAAAAGTTTTAAAATACTTCATTACAGTGTCAATGGCGTCCTGAATTTCCGCAGAGGTAAATTTTACGGAGTCACGCAGCGTGATTGTGACATTTTCTGTTTTCCCCTGCTCCAATGCACCGCAGGAAGAAAAAGAAGTGCAGATACACACTAAAAGCAGTATATAGATTTTTCTGCGCATGAACCTTCCCCCTGTTGCAGGTGCTGCTATAAAAACTAATTTAAAAATCGGTAAAAATAAAAATTGATTTACTGTATATCCGATCATTTCTGAAAAAAGTATAGCACGGCTTTTTTAAAATAGCAAGGCATGCGGAAAATCCCTTGCGCCGGCATTGAATTCCGATTATAATGTAGGCATAAGCAGATAGAAATCCTGAAAGGAATATTGCAGCATGAAATACGAAACGCTGTTTTCCCCCATGAATGTCGGAACCGTGACAATCAAAAACCGCGTTGTGATGTCGCCCATGGTCATGGGTACGGGCCGGCCGGACGGCACGCCCACCGAGCGGATGATACGCTATTATGAAGAGCGCGCAAAAGGCGGCGCGGGCCTGATTATCACCGAGGCCACGCGGGTGGACGACGTCACAGGCCCCCTCCACCCCCTGCAGCTTGCCATGTCGAGCGACAAACACGTTGCCCCTTTTGCGGAGATGGTGGAACGCATCCATCGGCACGGGGCAAAAATTTTCTGCCAGCTCCACCACCCCGGGCGGCAGAACTATTCGATTCTCATCGGCACGATGCACCTCAGCCAGCCCGTCGGCGCGGTCTGGAGCGGCTATTGGGGCATGTTCTTCAAAATTGCCGCGTTCAATGACCTTTTGGAGCGCTCGCGCCTGCTGCCCGCGGTCGTCGCGCCCTCCGCCGTGCCCTGCCGCCATCAAAAGCAAAAAACACGGGCGCTGCGCGTGAGTGAAATCGAAAAAATCATCCGCGAGTTCGGCGACGCCGCGCTGCGTGTGCAAAAAAGCGGGGCGGACGGCGTGGAGCTGCACGCCGCACACGGTTATTTGATCCAGCAGTTTTTGAGCCCGCACACAAACCGCAGAACAGATGGTTACGGCGGCTCGTTTGAAAACCGCCTGCGCTTTGTGAAAGAAATTATTGCGGACATCCGCAAAAAGTGCGGCGACACGTTTCCGATCGTCGTGCGGCTTTCGGTCGACGAGTTCTATCAAGAAATCGGCGAAAGCGGGCAGGGTATCGAGCTGCCCGAGGGTGTAAAAATCGCCAAAGCCCTTGAACGACTGGGCATCGACGCGATCGACGTGAGCGGCGGCACCTACGAAACAAAAAACCAGTGGCTTGAGCCGGTCACCTTCGCCGCCGGCTGGCGCGACCATCTCGCAAAAGCCGTGAAAGAGGCGGTGCACATCCCTGTTCTGGCCGCGAACCTCACAAGAACGCCCGCGGAGGCGGAGGCAAAACTTATGTCCGGCATACAGGACTTTGTGAGCCTCGGCCGTCCACTGCTTGCAGACCCCGAATGGGCAAACAAGGCGCAAGCAGGCAAAGAGGAAAGTATCAAACGCTGCATCAACTGCCTGTGGTGCTTTGAGAGTATGCTCAAGGGCGGCTTTTCGGGCACAAGCGGCACCTGCGCGGTGAATCCGCGCACCTGCAAGGAATCCGTTCAGCCTGAAGCATTTCCTCAGGATGGCAGGGGTAGAACCGTCGCCGTCATCGGCGCGGGCCCCGCGGGGCTGACTGCGGCCGGGGTGCTTGCAAAAAGGGGATTTCATGCTGTGATCTTTGAAAAAGAAAGCCGCGCGGGCGGCCAGCTTTTATTGGGCAAAGAGCCGCCCCACAAAGAAAAAATCGCCTGGTGCTATGAAGACCTGCTCCATGCCGCGACAGAAAACGGCGCGGAAATCCGCTATAACACACCTGCAACCACAGAGGAATTGAAACGGCTTGAGCCATATGCCGTGATTCTCGCCTCAGGCGGCGAAGCAGTCACGCCGAGGGGCATTGCGGGGGTATGCGGCAACAACGTCTGCACCGTAACAGAAATTTTGAACGGTTCCGTCGATCTCTCCGGCAAGCAGGTTGCCGTTGTGGGTTCGGGCATGACGGGCCTTGAAACCGCCGAGCTGCTGTGCGCGCAGGGCAACCGGGTCAGCATCATTGAAATGGCGAATACAATCGCCCCCGGCGTCTATCATCAGCACACGGACGACATCCTGCCGAAGTTGAAAGCGTACGGCACAGCGTTCCATACAGGCAGCCGCCTCACAAAAATTTGCGACGGGAGCATTGTGCTGACCCTTGCGGACGGCACGGCGAAAACCCTGCCGGCGGACCATGTGGTGCTCGCGGTGGGCGTGCGCAGCCGCAACGAACTGGCCGAAGCGTTGAAAACAGCATTTCCCCGCGTGTTCATCGTGGGCGACGCAAAAAAGATCGGACGCATCGCCGAGGCCACCCGCAGCGCCTATGAAACGGCGAGGGCGCTGTCTTGAACAAAATGAAACATAAACAAACCTTCTGTTTGACTGTATAAAGCAACGCTCCTTATGATTTGTGAAACGGAGATGAAATTATGACTCGCGAACTGGTCAGCATAATCAGCAAAAGCACACAAGTTCTGTTTGACAATGCAAACATCATGCTGCAAACCTGCAATTTGGATTTCATCCTTTGTGACCTGCCGGTATGGAAACATGTATATCACATGCTTCATTCCTGTGACCAATGGTTCATAAACCCGAAACAATAGGACGAACCTGTTTTTCATGAAGAAAACTTAAATTCATTGAATCATGTCAGTGAAAAAGCCCTTTCAAAAGAGGAACTGTCGTGCTATCTTGAGAGCATCCGCAATAAAATTACAAGTTATTTGGATGCCCTTACAGATGATATGCTATATGAAATTCCCAAGGGCTGCCATTCAAACAGGCTCTCCCTGATCTTGTCACAATTTCGGCATTTTTATGCCCATTTAGGAAACATTAATGCCACAACAATCATTGAAACCAACAAATGGCCGCGGGTGATCGGCATCACCGGAAAAAGCGGCGCATCCACCGAAGGACTTTATGAATAAACGCTAAAACACTGCTAACAATCATGGACTAAAAGCCGGCCACGCAATCGGTTTTGTTTTTGATTTTTATAAGCATCATACAACCATGCTATTTTGCATTTCAGGGAGAGTCTTCGCACCTTTTTCTTTTAGAGCAATTCTGCCATCAACTGTAAGTAACACCCGCTCGGCAATTGACAAAATTTGAAAACTGTGATACTATACTTTCGCCGAACAAAACGCGTTTCGGTTTCGGCCGCGCGGCGGCATGATTGACAATTAAAAAAAGCAGAGTAGAATCCTGCGCGTTAAATCGCAGATTTGCAGTGCCTTCTGAACGGGGAGTTGTCAGGGGGACGAAAAGCCAGGGGCGTGTGCTTCATGATGAAAAAACACACGACGGCTTGCGGTGCAGGGTTCGCATCCCGCTGCTGCATAAATAGCTCGGTGATAATTTCGCCTTCGGTTATGCAGCTGTGCTGCGTTGCCGGAGGTGTTTTTTATGAGAAAAACATAACGTTCAATTGAATATTTGCCAACACTAAAATCGTATCGGCCGCGTATGACCGGGCATCGCCCGTTTGCGGCCCAAAGGAGTCATTCAATTGAAAAAGTCATCTTTATATGTGCGCCGCATGACGGTTTCCGCGGTATTTCTCAGCATTGCGGTCGTGGTGAAAACCGTGTTTTCGTTCTATGTTCCCCTGTTCGGGCAAAACGGCATGCGCATTGACATCTCGGGCATTTTTTCCATGATGCCGGCAATCCTGTTCGGCCCTGTTTACGGCGCGATCGTGGCCGCGCTCTCAGATATTTTAGGCTTTCTGCTCAAGCCCACGGGGGCATACCTGCCGTTCATGACGCTGGCGGTGGCCTTGGGCGGCGCTTTGCGCGGCCTGCTTTGGATGGCGCTGCGCAACAAAAACAGCGCGAAAATGCGCGTTGCGGTCGCCGTATTTTCTGTTTTGATTTTGCTGCTCGGCATTTGCAACATCGCTTTTCTCGCAGCCGACGGCATTGACAAAAGCTTTTATGAAAACACCCCGCCCGAGGACGTTGCGACAGAAGGCATGCACCTCGTGAGCCGCCTCTTGATCACACGAACCGCCGGCGCAAAGGACCCGGGCGGCACGCTCGCGACCTATATCATTTTTGTGACCGCGGGCGTCGTCGGCGCGGCCGCGTTCGGCATTCTTCTCTTAATCGCCGATTTCGTTTTGTCAAAGAAACTCTTAAAAGGTGAGAACAAGATGCAGATTCTGCCGCTGCTGATCATGATGGTGCTCGCGGGCCTTGTGGTCACGACCTTAAACACCGTTGTTCTGCGGGAAACGATCGAGTCATGGAAGCTGCTGCCGTTTTCGGTGCTGCTGATCCCGCGCATCATCGAGGATCTTCTGACAAGCTCGGTGCAGGTTTATTTTGTGGCTCTGCTGCTCGGCATCTTCAAAAAACAGCAGGGGCTGAAAACGCTCGTAAAATGACCTCGCATAATCGTGCATGAAAAGAGAGGAAGCCCTGACCGCTTCCTGATACACTGAAACACGGAAAGGAGAGACTTTATGGATTGGCTCAAACGGATGAACGAAGCGCTCGACTATGTGGAAGAACATCTGGCAGACGAGCTTGACTACGCGGCGATTGCGCAAAAGGCGTGCTGCTCGGTCTATCACTTTCAGCGCATGTTCTCTTATATGGCCGAGGTGCCGCTGTCTGAATACATCCGCCTGCGGCGGCTGTCGCTCGCGGCAGTGGATCTGCAGAACAGCGGCGAAAAGGTCATTGACATCGCCCTGAAATACGGCTATGAATCCCCAACCGCGTTCACAAGAGCGTTTCAGAACATGCACGGGCTCACGCCGAACGCCGCGCGTCAAAAGGGCGTTGTGCTCAAGGCCTATCCACCGATCTCCTTTCACATTTCAGTTAAAGGAGCAAGCATCATGCAGTATCGAATCGAAGAAAAAAGCGCCTTCCGCGTTGTGGGCGCGAAGTGTTCCAGCACCATGGAGAACGGGGTGTGCTACGCCCAAATCCCCGCATTCTGGGCAGAAACGGTCCAGAGCGGCAAGGCGGCGGAAATCGTGCGGCTGATGAACGGCGAACCGATGGGCATGCTGGGCATCAGCGCATGCGACATGGTGCCCCATGAAAACAAATTTGACTATTATATCGCCGCCGCGTCCGCAATCCCTGCGCCCGTGGGCATGGAGGAATTCACGATGCCCGCCGCCACGTGGGCCATTTTCGAGTGCACCGGCCCCATGCCGGCAGCCATACAGGAGCTGCAAAAGCGCATCGTGACCGAATGGCTGCCAGGCTCGGGTTACGAATACGGCAACGCGCCTGACATCGAGGTCTATTATGACGAGGACGTCAGCAAACCCGACAGCAAAAGCGAGGTCTGGATTCCCGTTATGAAAAAATGAACACATCTGCCGGCGGCTGTGTACCTGTTTTGGGTGCGCAGCCGGTTTTTTTGCCGCCAGATGCTTGTAAATGTATAAGAAACACGATATACTTTTGATACTGAAAACAAAGGGGGTCGAAAACCATGTTCACCAAGCTGCAAGTCAACTCCCTGCGCATGGAGCGGCAGCATCTTGCACGGCAGGCAGACGAGCGGGAATATCTCGAACTCTACCGCGACACCCAGCCCGGGCAGAATGTCTATTGGAACGGCTTCGGCGACCCGCCGAGCATCACCTTTCGCGCCGCGTTTGACGACAAGGAGTATAACCGCGCCCGTCAAGAAAGCCGCGCGCTCGTCAAAGGGCGCTTTTTGGGCGGCAACCTCGGCTGGGTCATGCAAGAGGATATGGAACTGTTCACGTGCCTGTGCCGAAAACCCCTTGCAAACAGGACTCTCGCCCAGCAAACTCTTTTGGAACTGATCGAGCGGGAGGGGCCGCTCAACATTCAACAGATGAAAGAGCTGACCGGCATGCTCGTGAAGGAGATCACGCCCGTGCTCCACCGCTTGCAGGAGGCGTTTTTCATTTATGAAGACCAATACAACGGCGAGTGGGACAGGGGCTGGTATCGCTTCTCTGAAATGTTCCCCCATGTTGACACGCAAAAATACACGCGGCAGGAAGCGCTGCAAACCATGCTGCGGCGGTTTGCCTTTCGCAATGTTCTGTTTGACTCAAAAATGGCAAAATCATTCTTCAAGCTGCCCGAAAAAGAAATCACGACAAGTGTGCAGGCACTGGTCAACGAGGGCATTTTGTGTGAAGCCGAAGACGGCTATGTGCTCACCGCCGACCTTCCTTTGTTAGAAAGCACGCTCACCCCTGCGCCACGCGGCGTTTTTGCCATGCACCGCAATGATTTTCTTGTAAAATCCAACGAGCACCGGCTCAAAGAAAAATACAGGCATCCCGACTATGACAGTTTGCAATATCTGCTCATCGACGGCGAATTCAGCGGCGTGGTGCTGGGGCATTTTAAAAACGGCCCTTATATGATTGAAGATGTGGTCACAGAGGCGCCCAGCCGGGATGACGAAATTTTGCAGGCCGTTTACCGCGTGAATGATCCCGAGCTCAGCCCGGTGAAGCGTTTCAACGGAGTCGATCTGTAATGCCGATCTCCGACAAAGCGGCTGCTCTCCATGCCGAAACCCGCTGATTTCTTGACATCCGACGCAAACAGGCGTATATTAGCTTAGAAAACATTCGAAAGCACATGTGAAAACCTTTGATATAAGTTTTACACGCGCGGGCCGTCTCATTTTTAAGTTAATGCATATCTTTCATAGATTGCCGGATTGCGGCGATACTATTTTATGAAACATTACGGTGTTGCGGAAATTTGCATGCGGCACCCTTCAGAAGGTGGTTATTACAATGAGTGAAACCTGTTCCGGCAGCTGTTCGTCCTGCCAAAGCGACTGCGCCGAGCGCAAGGACCCCAAGAGCTTTCTTGAAAAGCCCCACGAGCTGAGCAGCATTAAAAAAGTCGTCGGCGTCGTCAGCGGCAAGGGCGGCGTGGGCAAATCGCTCGTTACCTCCCTGCTGTCTGTGCTCTCGCGCAGAAACGGGCTTGCAACCGCGGTTCTGGACGCGGACATCACCGGCCCGTCCATCCCCAAGCTGTTCGGCCTGCATGAAAAGGCAATGGGCGGCGAGTTCGGTATTTATCCTGTCAAAACCAAAACAGGCATTTCGGTCATATCACTCAACCTGCTGGTTGAAAACGAAACCGACCCTGTCGTCTGGCGCGGCCCCATCATTGCGGGCACCGTCAAGCAGTTCTGGACGGACGTCGTGTGGGGCGACGTGGACATTATGTTCATCGACATGCCTCCCGGCACGGGCGACGTGCCGCTGACGGTGTTTCAGTCTGTTCCGCTTGACGGCATCGTCATTGTGACCTCGCCGCAGGAGCTTGTGGGCATGATTGTGGAAAAGGCAGTCAAAATGGCCGAGATGATGCACGTGCCCGTGCTGGGGATTGTTGAAAACATGAGCTATGTCACCTGCCCCGACTGCGGCAAGCAGTACTCTGTTTTCGGCGAAAGCCGCGTGGACGCGGTTGCCGCGTCGCACGGGATTGAAACCACCGCAAAGCTGCCCATCGACCCGCGCCTTGCGTCCGCCGCCGACGGCGGCGTGATTGAGCTGTTTGAAGGCGGCTGGCTGGACGACCTGTTCGCGGCCGTTTTGCAAGCGGAGCGCAAAGATTGACATACGCTGCCGCCTGTTTTACAGGTACTGTGACAATTTTCTTGCAATTGTGCCTGTGCCCCATCCAACGTTAATCTTTTCGTCACAAATTGTTTCTTGATTTTTGAAATGTGTTCCAGTAAAATAATAGGTACAAGATGTTTGTATCTATAAATCCCTCCTATTGTTTGCAGCTTTATGAGAATAGGTGCAACCGGGACTCTTTTGTAATTTATTCTAAAAAGGTAGTGTGATAAAAAGTGAACACCAAAAAAATAGTGATTTCATTTGGCGCATTGACACTGGTTCTTGCACTTGTTTTTTCAAGCTGCACCCCTGACAAGCCAGAAACCACAACCGGCGGCTCCAACACAACGGCCACAACAAAGCCCGCGCCGGAGGGTCTTGAGCACCTGACGGACGCAAGCGGCCAGAACGTCACCATGAAAACGACGGATGAAAACGGCAAGGAAATCATAAACAACGTTTATGTGCCGATCGGCCAGAACACAACCGCTCCGGCGAACGCACCGTCCGGGCAAACGCAAACAACCATCACGGGGCAGCAATCTGACCCGAATACGGCCTCGCAAGCCATTCAGACCATTGCCAACGCATTCAATGCAAACCGTTTCCACATGGTTTGCGCCATGACTGACGCCGAAGGCAAGACCACAGAAATAGACATTATGCTGTATGACCAAAACATGCGCGTGGAAATGGATTTTGACGAAAACACCCGCCTTTCCGTCGGCATTTATGACAATGAATTTTACTTGATCAACACCCAGAAGCAAACCTATACGACCATCAGCAAAACGCTGATGAAAGCGCAGGGCATGAATTTGGATGACCTCAACATCAGCAGCGCGACGGACGCGTTCAAAAGCATTTTCAGCACAAGCTCCGAGCCCCAGATCTCAACCGTTTCTCTTGACGGTCAGGCCGTCACCCGTTATACTTATAAAGGCGCAAGCGGCGAAACCATGTACGTTTATCTCAAGGGCAACAACCCAGTAAAATTCGAGTCGGTCGACGCAAGCGGCAAGGCCGGGCTGAATATGCAAATTTCAAAGTTTAACGCGAACATCCAGCTTTCAGACGTCAATCCCATCTCGGGCTACAAAAAGCAAAACATGATTTCCTTCTTCACCGACATGGGCATGACCTCTTAAAAAAAACAAAAAGGTTTACGGCTTCAAGCAAAATGCCGCTCATTTTGACGGGCGGCATTTTTGCATAAACTCTTGTGAGCGCAAAACTTTGAGCGTCTTGCGCTCATGTATCTATGCTTTTGGGAAAGGAGCTGTGTTTTTATGCCGCAAACAGCCCTTGTCACCGGCGGCGCGAAAGGCATCGGCGAACAAATTGTCCGCGGGCTGTGCGGTGACGGCCTGCGCGTGGCTTTTTGTTATCACACATCCGAAAAACAGGCGCTGCGGCTTTCAGCAGAGCTGAACTCCCGCGGGCATCAAACGCTGGCCATTGCCTGCGATATTTCAAGCAGCCATGCGGTTTTTGAGATGTTTGCGCAGGCTTCTGATACGTTCGGCCCCGTTTCGGTTTTGGTGAACAACGCCGGCATTGCGCAGCAGAAGCTTTTTACGGATATTACGGATGAAGACTGGCAGGCAATGCTCGGCGCAAACCTTTCGGGCACATTCTTTTGCTGCAGGCAGGCCGTTCCCGAAATGGTGAAACAGAAATCGGGGCGCATCATCAACATCGCCTCTGTGTGGGGGCAGGCGGGGGCCTCGTGCGAGGTGCACTACTCCGCCGCGAAGGCGGGCGTCATCGGCCTGACAAAAGCACTGGCAAAAGAGCTTGCGCCGTCCGGCATCACGGTGAACTGTGTCGCGCCGGGGGCGATTGCAACGGACATGCTCTCCCCGTTTTCACAAGCCGACCTTGCCCTGTTAAAAGAAGAAATTCCCATGGGGCGCATCGGCCTGGCGGGTGAAGTGGCAAGCGCCGTGCGCTTTTTGGCGTCCGACGCCGCGTCTTACCTCACCGGGCAGGTAATAGGCGTCAACGGCGGCCTTGTTTGTTAGCAGCCCGAAAACGCTCCGCACATCGGCTGCGTGCCCGTTGCGGAGAAAAAAGGATTTCATGCGCCGGTTTTTTGGACAGGCCCGGCGCGGTGCGATAGGATCAGGAGGGTTTTTGATGAAAAAAACGAAACGTTTTTACAGTATTATCGGCATAGTGCTTGTGGCTGCCATTGGCGGCCTGATTTTCTTGTTGACGCGGGGCTCAGACCCGCAGCCGGGCACAACAACCACAAGCAAGGCCCCAAACGGAGTCGACACCCAGGCGTATCTCGCCCTTGTCAAAACCGAGGGCGAACTGCAGACGC
Organism: Oscillospiraceae bacterium; assembly: GCA_031270605.1. Classification (GTDB taxonomy): domain Bacteria; phylum Bacillota; class Clostridia; order Oscillospirales; family Acutalibacteraceae; genus JAISXG01. The sequence continues at coordinate 69,162 of JAISXG010000084.1, read as the reverse complement.
CCCTGCTCGAGTCTGATATCGAAAACATCTTTTATACGGTCAGCACCGGCGGGAAGGTCGCTTTTTATAAGTATGAAGACGGCGCCATGAACAAGGTCGAGGCCACCGGCTCCTATGACCTGAGCGTTACCTGCAGCAACCAGAAAATTCCCGCCACGGTCTATTATTATAAGCAGGGCGACACCGTCAGCGGCTACGGCCTGTTCACAACCGAAATTTCAGACGCCGATGTGCAATATTATGACTATGCGTTTTTCAAGCTCATGAACCTGCCCGAAACGTTCGCAAAGTCAAATACATATCTTTTGCTTGTTGACACGAATAAAGAAAACTTCTTTTTAAATGATAAAATTTATGAAGAGCCTTTTCAGTTCAACGCCTCGTCCAAAGAAACAAAAAAGCTGCTCTATGACGCAAACCGCGGCATCGACGAGCGCGGCGCATACAGAAAAGGCTATCACATGATCACAACCGATGCGGTCAAGGATGCCGGCAAATATCTGTTTTTCTTCTCGTCAAGGCACTATCATCTCGACGCCAACCAAACGGATATTTTCCGCAGCGGCGAAGCGGGATATAACAACAAGGACAATCAGCGCCGCGCCCTTGACGTCGCGGATTATTACTGCAGGGCCACTGAGGACGGAAACGGCTTTTATTTTCTCAAAAACACCGAAAACGGCTTTGCCCTTATGCTGAACAAAAAAGACAATTCCGAAGATTATGAAACGGTGAAGACCTTCAGCGGCAGCTATAAAAACGACTATCTGCGCGCCGGCAAATACCTGCTTGAAAAGGCCACTTATAAACTTACAGACCTCGAAACGCTTGCGGAAACCACGCTTGCGTTTGAAGGCTCCGAAGAATTCAAGCCTGATTTGTTCAGCGTGAACGAAAAGTCCGGCAAGGTGCTGCTGCGGGGCATTTCCAAAAATTTTGCGGCAATCGCGATCGCGGACAAGGCCGGAGCCGCAGGCGAGCTGTACTATAACGAAAGCTTCCTGTATATCGTCGACCCCACCGCCCTGGCGGACGGCTCTTTCCTTGTATCCATTGCCAAAGACGCGAACAACAGCGGCTATAAATATGTTATTTTTGCTTGAATTATGCAACAATTCATGTTATAATAACCTCGTATCTAAAAGCACATCAGAAACATGATTTCTTGGTGTGCTTTTGGAACGTTGAATATGCTTGCACGTAAAAATTAGGAGGAGTACACAAATGTCAAAAAGAACCAAAAAACTGCTTTCCCTGTTTTTAGCGGTTTTACTCGGCCTTTCTGCAGTCACCGTGGCTTCGGCCGCACCGGCAGATAATGGGGAAACTGCCGACGTTCCTTTTCAAGTGCAGAAAGCCCTGACGCAAGAGGATGAAATTTATCCCACCATTATCCTTCCGGGAATCAGCCAGTCTGTTTCTTATCTTGCCGATGAAAACGGCGACCCCGTCCTGAACGCCGACGGCGACGAGCTCAGCGGCGGCCTGATGATTATCGACCCGGCCGGCGTTGTGGGAAAAATTCTAAAGAAGCTTTTGTTGCCGTTGTTCGTAACCCTCATCACCCAGCGCGACTCTCTCGGCTTTACGGACAAGGTCTATGAGTTGGGCTGCGACCTCTTCTCCATTCAAAAATCCAACCCCGACGGCACTCCCGCCGAGAACCTGGTCACAAGAACCTTTGACTGCTCCGTGGGCGAAATGACTGAAGAGGATAATTACCAGTTCTACCGCGATATTCCCATGCAGGATCTCGCAGAAAGAATCGGTGAAGAAAATATTTATCTCTTCGCGTTCCCGCTGCTTGGCAACCCCGTTGAAAACGGCAAAAACTTGCAGGATTATATCGATTTTGTAAAAAGTGAGCGCAACGCCGAAAAGGTGAACATCGTTTCCGTCAGCCTCGGCGGCACGGTCTTAACCTCTTGGGCCGATTACGAGGGCGCCGATTACTCCTCAGTTAACAAAATCATCAATGTGGTTTCTTTGCTGGACGGCACAGACGTTATGAGCGATTTAATGGCGCGCAACTTCAACCTTGACGACCAATTTGTGTTCTCTGAGTTCTTCCCGAACATCATGGACAGCATCGGCAACAAGGCGCTGGGCTATCTTGTCAATATCATGGTGCGTGTTCTGCCCCGCAGCGTGTTTGAAAAAACGCTCACAAGAATGACGGATTCTGTTCTTGAAACTTTTCTTCTGAACGCCCCGCAGTTCTGGGCAATGGTCCCGAAGGACCGTTATGAAGGCCTTGCGGACAGATATCTGAACACACCTGAAAAAGCGCTTCTCAAAGAAAAAACAGACCGCTTCCATCAGGCGCAGCTGAATTTGCATGACAACCTTCTTGCTATTAAGGGTTCAGGCGTGGGCATTTATAACATATGCGGCTATAACCTTGATTTCGGCTACGGCGACTACAGCTATTTCGGCATTGTGGGTTCAACAAAAACCACAAACTCCGACGCGATGATCCCCATTCAGTCCACATCCCTGGGCGCGACAGCCGTTCCCGCGAACACACAGTTCTCTGACGAATACCTTGCGGCTGCGGACCCGAAATATATTTCACCCGACAAGAGCGTCGACGCGTCCACCTGCCTGTTCAAAGACAATACGTGGTTCTATCTTAACCAGCACCATGAAGTCGGCCGCACAGACCTTGTGCTGGAGCTCGCAAGCGAGATCGTCACAGGCCATATCGATTCTATCGAAACCGACACGGTTCGTTTCCCGCAGTTTATTGAAGGCAGAAAGACAAACGGCCTCACCGGCGCTATCAAAGAGGCGAAAGCCATACTCGCCGCCCCTGAGGACTATGTCGCAGGCAAGCTTCCCGCGCTGCAGGCGGCGCTCGACGAGGCGCAGACCTTCCTTGACACAACATATTCCGGCGGTCAGGAATCCGTTGAACCCCTCACTCTCAACCTGAGAATTGCGATTGCCGAAGCAAAAGGCGAAGTTTATACGGCACCCTCCGCCGACCCGAAGCTTTCTTTCCTGGAGTGGTTCCTCAAGGCAATCAGCGACGCGGTCTTTAAGTATGTCGGCCCGGTCGGCTACAGCGACAAAACCGGCTATGCGCAAAAACAAGAAATTAAGGGCGGCGGCATCTTAGGCTAACGAAACAGAATAAAAAAGCGTGGTGCAAACGCATCACGCTTTTTTTATGATCAGGCCGCTTTGAAAAACAGTTCGGTCATAGCCCATGCAGAAAACAACATTTATAGTCGATTAACCCAAAAATCGATACATTTTTGCGGTCTTATTTCCGCCGACCTGCGTTGTCGTCCTTGCCTTACGCCAGTAAGGCTGTGTCCTCCGCCTTGTTCGACAAAAATAATCCTCGCAAATCTTGTACCGCTTTTTGAGTTAATCGACTATAACAAAACTTTTTCTTGATTGACAAACGCTTCGCCAAATGTTAAAATTTTATTTAGAGTTTGTTCATTGAGAACAAGTTTGTGTCATATCTGCGTACGCACAAGTGCGTGCTTATGGATTAAAGGGGATGGAGTTATGAAAGCCGGCATCAAGGGGTTGAGCATTTTATTATGTGTGATGCTTCTGTCGTTTTCCGTACCGCTGGCTGCCTTTTCGCAAGACAGTTCTGATTACACATGGGTGGGGTCTTGGAGCACCAGCCCGGTAAAAGCCGGGGTAAAGGTGGGTGGAATTCGCCTGATGGATTTTTTGAGCAACAGAACCGTGCGTTCCGTTGTGCAGCTGACTTTGGGAGGCAACGCGCTTCGCGTTCGGGTCTCAAACCTTTACGGCGAATCCCCGTTGAAGATCGAGGCCGCAAGCATAGCGCGGACAAACCCAAAAAATGAAGAACAGATTCTTGCCGGTTCATCAAAAAACCTGACCTTTAACGGCCAGGCCTCGGTCACCGTTCCCGTGGGGCAATATCTCTATTCTGACCCGGTCAAAATGAATGTGGTTGCGCTGGAAACGCTCAGCATTTCTTATTATATCAACAGCTTCACAAACATTTCAACCGCAGGGTTTTACGGCGCGACCTCCTATGTGGCGGCAGGCAACCAGATCGGCGCTGAAAGTCTTTCCCGCGCGACGCCGCTCCTGTTTTCGTCAGGCTCCATTACCTACCACACCATTCCGTTTTTAACAAATGTCGACGTCAACGCCCCGGGGGCATATTCCGTGGTGATTTTCGGCGATTCCACAGTGACGAACCAGTCACCCTACTATCTGGCCGAAAAATTTGCGGAAAACGGGGTAAACAACATCGGCGTTTTGCAGCAGGGCATTGTTGCAAACCGCCTGCTGTATGACAGTGAAAACGTCAGCACCGTGGGCATGATCTATGGCGAGGCGGGCATTGACCGCTTTGCGCATGATGTTGTTTCGCAGGCAGGCGTGAAAAAGGTGTTTATCAAAATCGGCATCAATGATGTTCTGCACCCCATGACCAAAAGCATGGAGGGCAAGGCGCCCTATTCTTCCGTGCAGGATATCATAGCGGGCTATCAAAAGCTGATCACCATGGCTCATGCCGCAAAAATCGAAGTTTATTTCTTTTTCAGAACACCATGGAAGGGCTACACCCGCGACTTCGCACTCTCCCCTTCCAATAACCTCACTTGGAATGTCAATGCCGAGGGCATGCTGCGAAGCCTGAACGAGTGGATCAAAAACACCAATACCATCAACGGTTATATTGACACGGATTCACTGCGCGACTCTGCCGACCGCAATAAATTGCGGGCAGACTACACAACGGACGGCGTGCATTTTTCTGATTTGGGCGCGCGTGCGCTTGTGGACTGCATCCCCATGCAATTTTTCGGCTTAAAAACGCAGAACATAAAGAGTATTTCAAGCATATATGCGGACGGCGAGGGCGGTAAGGTGCATTCGGCCTATGTGCCGCCGGACCCTTCCGCACCCGCCCAAACAACCACCGCCCCCGATTCCTCCAACCCCACCGAGCCGCCGGAAGGGGCGGAAACAACCACCAACACAATTGTGGAAGATACCTCGCCTACGGAATACACGACACGCGTGATTTCAGTTATTTTAGATGGGGAGGACAACCCCTCCGGTGAAGAAAGAGAGACACAAAGTCCGACAAAGCGCATTGTCGGCGCGGTGCTGCTGCTTTTTGTGGGGTTTGTTGCCATCGCAGGAGCATATATCTATTTCATGAAGTATAAAAAGGATGAAACAAAAGCTCAGATTTGATGTTGTGATATGAATCACTGAATTATAAAGCAGCGAACGCAATACAACAGCATAAAAACCGGCGCAGGTAATAAAAAGCCTGTGCCGGTTTTTTATATTGTTTTTTATTTTACCTTATTAAATAAGATTGCCTAGAAATTGCGCTCAATAACAAGTTTCCCCAGGCTGCACAACTTTTCAATTAACAATGTCGTCATCGTCTTGCGCGTGCGAACTCCCGCCTGCTTAAAAATCAAGTCCTCGTGGGCATGGTTGACGGTGGTGCCCACAATGAAGTTGATCACATCGGCCTGCAGAAGCAGCAGGCAAAAATACTCCACATTTGAATTCTGCGAAAGGGTTTCGGGCGGCTCGTCGAGGATGTTATAGACTTGGTTGAGGGTAATTGCGCCCTCGGTGGTCAGGTCAATGCCCTCCATGCAGTATTCCGGCAGGGCGCCCGGCGTGGGGCTCATGTTCACAAGCTCCACCTTGCGCCCAAGCTCCCTCGATACAATGTCCGCCGTTGTGGAGCCGCAGACAATTTTCTGCCCCGGCAGACTCATGAAAAAATTTACGCACTCAGAATCAAGAGAAGGCTTGGACGGCGGACCCGTGAGAATCGAAAGCTGCCTTGCCTCACGGCAGTGAATCAGCGCAACGCTGGTGTCGTCCTCAAACCGGTTTTGCATGAAAGATGAGCACATCGCCGCAATCTTTTCGGGCAGCAGGTTGATATCCTCTTCTTCCACATGGGTGTGGTTGATAAATTTTATCACTCCGGCCGTGCCGATACCCATGCCGTAGCCGTGACCGAGACCCGCCTGCGTCACGCCGTCGCTTGAGAGCAGGATTGCATCGCCGTAGGTCAATTTCCCAAAGGATTCGCCGATGACCTCATAACCCGCGGTGTAAAACCGGGGCGAAAGGACGGACGCCGAACCGTTGCGGAAAACAATCGCGTCCGGCGCTTCATAGGTATAGACCCAGAAATGGCCGTCCGGCAGCACCTCAAGGGCTGAAAAGGCTGAAAAGGGGATATCCGCCTCCCGCGCCTTATGCATGGAGCTGGCCACCATTTCACAGGCCGCGCGCAAAGACACCCGCTCGCGCACAAGCTCCAAGAGGCGCTCGGCGCAGGTAATCGCGGCAATATTCGCATAAATGCCCGAACCGATGCCGTCGCACAGGATAAACAGGCTGCCCTCTTCGGTGCGTTCGCTTAAATAATAGTCGCCGCAAACACTGTAACCCGTTTTTTTTTGCTGGCAGACAGTGTCCTCAAAAAATTTCACCGTTATGGCCATCCTTTCTCTGCGAGGCGGAAGTTTTATTTTTGAAGTTTCTCACTTTACGCCTTTCTTTTCATCCGCATCCTGCGGGCTTTCATAGAGGTTGATAATGCTTCTCGCCAACTCTTCGCTCTTGGCGGTGCTCTTGCCGAGGAAGTGCGCCATTTCCTGCGCGAACGTGATCTGATGGTTCAAAAACTCTCGCGCGTGCTTGAGTGTTTGCGCCGTGACGACGTCGAGCTGTTTATTGTCAAACTTAACTTTTGAAATATCGGAATAAATGCCGATATACTGCTCTTCTTCCCGCAGGGGATAGAGAATTTCATGGTAACGAATGCCGTATTTTGATTGGATAGACTCATATTTGTCAATGTTTTCCGTCATCAGTTTTTCATAGCCCTCGGCGTTCACAAGATAAGAGATGTGCCGCCCGAGAATGCCGTTGTTGCACAGAAACATTTTTTGGAACGCGGGATTCATCTCCAGAATGCGCAGCTCCTGGTCTAAAATCACAATGCCGTTCGGTGTGGTTTCAATAATCCGGTCTGTGCGCTGCTGGGCAAGGCGGCGCATATAAGAAACGCACATTTCGGGTTCGGCCATGCCCCGCACCACGGCCTCGGCGTTTTCACGGCAGGTTTTATAGCCGCACGCGCCGCAATTGAGCTCCCACACCGGGTCGCTCTTGCCCGTGCGCTCAAGCACAATGTTGATCTGCGCTTCTGAAACCTCCGGCCTTGCCTGTTCATCTTTGTCAAATTTCGCGTCGTAGTCCACCTCTGTCGGATCATCGGTTTTAGGCAAAGCATTCATTTTTTCGGCATAATCAATAATATCTTTTCTACGCACCAGCATATTTTTCCCGTCGCAGACAGCCGGGCCGTCAATGCAGCCGCCTTTGCAGAACAGAAGTTCCACATAGCGGTAGTTCCAGCGGTTTTTGTCCGTGTCAAACAGCGTCATCACATCGTCGATTCCGCTCACATGCAGCACGTCCGTGTCCGCGATGTCGCCGGCGATATTACCCGTTTTGAGCATGCCCCCCTGAATGGGAAACAGCCGCGCGTCGCCGAGGTCTTTTTTATTTTCAAAGCCGCTTTCAATACAGTTTTCAAGGTGGATATCCTCTTCGTCGAACCACTCCTGCAACTCTGTGAAGGTCAGCACCGCGTCAATAATTCCTTGGTATTCCGGCCGCCGCGCCTCTTGCTTCTTTGCGGCGCAGGGGCCGATGAAGACCACCGCGCAGCCCGGATAATACTCCTTGAGCAGCCGGCCGTGGGCGATCATGGGCGACACAACGGGAATCAGCTCGGGAATCAGTTCGGGCTTATATTGCTCGACATAATTCACGACAGCCGGGCAGGCGGTGCAGATGCTGCCGGCCGTTTCAGGCATAAAGGATTTGTCTGTGACATATTTCGCGCCCTCGGCCGTCTCACATACATGGTGAAAACCGAGACGGCGCAGGGCCGAAGGAAAGCGCGACGCGAGCTCCTTGCCGAAAACCGCAACAAAAGACGGCGCGACACTCGCCACCGTGATAACGCCGCTGCTTATGATTTGCTTTGCGTCGTCGAGCGACGAGATAATCGTTTTGGCATGCTGGGGGCATTCGCGCACGCAGGTGCCGCATTTGATGCACAATTCGTCCTGCACCTGCGCCTGCCCGCCGCTGACGCGGATGGCGTTGACGGGGCAGACACGCACGCAGCGGTAGCAGTCCTGACAGTTAGCCGTCAGGGTGTAAACCGTACTCTGCTTCATAAATCTCTCCTTCTTTCCCGAACGGAAGATCACCTGATACTATTAGTATAATGACCGCGCGCCGGGGAGTCAATCCCCCCGGCGCTTGGTTTTTCATGTATGAAGACGACAAATACTCAGATTAAACGTGTTTTTCAATCTCTTCCACTGCCATTTCAAAGGTGCAGTGCTCGATTGTGTTTCCGTTAATGGTGACAACCGGGCCTTTTTTGCACTGTTTGCCGCAGAAGGAGGCGTTGAATTCCACCTTGCTCTCAAGGCCTTTTTCGCGGATATGCTCCATCAGCCTTGTGTAAAGCGTCTGCGCGCCGCGCAGATAGCAGCTTGTGCCGAAGCAGATGGTCAGCGAAACAGTTTTATTCTCTGCCGGATTAATCAGGAAATCATCCTGCAAAATACGGCGGCGGTTTTCATAGGTGGTGTGCAGCAGATGGTGCGCTTTTTTGGGAGTCAGCTCTTCATTATAAGCCTGCTGGATATACGGGTTTTCAGAAGAAATATGCAGCGGCAGCATTTTGTCGTTGTCATAAAGCCCCTTCGCCCGCTTCTCGACAGCGGTTCTGTCGTCCGTGATGGGCTGGCCGCCGCCGTTTACGCAGCCGCCGCAGCAGGCCATGACTTCAATGAGGTCATAATGCTCTTCGCCCCTGCGGATTTTGTCAATGAGCTTTCTTGCGTTGGAAAGACCGCTGACAACGGCAAGGCGCAGCTTTACGTCGCCGATTTCAATCTCGGAAACCTTGAGCTTTTCGTTGCCGCGGAACTGCTTGAATTCCTGATGGGAACCCTTTTGCAATGTGTCCGCCGCAAAACGCAGCACAGCCTCGCTCACGCCGCCCGAGCTGCCGAAGATCACGCCGCCGCCGGTGCTGAAACCGAGGGGCATGTCAAACGAACCGAGCTCGAGGTTGTCAAAGTCAATGCCGCTTTCCTTGATCATGAGCGCAAGCTCTTTTGTGGTAATGACATAGTCAACGTCGGGGTTGCCGTCCTCTTTAAATTCATCCCGGTTTGCCTCAAATTTCTTTGCGGTACAGGGCATGATCGAAACCACAACCAGGTCTTTTCTGTCAATGCCCAAATCTTTTGTGAGCTTATCCTTCGCAAACGAGCCGAACATCTGCTGCGGGGAGCGGCAGGTGGAGAGATTCGGGAGCATTTCGGGGTAATACTGCTCTGCGAACTTGACCCACGCGGGGCAGCAGGAGGTAAACTGGGGCAGGTTCTCGCCTTTTGCATAACGCTCAAGGAATTCCTTGCCCTCTTCAACCACCGTGAGGTCCGCGCCGAAGTTGGTATCATAGACCTTGTCAAAGCCCATTCTGCGCAGGGCTGAAATGATCTGGCCGATGGTCGTGGTGCCCGGTTTATGGCCGAAATACTCGCCCAAAGCAACACGCACGGAGGGGGCGATCTGCACGACCACGGTTTTGGATTTGTCATAAATCGCGTCCCAAACAGGGTTGATATGATAGCGGGGCATTAACGCGCCCACGGGGCAGACCTTGACGCACTGGCCGCAGTTGACGCATTCGATTTCACCGATGCCCTTATTAAAACAGGTGATGACCTTCGCGTCTGAGCCGCGGTACGCAAAGTCAAGCGCGCCGACGGACTGGATTTCTTTACAGGTGCGCACGCAGTCGCCGCAAAGAATGCACTTCGCAGGGTCGCGGACGATAGAATCGGAAGACAAATCGACGGGCTGAACGGTTTTCATCTGTTTAAAACGGATTTTGTTGACGCCCATCTGTTTTGCGATTTTTTGCAGGCGGCAGTCGCCGCTCTTGGGGCAGCTCGTGCAGTCTGTGTCGTGGCTTGCAAGCATCAGCTCAATGATCATCTTGCGCATATCGCGGATCTGCTTTGTGCTGGTGCGCACCACCATGTTTTCTTCCACGGCTGTGGAACAGGCGGGCAGAACGCCGCGGCCCTCCACCTCAACCATGCACATACGGCAAGCGCCGTACACACTGATTTCCGAATGGTAGCAGAAGGTCGGAAGCTCCACATTTGCCTTGCGGATCAGCTCAAGAAGATTTTTTTCGCCGTTGATCGGCACAATAATATTATCGATTACAGCAGTTTTAATAGCCATATTAATTTTCATTCCTTTCGCAAAGTGGGGATTTCTGACGTTTTCAGGCTTTTGCTTTTCATTCTGAAAAGCATGAAATTCGCGCCGACCTCTTTGGCGCGAAAGGCAGAAATCCCGCGTGAAAGATTCATCTTTCACGCTACCTCCCTTAACCTTTTATGATTGCGCCGAAGCGGCAGACGGTGATGCAAACGCCGCATTTAATGCATTTTTCCGTGTCGATCACATAAGGAACACCTTTTGAGCCGCTGATCGCGTCAACCGGGCATTTCTTTGCGCAAAGGCTGCAGAATTTGCATTTTTCGGGAATCACTCTGTAACTTGCCAGTGCCTCGCACTCGCCTGTGGGGCAGCGCTTGTCAAACACATGGGCATGATATTCGTCTTTAAAATAACGCATGGTGGACAGCACGGGATTCGGCGCGGTTTTTCCGAGGCCGCACAGGGACCCCACCTTGACAGTCTGCGCAAGCTCTTCGAGCAAATCCAGCGTTTCCTGCGTGGCATTGCCCTCTATAATATCGTCGAGCAATGCGAGCATCTGCCGTGTGCCTTCCCGGCACACAACGCATTTGCCGCAGGACTCGTTCTGCGTAAACTGCATGAAATAGCGCGCAAGCTTGACCATGCAGGTGCCCTGATTCATAACCACCAGGCCGCCGGAACCGACCATCGCGCCCACTTTCTGCAAATTGTCATAGTCAAGGGGCAGGTCAAGGTGATCCTGGGTCAGGCAGCCGCCGGAGGGGCCGCCGATCTGCACGGCTTTGAAGTCGCAGCCGCACAGCGTGCCGTCGTTGTTCATCACACCGCCGCCGACTTCGCCCACGATCTGGCGCAGTGTCGAGCCGAAGGGCACTTCGATCAGGCCGGTGTTTGCCACGTTGCCCGTGAGCGCAAAGGTTTTGGTTCCCTTTGCGGTGGCGGTGCCGATTTGGCTGTATTTTTCCGCGCCCATGCGCAGCACAACCGGCACGGTTGCAAGTGTTTCAACGTTGTTAATCAGCGTGGGTTTGCCGAACAGACCCTTTTGCGCAGGGAAAGGCGGCTTGAGCGTTGGCATGCCGCGCTTGCCTTCAATGGAGGAAATCAAAGCGGTCTCCTCACCGCACACGAACGCGCCGGCGCCCTCCATCACATGAATATCAAAGTCCTTGCCCGAGCCAAATATATTCTTGCCCAAAATGCCGCTTTCACGCGCAACCTTAATCGCGCTCTTGAGCCGCGACACGGCAAGGGGGTATTCGGTTCGCACATAAATATATCCTTCAGTGGCGTTGACGCCCATTGCGGCAATAATCATGCCCTCCAGCACGCTGTGGGGGTTGCCCTCCATCACGCAGCGGTCCATGAACGCGCCGGGGTCGCCCTCGTCACCGTTACAAATCACATATTTTACGTCGCTTTCATTGACGCGGGTCAAATCCCATTTGCGTCCCGTGGGGAAACCGCCGCCGCCGCGGCCGCGCAGGCCGGAGTCGAGGATTTCTTTGCAGATTTCCACATCCGTCATTTCGAGAACGGCTTTTCTCGCCATAAAATAACCCTCGTTGGCGATGTATTCATCCAGATCGTTCACGTCTATGTTACCGCACAGCTTAAGCATGGTTCTGTGCTGCTTTTCATAAAATGGGATTTTATCCTGTTTGGCGATTCTTTCGCCTGTATCCGGCCGCTCAAACAGCAGGTGCTCGACTTTTCCGTTTGCTGTGAGCATCTGGTCAACGATGGCCTCCACATCCTCCACCTGCACTTTTGTGTAGAGGGTGTCTTCGGGAAGAATCGTGACAAGCGGGCCCATCTGACAAAAGCCCTGGCAGCCGCTTTCCACAAGCATGTAATCGGCCTTTTCTTTTTTCAGCGCAACGGTCACGTCGAGGCCGCGGTCACGGATAACCTCTTTGAACTTTGCATAAACCTTCATGGAGCCGTTGGCCATGCAGCCTGTTCCCGCGCAGATAACGATTTTGGAACGGTAATTCTTCGTTTGATCCAGATAATGTTGTTTTCTTTCTTCCAAATTAATTTTATCAGACAGTAGCATTTGCCAGTTCCTCCTCCTTGATCTGCTTAATCAGCTCCGCTGTTTTTTCCTTTGTCATCGCGCCGTGAACCGCGTCGTTCACAACGACAACAGGCGCGAGGCCGCAAGCGCCCAGGCATGCCACGGTCTCCAGCGTGAACATCATGTCGTCGGACGTTTTCTTTTTGGAGGACAGGCCGAGCTCCTTCTCGATTACCCCGATAATATCCTCGCTCTTTTTCACATGGCATGCGGTGCCGTCACAGACCTTGATAATGTACTTGCCCTTCGGTTCGAGCGTGAAGTGCGAATAAAATGTCGCCACGCCGAACACGGCCCCCGGCGAAATGCCGAGCGCTGTGGCAATGTAGGTCATTGTGTCCTCCGGCAGATAGGAGTATTCTTCCTGAACCTCCTGCAGGATCGGAATCAGTTTGTCCGAGCGCTGGTTGTACTTGTTCAGGATGGCGCATACCCGTTCAAATTTTGAGGAAAAGTTGTCTCCCAATTTCAGTCACCTCTTTTGTTTTTTCAAAACCGCGTTCCGCGGAGATCTATTTCACATAATCACTGCCGTCCAGCGAACTGAACAGCAGTGGAAATGTTGTGTATCATAAATAAGGTTAGAAAACACCAAAGAGCACTGTGTGAAAGTCTTGAATATAGGTTTTGCGCAGTGCGATTCGCTTGTTTTCAATCTTATTTAACATATAAAAGTGCTCTATTCCCCGTAATATGCTTTTTTGTAGATTTCTTCCAAATCGCGGATCAGCGGGTAGCGGGGGTTGCTGGTCGTGCACTGGTCGTCAAACGCGTTTTCGGCAAGAAGAGGCAGCTTTGCGAAAAATTCCGCCTCGTCAACGCCGCAGTCCTTGATGCTCATCGGAATATTCAGCTCTCTCATCAGGCCCCGAACCGCTTCTATGAGTGACGCGATCTGCTCCTCCTGCGTCGCACCGGGCAGGCCCACATGCCGCGCAATCTGGGCATATTTATAGTCTGCCTTAAACTCGCTGTATTTCGGGAAGATGGGGAATTTTTCGGGCTTCTGCGCGTTGTATGCGATCACATAAGGCAACAGGATCGCGTTTGCCCTGCCATGGGGGATGTGGAACTCGCCGCCGAGCTTGTGCGCAAGCGAGTGGTTGATGCCGAGGAAGGCGTTCGTGAACGCCATGCCGGCGATGCACGAGGCGTTGTGCACCTTTTCTCTTGCCCGTGTGTCGTTCTCATTTGCGTAGCTTCTGGGCAGATATTTGAAAATCAGCTCAATCGCCTTGATGGCAAGGCCGTTTGTATAATCAGAGGCGAGCACCGAAACATAGGCCTCAATCGCGTGGGTCAAAACGTCCATGCCCGTATCGGCCGTGATCGATTTTGGCATTGTCGTCACAAACTGCGGGTCGATAATCGCCACGTCCGGCGTGAGTTCATAGTCGGCAATCGGATATTTAATGTTGCCGTTCTGCTTGTCGGTAATCACAGAGAAAGAGGTGACTTCGCTTCCTGTGCCCGAGGTGGTGGGAATCGCGACCATCTGCGCCTTTTTGCCGAGGTTCGGGAAGTTGAAAGCGCGCTTACGGATGTCCATAAACTTCAGCCGCAGCCCGTCGAAAGATGTGCCCGGGTTCTCAAAGAACAGCCACATGCCCTTCGCCGCGTCAATCGCGCTGCCGCCGCCGAGGGCGATGATCACATCCGGGTTGAACGCGTTCATGGCGCGCACGCCGTTCATAATGGTTTCAACCGAGGGGTCGGGCTCAACGTCTGAAAAAATCTCGCAGTGGACATAGGAATGGCGTTTTCTTAAATAGTAAAGCACAGTATCCACATAACCAAGCTGCACCATAATGGGGTCCGTCACGATAAACGCGCGGGAGATGTTGGGCATTTTTTCAAGGTATGACACGCTGCCTTTTTCAAAATAAATCTTCGGCGGGATTTTAAACCACTGCATATTCACCCTCCTTTGCGCGATGCGCTTTTTGTTGATGAGGTTCACGCTCGAGACGTTCGAGGTCGTTGAGTTGCGCCCGAACGAGCCGCAGCCAAGAGTGAGGGAGGGGGTGTTTGTGTTATAAATATCACCGATCGCGCCCTGAGAGGACGGGGAGTTAATAATCACGCGGCCGACCTTCATCTCCTGCCCGTAACGCACGCACAGGTCTTCGTCGTCGCTGTGAATCACGGCCGAGTGCCCAAGGCCGCCCAGCTCCAGCATCATCTTTGCGTATGCAAAGCCCTGCTCTTCATCCTTGCTGACGAAATAAGCAAGCACGGGCATGAGGGTTTCAAACGAAAGGGGGTATTCCGCCGCGGGCCGCGGCAATTTCGCAAGCAAAATTTTTGTGCCTTGGGGCACCTGAATGCCAGACTGTTCGGCGATCCAGCAGGCGGTTTTGCCAACCGCAACCGGGTTGACCGAAAGCTTTTCGCGGTTGATCACAAAATCCGTGACCTTCTCAATTTCTTCTTTATTGAGGAAATAGCAGTTGTTTTCTTTCATGTAGCGCTCAAAGTCCGCCTGAATTTCCCTGTCAACGATCACGGCCTGTTCAGACGCGCAGATCATGCCGTTGTCAAAGGTTTTTGAAATCATCAGGTCGGTGCAGGCGCGGCCGATGTTCACATTTTTGTTGATATAGCAGGGCACGTTGCCCGGGCCGACGCCCAGCGCCGGTTTGCCCGCGCTGTACGCCGATTTCACCATGCCCGCGCCGCCGGTTGCAAGAATCAGCGACACGCCGGGGTGGTTCATCAACAGCGAGGTTGCGTCCATGGACGGCGTTTCAATCCACTGAATGCAGTGTTCGGGCGCGCCGTGGGCGATTGCGGCCTCTTTAATGATTCTTGCCGCCTCGGCCGAGCACTTCTGCGCCGAAGGATGAAACGCGAAAATCACGGGGTTCCTGGTTTTTGTGCAAATCAAAGATTTAAACAACGTGGTGGAGGTGGGGTTCGTAACAGGCGTAACGCCCGCGACGACGCCGACGGGTTCGGCGACCTCAATGTAGCCCTCCATGTCGTTTTCGTCCACGATTCCGACGGTTTTCTGCTTTTTAATGTCGTGCCAGATATATTCTGTCGAAAAGATATTTTTAATCACTTTGTCTTCCACAACGCCGCGGCCGGTTTCTTCAACCGCGAGCTTCGCGAGATACAGGTGCCGCTCAAGGCCCGCAATGGTCATCGCGTGCACGATTTCGTCGATCTGCTCCTGCGTCATGTGGATATACTGCGCCAGCGCCTCTTCGGCATTGGCAACCAGCTGGTCTATCACTTTGTTGACGTCGATTGTCTCGTTTTTCATATGGTTCCCTTCTTTCCCTCAATATAGTGTTAAAAAACAGAAATCAAAGCGGGATCTTTTTTATTTTACTAAATATATTGCCGCATACCGCCGCCTAATCAAGCCCGTATGCGGCGATGCTGTCGTCAAGCTGCTTGAGAAGAATGGCGAGGGACGCCGCCATGTCCTCATTTTGCACAATCACACGCCCGGGCACCTTCAGCGTGACGGGGGCAAAGTTCCATATGGCCCGCACGCCGCCTTCCACAAGCATGTCGCACACCTCCTGCGCGAACACGCCCGGAACGGTGATAATGCCAATTTTTATATTCATGCGGTTGCAAAGGTTTGCGGCCTTCGCAACGTCCAGTATTTTGGTTTTTGCAATTTCCCTGCCGACCAGTGACGGGTCGCTGTCAAACGCGGCGATGATCTTCAAGCCGTAATTTTCAAAATTGCCGTATGAAATCAGGGCCTTGCCGAGATTGCCCGCACCCACAAGAACGGCGTCTGAGAGATTGTCGCGCCCGAGAAAATGCTCAATATCCTTTACAAGGTCCGCGACGATATAACCGATTTTCGGCTTGCCCCCGTCGCTCACGCAGGCAAGGTCCTTGCGCACGACGACGTCATTGAGCAAAAGCTCCTGCGCAAGGGTTGTCGCCGAAATGTTGCAGGGCGCGTGGGGCGGAAGATTCTTTAAAAAATTCAGGTAGGTTGACAACCGATTATACATATTCAGCGAAATCGGCTTTTTTTCAGACATGCCTGCTCCCCCTTTTTTCCCTTTGATACAAATCATATATATCGATATTTTTATATCGATATCATTATACTCATTTCGTTTTTTCATGTCAATACAGACGGAAAAATTCATATATCTGTCTACAAAGTTGAAATACACGTTCAAAAAAGTATGCATTTTGACAGTACTTTATTGAGATATCAGAAAATCAATTCCATCAAACAGATACAGTCGATCAAGTTGGAAAGAAGCTGCAAAATTAGAAGAATTTTTTCATTTTATAAAACGGCCGCCGCGGGCAGCATTGTAAAAGGGGAAATAGACCGCGGGCTTGAGCCTGTTTTTGATTTGATTGGCTTTATAGCCAATTAACTTAAAACTGCGCTAAATCTTGCGGCCTATTTTTCATTTTGCTGTGTTGCCCACCTTGACAGGAAAAAGCCTGCCTACGGCGGCCGCACGCGCACAAGTGCACGGGCAAAATAAAAAATATCCTTGTAATCTTTTAGCTCATTTCCAAGTTAATCGGCTATAAAAGATATCTTTTCATGTATTCTGCCCCCTGCAGACGCAAAAAACCAGCAAAACAAAAGGCTTTTGCAATGGCGGCCATGATCGCAAAAGCCTTCTATTCTTATGTTGTTTTATTTTTTGCACACAGCTTTCGGTTCTTTTTTAATGCTGATATTCGGGCAAATGGCATTATGAGGGCACGCGCGCGTGCAGTCGCCGCAGCGGATGCATTCGGGGCTGTTGGGGGTTTTATATGGTTCAATCCCCATCTTGCATTTTCTGGCGCAGGCGCCGCATTTTGTGCAGGCGTGCTCATCCACTCGCAGTTTATAAAAAGAAACCTTGTTAAAGCAGGCATAAATCGCCCCCAACGGGCAGATATATTTGCAGAACGGGCGGTAAATGACGACAGACAGCAGAATTGTCACAACCAGAATCACACTCTTCCACGCAAACAAAAAACCGATGGCGCCGCGCAGAGCGGAGTCGAGCGCTGTGAGCGGCCAGCCGCCCATCAGCGTGCCTGCGGGGCAGATATATTTGCAGAAATAGGGCGCACCCTGGCCTGCGATGTCCACCGCGAACATCGGCAGTAAAATCACAAAAATAAGTAAAATCAGATATTTGAGATACCGCAGCGTCCGGTCACCCCGAAAGCCGCGCAACTTTTTCGGAAAGGGGATTTTATGCAGCAGATCCTGAAACAGGCCGAACGGGCAAAGCCAGCCGCAGACAAATCTGCCGCCGAGCGCGCCCACTATCATAAAAAAGCCGATTAAATAGAGGGATACGTTGTATTTCCAGCTGCCTGCAACGGCCTGCAAAGCGCCAAGGGGGCAAGAACCGAGCGCCCCGGGGCACGAATAGCAGTTCAGCCCCGGAACGCAGATATTTTTGATCGGGCCGCGATAAATTTTGCCGTGCAGAAAGCCCGTGACATAACTGTTTGTAATCAGCGCCCAGCCCGCCTGCACCCAGTGCCTGAGATTTTTAGCCAATGCCGATACACTCCAAACAGATATTAATCGCCTTTGTCAGCACAACCGCGACCTCGCCGCGGTATGCGCCGGCCGCAACAAGCGCCGCACCCGAAGCCAGCAGCAGGGCGGGCAAAATGAGCCTTTTTTTTGTATTCACAATATTGCCCCCTTCGCGCATCACAAACCGCCAAATCTTTTATTGTCTTTAAAGCAGTTTCAGATATTTGTCGATCTCTGCGCTCCACTTTTCTTTCGACCTGGCGCCCACAACGGCCTTGCCCACGACGGTGCCGTTTTTGTCAACAAAGATCGTGGTGGGCAGGGACGTAACATTTTTCAAAACGGCCGAAAACATGGCTTCGTCCGGCAGCAAAACGGTGTAATCCGCATTGCCTGACTCCATGATTTGCACAGCCTTGTCAAAGGTCGCCGTGTCTGTCGCAAAGGTGCGCTCATTCACTGCGTCAATCACAATGCCGATGATGTTGACGCCCTCGCTCCGCGTTTCATTGACAAGCTCGCCAAGCTCGGGGATTTCGCCCACGCAGGGCGGGCACCATGTGGCCCAGATGTTCACAAGCGTCAGGTCATACTCGGCAAAAATGCTGTTTGTGAAGGTGTTTCCCTTTAAATCCTTGGTTTCAAAGTTCCCCAGCGCCAAACCGGATGCGCCTTGTGCGGCGGCGGTTGCGCCATTTGGGGCCGTGGTTTGCGTGTTTTCAGTTTCGCTGTCTGTGCAAGCGGCCAGAAAAAGCATTGCAAAGGTAAGCAGGGCGGCAAAAATTCGTTTCATAAGCAGTCCTCCGTGCGTGTTTTTACCTGTGATTTGCTGCCCAAAACGCGGACAGCATATGTTTATTCTATTGCAAGACAGCCGAAAAAACCGTGACAAAGTCACTTTTATCAGGATTCCCGCAACAAAGAGGGCAGCCCGCCTTTCTTTTTCTCAATCGCTTTATAAATCAAATTGACGATCAACACACCCACAAGGCCATAAACAATGCCAACAAGCAGCCCGCCGAGCACATCCGTGGGGTAATGGTCAAACAGATAGATGCGCGAAAAACCCATCAGCAGTGCATAAATTGCCGAGGGAATGCCGATTTTTTTATGTTTTATGAGCAGCACCGTCGCGCACGCGACAGAGGAGGAGGTGTGCCCGGAAGGGAACGACAGGCTCCCGGGCTTTTTAAAGCCGATGTTCGGATAAACAAAAAAGTCCTTCCACGGTTCATAGTTGAACGGCCGCGGGCGCGCAATGATCGGCTTTAACACCATATTGTTGACGACCTGCATGAAAATCAGCGCGGCAAACATCATCAAGCCGGCCTTGCGCGTTTTTTTGAAGCAAACAAGCACAATGCCGAGGGCGATCCACAGCAGCCCCGCCTCCCCCGTGACGCTGATGACAGACATCACAACATCCAAAAATGGGTTCCACAGGTGTTCAGACACCCACTGAAAAACACTCCAGTCAAAGTTATAAATGGCTTCCATTTGCACTTTCCCTCCTGCTTTTTGTTTTTATTTTTATTCAGGCAGGCGCAAAACAGGGCCTGCCTGACGGTTCACGCGTCTTTTTGCGCGGCCGCCTGCGGCTGCGGGGCGTCCGCCATAAACAGCAACGCTTCACGCAGCGTGTCAAGCGTTGACTGCTTGGGCAGCTTTTTCACAGAGATATATTGCTTTGCCGTGGCCGAAACAAGAATGCGGCCGCGCATTTTCGCCGCCAGATAAGCAAGCTTTGCCTTGTCAAGCGCGGTGAAATACAGCAGCAGGTTCTCGCCCCGCTGGCCGATTTCATAAATATCCTGCCCGGCGGCGAGGTTGCGCAGCAGCGACACCTGGATCAGGCCCCGCACACTTTCGGGCGGCTCGCCAAAACGGTCAATGAGCTCGTCGAGCACATCCTGTGCGTCCGCTTCGGTGCGCACATCGGCAATGCGGCGGTAAATCGAGAGCCGCTGGGGAATGCTCGTGATATATTTGTCAGGAATATGCGCGTCAATCTGGATGTCAATGAGGCATTCCTTCTGCGGCACGGCGGGCGCGTCGCCCTTTTGCTCGTTCACCGCTTCGGCCAGCAATTTTAAATACATGTCATAGCCCACCGATTCCATGTGCCCGTGCTGCTGCGCGCCCAGGAGGTTGCCCGCGCCGCGGATTTCAAGGTCGCGCATGGCGATTTTAAAGCCGGAGCCGAACTCGGTGTATTCCCGGATTGCGGAAAGGCGGCTTTCGGCAATTTCGGTCAAGGCTTTCCCGCGCTCAATTGTAAAATAGGCATAGGCGCGCCGGGTGCTTCTGCCCACGCGCCCGCGGATCTGGTGCAATTGGGCAAGGCCCATGCGGTCCGCGTTTTCAATGATCAGGGTGTTGGCGTTTGGCACATCCACCCCTGTTTCGATGATGGTGGTGCACACAAGGATGTCGATCTCGCCCTCAAGCAGCATCCGCCAGACGTTGCTCAAATCCTCCTCAGCCATTTTGCCGTGCCCGACACCGATGCGCGCGTCGGGCAAAAAGCGCTTGATGTCAGCCACCGCGCGGTCAATCGTCTCCACCCGGTTGTGCAGATAATACACCTGCCCGCCCCGCCGCAGCTCCTTTGAGATCGCTTCGGCAAGAATGGACATGTCGTGCTCCATGACATAGGTCTGCACTGGGTAACGGTCCTGCGGGGCCTCTTCAATCACCGACATGTCGCGGATGCCGGTCATGGCCATGTTCAGCGTGCGGGGAATCGGTGTTGCCGAAAGGGTGAGGATGTCAACACCCGGGAACATCTCTTTAAGGCGCTCTTTCTGCGCCACGCCGAAACGCTGCTCCTCGTCCACAATCACAAGCCCAAGATCCTTGAACTGAACGTCCTTTGAAATCAGGCGGTGGGTTCCCACAATGATATCAATATTTCCGCGCTTTACGCCGCGCAAAATTCTGGCCTGCTGCTGGGGAGTGCGAAAACGCGAGATCATTTCGGATTCAATCGGAAAGCCCTCAAAGCGCTTTAGCAGGGTTTGGTAGTGCTGCAGCGCGAGGATGGTCGTGGGCACCAGAAAGGCGCACTGCTTGCCGTCCGCCACGCATTTAAACGCCGCGCGCAGCGCCACCTCTGTTTTGCCGAAGCCCACGTCGCCGCAAAGCAGGCGGTCCATGGGGTAGGATTTCTCCATGTCGCCCTTAATTTCATACACGCAGCGCAGCTGGTCGTCTGTTTCGTCGAACTCAAAGCGGTTTTCAAAGTCGTGCTGCATGTCAATGTCCTGCGAAAAAGCAAAGCCGGGAGTGTTCATGCGCTTCGCATAAAGAGCGATCAGCTCGTCTGCCATGTCCTTGACCGCGCCGCGCACACGCGCCTTCGACTTTTCCCAGTCCTTTGAGCCGAGCTTGTTTAATTTGAGCGGCTTCGCGCCCTCGTTGTGGGGGCCGATATATTTTGACACAAGGTCAAGCTGCGTGACGGGCACATAGAGCGCGTCGCTCGCGGCATATTTGATTTTAATGTAATCCTTCGCGACGCCGCCGACATCCATTTTTTGAATACCGTCAAAAATCCCGATACCGTGGATGCTGTGCACCACATAGTCGCCCTTTTGCAGCTCCTCGAGGGAGTGGAAGCTCTCTGTCGCCTTATAATGCTTGCGCGGCGCTTTTTTTGCGGCGCTGATATGGCGGTTATAGGTGATGATCAGCACCTTTTCCTGCGGGTATTCCACCCCCGCCGAAAGCGCGCCGCTCAAAATACTTACAGAGGTTTTGCTGAACACAGAGGGAACCTCGGGATAATAAATGCTGCTGATGCCCTCTCCGGCAAGGTCTTCACAGAAGGTCCCCGCCGCTTTTTCCGTTCCCGCAAACACCACGACGCCCATGCCCCTGCCGATGGCCGGGCGGATGTCGTCAAGCAGGACGGAAAGCGAGCCGTCCCACGGCGGCGTCTGCTGGGCGTTGAAGGTGGTGAGGTCGCGCACCGGGGTGTCAAAGCTGCCGCGGGCGAAATTGTCAAGATAAACCGCGCCGAGGGATTCATAGCGCGCGGTCAGCTCCGAAAATGTGAGGGCATATCGGTCAAGCCCCTTGCAGAGGGTTCCGTCCTCAAACAGGGCTTTTATCTCTTCGTTCATCAAGGTCTGCGAGGCGTTTGCGCGCTCTTTTACGCCCGAGCTTTCGCAGACGAACAACAGGTCTTTCGCACAATAGTCAAAAATAGAAGCCGTGCCTTCATAGGCTATGGGTAAAAATTTGTCAAGCGACGAAAGGCGCACGCCCTCGCGCAGCAGCTGCAAATCCGCAAACAGCACTTCCTTTGCCTTCTGCGCGCCGCGCCCCTTGACGGATGACGCCAGCTCCTCAATTTTTTCTGCCAGCGCCCTGTCGGAATCAAACAGGATTTCGGTTGCGGGAATAATCCCGATCTCATCGAGCGTGTTTGTTCTACGCTGTGTCATCGGGTCAAAATAAGAAATGGAATCGACGCTGTCACCCCAGAACTCCACACGCACGGGTTCCTTTTCACTCGGCGGAAAGAAGTCCAGAATCCCGCCGCGGGAGGCGAACTGCCCGCTGCCCTCCACCTGCTCCGCGCGCACATAGCCCGCAAGCAGCAAAATCGAAATAACATGCTCAAGCGCATGTTCGCCGGACACCTTGAGTTTCAGCGAACGTTTTTGCAGCTCTGAGGCAGGCAGGGTGAGCTGCATGGCGGCCTCCGCCGAGCAGGCAATCACGCAATACTGCCCCGTCACGATGCTGTGCAGCACACCGAGGCGTTTGTGTTCAAACTCACGCGACTGCACCTCCGCGCGGCGAAAGTTGAAGTCCCGCGCCGGGTAAAGCAGCGCGGGGGTGCCGAAAGTCTCGAGGTCTGCAATCAGCTTCGCCGCCGCAGCCTCATCGGGCAGCACCACAAGCGCCCTGCGGCCCAGTTCGGCGCAGAGTGTGTGAATCAAATGCGCCTTGGGGGTGAGCGCAAGCCCCAGCGCCCCCATGGGCAGGCGGCCTTTTTCAATGGCGGTCCGGACGGTTTTGCATTCGCCCGAAGTGTTCAGGATGGTCGAAAAACCTGACATATATTCTCCTTATACTAATTTTTCGATTAAAAAACCTCTAAAAGATCAAGCAAGAAGCCCAAATCCTGCTTTGCAGCATTATCTATGCGGTTTTGCGCAGATTGTTTCGTTACATTTTTATAAGTAATTAGTATTATAGTTTATTCGCATGGCGGTGGGCCCAATACGCCTATTTGCTGAACCGTGACATCGCGCCGTCAATATCCCCGCCCATAATATAAGGCAGAGCCTCGCAGGCGCGGCGCATAGCGGCTTTCATCTCTGCAATCTCGTCCTTATGAAAGTGCGAGAGCACATAGTCCTTCATGTCATAATCCGGGTGGGGTTTTGCACCCACGCCGAGCTTGAGACGGGGGAATTCATCACTGTTCAGGCAAAGGATGATGCTTTTAATGCCGTTATGCCCGCCGTCGGAGCCTTTTCTGCGGATGCGCAGCTTGCCGAGCGGCAGGGCGGTGTCGTCATAAATCACTATCACCCGTTCGGGAGGGATTTTATAGAATTGCGCGGCCTCGCGCACGGCCTCGCCGCTGTTGTTCATATAAGTCTGCGGCTTCATCACAAGACAGCGGTGGCCGTCGATCTGCGTATTACCTACAAGGGATTTGAATTTGATGCGGTCAATGCAAAACGACAACTCGTCCGCAAGCATATCAAGGCACAAAAAGCCCGCGTTGTGGCGGGTGGTTTCATAGTCGCGCCCGGGGTTGCCAAGGCCGGCAAGGATAAATTCAGGCGGCCCTGACGGCGGGGAAATTTTCTTTTTAAAAAAAAAGCTCATGAGTCCGGGGTCCTTTCTCGCAAACGGGAAGGTCTGCGCGGCTTCCCGGCGCATGGCTCCCGTATTATTCAGGATTTTTATTTTTATAAGGCTGTTTTCTTTTTGCCCACTCTTCTTTGTTCACCTGCCGCGCACGCGCAACGGCCAGGGCGCAGGGCGGCACGTCCTCTGTGATGGTGGAGCCTGCGGCGGTATAGGCAAACTTACCCACAGAAACGGGCGCCAGCAGGTTTGTGTTGCATCCGATGAAGGCATAATCGTCAATAAATGTGCGGAATTTATTCTTGCCGTCATAATTCACCGTCACCACGCCGCAGCCGAAATTCACGCCCTGCCCCACGTCCGCGTCGCCCACATAGGTCAGGTGCGACACCTTTGTGCCCGGGCCGATTTGGCTGTTTTTAATTTCGGTGAAGTTGCCAAGGCGCGCTTCGTCGCCCACAACGCTGTCGGGGCGGATGTGCGCAAACGGCCCCGCCGCAACCCTGTTTTTGAGCACCGCGTCCTTGCAGCGCGAAAACTCAAACACGCTTTCGTCGCCGATTTTGCTGTTTTCAACAAACGAATGCGGGCCGATGACGCAATCCTTGCCGATGGTGACCGTGCCCTTGAGGATGGTGCCGGGCAAAATCACAGTGCCCCTGCCGATTGCGGCAAGGGGGGAAATGATGACGCCGTCCGTGCAGGGAATGTGCACGCCGTTTTCCATGTGAGAAAAAATAATGCTCATGCGGCGCGCTTCGTGTTTTTCATAAAGCTGCACAGCACTTTCCGCCCCCGAAACATCGTTTGGAGACAGCGCGATATAGCTATTTAAAAGCTGTTCCATGGTTTTCAGCCTTTCTTTTTTATTCTATCACACTCATAAGCGCATTTCAAGAAAAATATGTCTGTTTCTTTGTTCTTATTATATGCATTTTACACGGATTAACATGTGAAAAATTGTTGAAAACAGCATCAATTTTTGTCTTTACTTTACCTTGATATCATGTTACCATATTCACGCAACAAAATCCGGGTGATTTTGCACCCGAAAAAGGAAGGACGTTCGTATATGACAAAGAAGTTAACAGCGCTTGTTCTTGCACTCCTGATCGCAGCGCTCGGCCTTGGCCTTTCCGCCTGCGACAATAACGGCAAAGACGCGACGACTGCTGCGCCGGGCGCAACCACAACCGAGAAAATATTTGAAGATGACGGCAAGCTGACCGTCGGCTTTGACGCAAGCTTCCCGCCCATGGGCTTTTCCGACGGCGAGGGCGGTTACACAGGCTTTGACCTTGAATGCGCCGCTGCGGTTGCGGAATATCTTGATATGGAGCTGGTGCTCAAGCCGATTATCTGGGACAATAACGAAACCGAGCTTAACGGCGGTAACGTTGACTGTCTGTGGAACGGCATGACGATTAACGAAAAGCGTCTTGCGGCTTTTGAGGTTTCAAAAGCTTATATGAAAAACAAGCAGGTCGTTGTTGTGCGCGCCGCCGACGATTATGAAACCCTCGCCGACCTTGCGGGGAAAACCGCGGGCCTGCAGAACGGTTCGACCGCTTATCAAGCGCTTGAGGCGAACACTGACTTCAAAGACTCTCTCAAAAGTGACCTTGTTTTGAAAGAAAACAACACATTGGTGGCCACCGACCTGCAGTCTGGCGTAATTGACTGCGCAATTATGGACTTGATTGTGGCCGATCACATGATTTCTGAGGGCAAGGCGTTCAAGGTGCTCGACGAATCGTTGGAAGATGAAGAATACGGCATCGGCTTCGCAAAGGGCAACACCGCTCTGCGTGACAAAGTACAGAACGCGCTGTATGCGCTGTATGCGGACGGCACACTCAAAACCATTTCACAAAAATGGTTTGCCCGCGACGTGTTCATCAACATGCCTGCGGCAGGCACAAGCACAACCACCACCTCGGCGACTCCCTCTTAAGACCCGAAACACATTTTAACGAGGAAGCATGGTTAGCGGCAAGGCAGCGTCTGCCAAACCGCTAACCTTTCTGCATGAGGCGGCCTTTGCGCAGCCACACAATACAGCCAATTAACTTCAAATGGAGATTATTTAAACTATGGGCCTTTATCCTGTTTTTTTATCGCTTGTTTCCGCAACCGGACTTGCGGGTGCGACGTGGTGGGAGAAACTCGTCACCGTTTTTTTGCCTGAGCTTTGGCGCATTGTGAAGCTTCTGCTGGGCGGCCTTTCGGGCACTGGGATGATTTTTGCGCTGACGCTGCTCTTTTCTATCCCTTTGGGCATTCTTGTCATGTTCTGCCGCCGCTCACGCTTCGCGCCCCTGCGCGTTTTGACCACCTTTTATATTTCTGTCATGCGCGGCACGCCGCTGATGCTGCAGCTTGTGGTGTTTTATTACGCCCCTTATTATTTCTTTAAAATTATGATGAATAAAATGCCCGAGAACTGGCTGTTTCTTGCGCTGATCGTCGGGTTTTCTATTAATTATGCCGCCTATTTCGCCGAAATTTTCAGAAGCGGCCTGTCTTCGATTGCCGTGGGGCAATATGAGGCCGCGAACGTGCTGGACTTCGGCCGCATGCGTACCTTTCTTCACATCATTCTGCCGCAGATGGTGAAAAACGTGCTGCCCTCGGTCACCAATGAAATGATCACCCTTGTGAAAGACACCTCGCTTGCTTTCACGCTGAGTTATGTTGAAATGTTCACCCTCGCGCGGCAGGAGTCCGCGCTCATGGTATCGCCCATGCCGCTGTTTGTGGCGGGCATTTTCTATTATGTGGCCAATCTTGTGGTGGCCTTTGTGATGGCGCGGGTTGAGAAAAAGTTTGACTATTATCATGTCTGAGTTTGGAGGAAACATATTGTGTCTTTATTAGAAATGAGCAACATCAAAAAATCCTTCAAACAGCTGGAGGTTTTAAAAGATATCTCGCTTCACGTGAACGAGGGCGAGGTGGTTTCCATCATCGGCCCATCCGGCTCTGGCAAGTCGACGCTGTTGCGCTGTGCCACAACCCTTGAAACAGTGGACAGCGGCGACATTCGCTACCTTGAGGATTACCTCTGCCGCACAAACAGTGGGGGCAGGGCCGTGTATGCGGACAAGGCGGTCCAGCGGCGCATCAAGGAATGCTTTGGCCTGGTGTTTCAGAATTTTAATTTATTCCCCCATTATTCCGTCAAAAAGAACATCACCGCCGCGCTGACGCTGGTTCACAAAAAAAGCAAGGCGGAGGCAAACGCAAAAGCCGCGGAGCTGCTTGAAAAAATGGGCCTCGCAGACAAAGCGGGCGCCTACCCCTGCCAACTCTCGGGCGGGCAGCAACAGCGCGTTTCGATTGCCCGAGCGCTGGCGCTCAACCCCAAAATCCTCTTTTTTGACGAGCCCACAAGCGCCCTTGATCCGGAACTGACGGGCGAGATTCTCAAGGTCATTCAGTCGCTCGCAAAAGAAAAGATGACCATGGTGATCGTGACCCACGAAATGCTCTTTGCCCGCGACGTTTCAGACAGGGTGATTTTCATGGATGACGGCTATATCATTGAAGAAGGCCCGCCCAAAGAGGTGATCGACAACCCGCAGTCCGAGCGCACAAAAACGTTTCTGAACCGTATTTTAGAATAATATAGCCGATAAAAACCAACACCCCCGCTTCTGGTCTGAGAAGCGGGGGTGTTCGCATTCATATGTTATTCGTATGTCGCCGAAACTGTATTGACAAGTGAAATATAAAAATCAACCAGCTCTGAAGAGCCGAGCACGGGGTCGTTTGCAAACATAAAGGTGCAGTGGTTCCAGCCCGTCTTTTCCGGCATGACCTGCCAGACGCCCGTTTCCTGATTGCCCTCGTCAAAGGCCTTATTTGGCTGGCCGAAGGGATATTTTGCAGAAACCACGCTCACAAGCCCGTCGTTGGGGAGCCAGCTTTTGTCAATGACAATGCCGTCAAAGTCACCCGTGGTTCTGCCCACAATGCCGGCGGAAGCCGTGAACATGTTCAGCGTGTAACAGATCTGGTTGCCGGTAAGTGGGTTTTCTTTGGTG
The DNA here is from genome assembly GCA_031270605.1 of Oscillospiraceae bacterium. Lineage (GTDB taxonomy): Bacteria > Bacillota > Clostridia > Oscillospirales > Acutalibacteraceae > JAISXG01. The sequence continues at coordinate 41,390 of JAISXG010000084.1, read as the reverse complement.
CAGCAGCCATAATAAGAATAATAATAAACACCCTCGGCAAATGTGATTTTTTCATTCAGCTCCGCAGCGCCCCCGGGCGTGAGGTCATGTGCCGAGCTGTCTTTTGATTTGACAAAGTTCGCGATACTCTCGCGGTTAAAAGAAGACCATGACTGCCCGTCGGGCGGCACGGTGATGCCCCATTGGTCAAGCATCGGGTCATAGGCATGGCGCAAATCAGAATTGCCATAAACCGAATAAGCGGAGATCAGGGTGTTGAGAAACACCGAACTCTCAGACAAATCAAGCGCATAGCCGTAGGTGGAGCCGTTATGCGGCGCGGCAAGCGTTGTCACACTGTAGACATAATTGGATTTTCCGCCTGTGAACAGCGGCGAAATTTCACCTTCATCTGTAGTGGCAATTTCTTCCTCGCTGCCGTCTGCGAGCAGAGAAACAAGCAGCCTGACCGTCGCGCCGCCAAAGCTGTGACCCACGAGGTTGATCTTGTTTTCGGCGCTCCAGTCTTCTATCATGGGGGTTTCATAGGTTCTGCCGAAACGCGCGTGGCCATACTTTTCGGCATGCGCCGCGCCGTAGTCAACCGTTGCGCCCGTCAGCTGCGCATACAGCTCGCAGGCACGGTCCCACGCGCTGGAAATGGCGCCCACCATCGCAACATGGGTTTCGCAGCCGAGGTTTGTCAGGTGCTGGGGGATGTTTCTGTCGCCACCCCAATATTCAAACACATCGTCAAAGGGAGCGTCGTCGCCCCAGCCCATCAGCCCGTGTACGAGAACATAAGGGTAAAGCTGCGTTTCTGAAAGCTCCACCGTGGAGTAAGGGCCCTTAATGATTCCGAAAAGGGAAAGGACAGACACCAAAAATGAAATGAACTTCAAGATAAAACCCTGCATTTTCAAAACATCCTCTCATTATACAATAAATCAATGCGGCGGCAAAGCCGCCTATGCCGCCGCATCAGATTTCGTTTTCGCGGAACGAAAGCGTGATTTCAGGGAACGAGGCCGTAAGCTTTTTGAGTTTCACGCCCGCCGCGTTGAACATTCTTTTTGAGGCCATGACACTCGGCGAATCAGAATATTTATCAGAAATATAGATCACCTCTTTGATGCCGCTTTGGATGATGGCCTTCGCGCACTCGTTGCACGGAAACAGCGCCACATAAATTTTGCAGTTGTCAAGGTTGCCGCTGCGGTTGTTGAGAATGGCGTTGAGCTCCGCGTGGCAGACATAGGGATATTTTGTTTCAAGCTCGTTGCCGTTCGGGTTTTCGCGTTCCCAGGGGAATTCGTCGTCGTCGCACCCCTGCGGAAAACCGTTGTAGCCAAGTGACATGATTTTGTTGTTTGCGTTGACGATGCAGGCGCCCACCTGCGTGCTCGGGTCTTTGCTGCGCTTCGCCGAAAGCAGCGCGATGCCCATAAAATATTCATCCCACGAAATATAGTCCGTTCGTTTCGGCACGATATCCTCTCCTGTCATCCGTCTTTTATCGCCGGTCACGCCTCAAAATTCAAGGCGATCAGCTTTTTGAGCAGCGCGTTTTGCGGCAACTCGGGAAAATCCAGCACCACAATGCCATACCGCTTGTTTGCCTGCCCTGTTATGTGGGCAAGCAGCGCGGCGTTCGTGCGCTTTGCCACGACCCTTGCCATGTCCGGGCACATCACGCCCGTGCCGCTCACAAAGTTCACATAAAGCCTGCCGTCCAGCGGCTGCTGCTCCGCGCGCAGCAGCAGGGCGCGCACATCCTCCCACTTGCTGGTTTTGGGAAATTTGAGCATATAATTGTCCTGCACAACAATTTCGGTCTGCTCTGTCACCGAATTCATATCAGCCCAGCGCGTGGCGTCCAGCCCCATGGTGTTGCCCGCATAGCGGCTGAACAGCACAAGCTTGCCCCGCAGATCCTCAACAGACGCAAACCGCCGTTCGGTATAAAACAAGCCCTGCCGCTTCGCAATATATTCCGCCAGCGTCTCTTCAAAGCCGCGGGTGTTGCCCTCGGGCGTGTGCTCGTCTTTAACGGACAGAAACACAAATTCAGAAGGGTTTTCGTGCAGAAAGGCTTCACATGTATTGAGCACGTCGTCAAAGATCATCTTCAAATAAACAAGCCCGTGATGCATAGTGAAGGTGTTGCCGATATGGCGGCAGCGAATGTCCAAAAACCGCACGCCCCGTTGCAGCTGCTCGCAAACGGTCAGCGTTTGGCACTGGCTGTAGGGCCGGAAGAACCGCGCGCAGCTGTCATGCGTTCCGGGAAGGGTCAGCGCGGTAACCGAACGGTTTCCCGCAAGCTCTTTCTGCCAGCAGGCAAGTGATATCGGCAGTGGCACGCGCAACCCCCCTTGAAAGTGAACGGCGCTTGCGACAAGGCCTGTTCTCTTTAAAAATATCATAACATTCGCACGAAAAGAAGTCAATCATGCTTCTGCCCGGAAACTAAAAATAGGCGAGTTGTCGATTATCGCACAGGAATGCGGAATCTCACTTGAAAGGGCGTAGAATTTTGACTGAACAAACTCCGTTTACAAATTAAACTGAATGAAGCGTAAATTTTCGGGAAATAATAGCAGGGAAAGGGCTGCTTGATGAAAGTGTTTTGCCGGATTCAAAATTTATGCCCGTCTTGAAAGGAGCGCTTATGGCAAAAAACAAAACCAATCAGGAAAAGAAAAACAAAAAGTCAAAATCCGTTCAGGGTATTGATGTGATCGACAACGTATCAGCGGTTTCCGCCACAGAACAGACAGGCCTTTTGGCCGCGAACCCCACCGCATTGGGCGCCGCAAACGCAGACCAGGTCGTGAACTACAAACCAAAGGCAAAGGGAAAGAAATAACCTGACCACAGCAATACAAGAAAAGGGCCTTCCTCCTTTTTATCCTGACAAAATAAAACATGCAGGCATTTCGCAGCCTGCATGTTTTATTTTTACAATTGCGGCAACCTATAAAGACGCGGCTACCTTCACAATATAATGATTGATCACGCTCTCAAGCTTCTCCTGCGCGCCGCTCTGTGTGGGCTGCGCCGCGCCCTTTTCCAAAATATATCCGCTCAGCTCGGCAAGGCTTGTTTCACGGCCAGCGATTTTTTGCCCGATGCCGCTTTGATAGCCGCTGTAACGGTTTTCAATGAAGGAATCAAGCGCCCTGTCCTCTATCAGCTTCGCGGCCACGAGCAGCCCGAAAGCAAACGCGTCCATACCCGCAATATAGCAGGCGAACAAGTCTTCAAACGTGTTGCTGGCGCGGCGGGCCTTTGCGTCAAAATTCAGGCCGCCAGTTTTGAATCCGCCCGCCTTGAGCACCTCATACATGCACATCGTGGTGTCATAGAGATTTGTGGGGAACTGGTCTGTGTCCCACCCGAGCAGCATGTCGCCCTGATTCGCGTCGATCGAGCCGAACGCGCCGTTGACGCGCGCGGTGGCAAGCTCATGCTGAAAGGTGTGCCCGGCAAGCGTCGCGTGGTTTGCCTCCACATTCATTTTAAAATCCTGATCAAGGCCGTATTTGCGCAGAAACGCCAATACGGTGGAAACGTCAAAATCATATTGATGCTTTGTTGGCTCCTTTGGCTTCGGCTCAATATAAAAATCGCCCTCAAAGCCGATGCCGCGGCCGTAGTCCACGGCAAGGCGCATCAGATACGCCATGTTGTCAAGCTCAAAGCCCATGTCTGTGTTCAGCAGGGTGTCGTAGCCCTCGCGGCCGCCCCAGAACACATAGCCGCTGCCGCCCAGACGCACGGTGATCTCAAGGGCCTTTTTGATTTGCGCCGCGGCATAGGCGAACGCATCGGGGTTGGGGCTGGTGCCCGCGCCGCACATATAGCGCGGATGGCTGAACAAATTTGCCGTACCCCACAGGCAGCGAATACCCGTGCGCCGCATCTCGCTTTCAATCACAGGCACAATTTTGTCAAGCGCGGCCTGTGTTTCGGCAAGGGTCTCACCCTGGGGCGCAATGTCCGCGTCATGAAAACAAAAATAGGGGATGCCGAGCTTTTCCATGAACTCAAACGCGGCGCGCACCTTGTTGATATAAATCTCAATCGGCTCTTTCCCGCCGAAGGATTTGTCGAGCGTCTCCACGCCGAACATATCGCTGCCGCCCGCGCAGAATGTGTGCCAATAGCTCGCGGCAAATTTCAGGTGATCTTTCATTGATTTGCCCAAAACGATCTTTTTCGGGTCATAATATTGAAACGCAAGCGGATTATTGCTGCCGGGGCCTTCAAACGGAATGGCTGAAATCTTTTCAAAAAACATAAAAATCCCCCTTATTCTTTATTCGGACACAACTATTTCCCTGTTTATTTATACTATAATCCGCGAGAAAAGTAAAGCGGAAAACAAGACCCCCGCAAGATAGCGCATTTTATGCTTGATATCCATCAAAAAAACAATTGACAGCAGCACAAACCCGTGTTATAATATATAAGGTTGAGTTCACATTTTAGACGGGGATGGAATCCTCGTCTTTTATTTTTGAAAATCACAAAATAAAAGCAAAACAAATCAGAACAGAGGAACCAAATGGAAAAAACACGATTCAGCGAAATGAACCTGAGCCCCGACATTGAAAGAGCGGTATCGTTAATGGGGTTCGAATATGCGACACCAATACAGGCGCAGGCAATTCCCGTCATCAGAACAGGTGCGGATGTGATTGCAAAGTCACAAACAGGCACAGGCAAAACCGTTGCTTTTGCAATCCCCGCAATCGAGAATATCGACACAGAAACTCCGGCCATTCAGGCGCTGATCTTGTGCCCGACCAGAGAGCTTGCCATGCAGGGCTATGAAGAAATCACAAAGCTTGCGCGCTTTGACGGCAAAATCCGCCCCGTGGCGATCTATGGCGGCGCTTCGATCACAAAGCAATGCATCAGTCTGCGTCAGGCCAACATCGTCATCGGCACGCCGGGGCGTGTGATGGATCACATGCGCCGCAAAACCATTAAGCTGCAGGGCTTGAAAATGCTTGTTTTGGACGAGGCCGACGAAATGCTGAACATGGGCTTTCGGGAGGATATTGAAACCATCCTGTCGAGCGCGCCGGAAGAGCGGCAGACAATTTTATTCTCCGCCACCATGCCGCCGGCAATTTTAAAAATCACAAACCAATTTCAGCGGTCGCCGACTCTGATTGAAATCGACAAGAGTCAGGTGACGCTCACCAATATTGAGCAGAAGTATATTGATGTTCCCCACAACAGCAAAAAGGACGCGCTCGCGCTGCTTTTGCAATATTATGAACCGAACCGCACCATTATTTTTACCGGCACAAAAAAGATGGCGGACGAGTTGACCGAGTTCCTGCATGAAAAGCATATCAGTGCGGACAGCATTCACAGCGACATCAAGCAAAACCAGCGCACCGCCGTGATGCAGGCCTTCAAATCGGGCAAAACCTCAGTGCTGATCGCAACAGATATCGCCGCACGCGGAATCGACGTCAACGATATCGATTATGTCATCAACTATGACCTGCCCGACAACAAGGAATATTATGTGCACCGCATCGGCAGAACCGGCCGGGCCGGCAAAAGCGGCTGCAGCATCACAATTTGCGGCGGCAGGCAAGAGGTCGCGGCAATCAGGCAAATCGCAATCAGGACACGCTCAGAGATTGCCGAACTGCCCTTGCCAACTGCAAAAAATGTGCAGGAAAAGGGCGCCAAAACTGCTGTCTCCAAGCTTGAGCAGCAGCTGCAAGGCAACATCAGCAGTGTATACGCAGATGTTTTGGGCAGTCTTGTTGAAAAGGGCTATTCTCCCGAACAGGTCGCGGCAGCGGCGCTTTCCCTGCTTTATAAGGATATGGGCCGGCCTGTCATCCCTGTAAGCGTCACCAGAAGAGAAACGGCCGACAGTGCCTTTTCGGGCAATGCCAAAAACAACAGAAATGAAAAACGGTTCCCCGAACAGGATGCCGCAAAAAGACAGCAAGACCAGAATTTCGGGGTGGTCGTCTTTAACATCGGCCGCACGAGCAGGGTGACGGTCAACCATTTGGTGGGTACGATTTTAGACCGCACAGATCTTGACAAGCGGGATTTGGGGCACATCGAAATCGCAGAGGACGAAAGCTTTGTGGAAATCGCGCCGGACCGCGTTGACAGCGTGCTGCAAGAAATGGCGGACTGCAGAATCATCGGCAAAAAGGTCAAGGCAACCGTTTTATCCGCCCCCAAAAAGAACAATAGCCCTGCATCCGGCAAAGCGAACAGAAACAGCTATTGCCGCGGCAAAAGACCGGCCGGGGGCAAATACAATCACGCGAGATAATGCATATTGCCACAGCAAAACAGCAATAACGATGATACCCGCAAGCAAAGCGAACAACATAACTCCGTGAGTCAAAAACAATAAACATAAACTAACAAGAGCAGCCAAAAAGCCCTGGCTGCTCTTATGTTGCATAATCCAAAAACGGGTTCATAACCTTCAAAAGAATCCCCGAACGCATCTTGACTTTTATTTCCAAATCATATATTATAATAAAAAACAAATGTTTTGGCGGAGGTTTTTTCATATGAAAAAAGTCTTATGCTGTATACTGGTCTTGATTTTGATGCTCACCTCAACTTCCTGCGGTCTCGTTGGCACTGTCGGCAAACCATTTCTCAAGGGGTCTGATGCTTGGTTGACTGATGAAAAAACAATGCAGGTTGAGCGATACATAAAAAACTATCTTCTTTTCGACTCTGTTTCTGTTAGGCGAAGAACAGACGAGGGCAATAAACTCACAATTACTGTCAGCACATACTCTACCGCAATCCACAAATTAGGCCAATATCTTTATGATTGCATGCTGATTTGCAAGGCCGCGTTGGACCAATCTAAAGAAGAATTATTGGATGTTGCCGTTTATGCTGAATATGAAAATGATGAAGCGCTCGTTTGGAGCACGGAAAATCTTCAAGCTGGAAAGTTAAGGAAACTGGCTGATTTCTCTAATTATACTGAAATGACTTTGAGTGAAGTGTTTTATATGTATTCACCCAAAAACGAATCTCTACCGGACCTAAAACCGCTTATACCCAAAGACCCGTATAAGCTATATGAAGTGGATGAGACAAACATTGCCCCCGCGCTGTTCAAACTGCAGGAGATTCTTGACAGGAACATGAGCGGAATCGATTATGTTCTTGTGGAGAACGGCCGTGAAGATCCTGATGCGCTTTTCATTGAGGTGTTCGCAACTCGCTTTTATGAGGGGGAATTCGGAGCAATCATTCAAGAGGCTGTGGGAGTTTGCAAAGAAGCGATGGAGGCAACAGGTAGAAAACTTGAGCGTTTTACAACAACTATGATGCTCAAAGGCAAAGAAAACGCAAAACAGAGCATGCAGTGGATCACCTACGATTTTGTGAATGGCAAAGCCTGGGATGATTTCAACAATATGTTCCCGGAGGACGGGCAGGATATTTCGTTTAAAGACGTGGTTGCCCTCTATTCCCCCGATAACAAAGACCTACTCTGATTTAGTCAATCACAATTAAAAAATAAAAGAGCAGCCGAAAACCTCGGCTGCTCTTGTTATTGCTAGATAAAAGAAGGAAGAAATAGAGTTGATCTTTTTGGGACTACTCCTGTGTTCAAGCAAAAAGGCCGGGGGTTAATAGTCGTAGCTGCCGTCGCCTTCTTCAAACACTTCGCGGCTGAGCACGTCCACAAGAATGGGGGAGAGATTTTCCCTCACAAGTTCAAGCAAATCCCCTTCTGAAATTCCCCTGTCAACCTTGATGGCGCCATATCCGCCGATATCCAGTTTGATGGTTTTGCTAACCGATGTCGATGCTTTTTCGCGTTCTTGTTGTTTCTCCTTTTGTTTTTGCATCAGCAACTCGCCATAGCGCGGGTCGATGCTGAAGCTGTTCTCATAGGCGCGCGAAATGATATTTTTTGTTTCACCGGCGGTAAATACCCGGCTGCCTCCCGCGCCAACCACAAGCTCCGGCCCCTCCTCACCCGCAAGGAACAAATTGCCGGCATTTGTGGTGCCGATTGCCTGAGAAGAATAAATCTCATATGTCTTTTTATTCCCTTCCATTCTAGCCATATCCTTCATAAAACGCCTTGTTGAAGAACGAGGAAGATCTTCTGGCGATATCACTTCAAATATTTGAGGATAACTTAACCCATCTCCTTTTTCATTTATAAGGTCAATAATAGATTTGGCACTGTTTAAGTCCCCTTTTGAAGACGCTGCAATTTGCTTATCATTTCCTTTCCAAGCCTGCAAAGCTTTCGGAATATCTTTATATGGAGCACCCTGCCGGTATTGGCTCTTTTTCTCTTCTTCAGCTTTTTTAAGATATTCATACAAAGCCAGATATTCTTTGACCTTTCTCAGCCACGCCTCTGACTGGTCAACTGTTTCATTTTTTTCTTTAATTTCTTTCATTAGATATTGTTCTATCCCCAGATACTCTTCTTCTGTTAATCTTGATTCACTATTTGATGTTCCTTGTGTGCTTTTGTGGTTAATATACTCATATCCCCCTTGAATAAAATCTCCAATAGAGAGCGGGTATTCAATTATTTTTGTACCATTTGAAGTAGGTTCGCTATTATTGCTGAAAGGGACAGAATTATGTTCAAATGCAATCTCATTGAAGCGGTCATTTAAAACTTGTATAACCTCTTTCGTACCTTGAATAATACTTTCTGTTTTATTTTTTTCGGCAAGTATGTTTTGTAAAACTTCTTCTGTTTTTCCATTATGCACATTTTTAAAAGCCGGTTTCCATTCGCTTATTTTCTCGTTATATCTATCATAATCTTCTCTTGTAATATCTTGGTCTCTCGTCGCTCTTGTATTGCGTTTTTTGCCCACCTCATATACTATATCGATAACATCGTTATCATATCCAAAAACTTCTCTTATTTTTTTCTTTGAACTCGGCAAAAATTCCCATATCGCATCTATCAGATAAGATCCTAATTCTAAGCCTTTATCGACAAGAAACCCTGGAAGTCCAAACCCTGAACCCATTTGGATAAAATCACTTAAATCTTGAAATGCCTCCTCAAAGTCTGAAGGAGGTTCTTTGAGCGCCCGATCTATCACATAATCACCACTATCAGTTACCGTATTGTAAATGTTTCTCAAATGTTTATACACTTTCCAAATCAAAAATACATTATCAAGTCCATCCATGATTTTTGAATATATTTCAGGGCCTATTTTAAATCCATAATATTCATATATCTTATCAATAAAATCTGCCTGGCCATGTACTTCCTGTAATCCATCTAGACCCTCTTCGGTCCAATCAAAAACAACTTCCTTTGCTTCTATTATTTCATCCTTCCACTTTGTTAATATTTTTTTAAAATCATTTTCATTTTGTATGCCATTTAAAATATTTTCTTCCATAGTTCTTTGCATAAATAAAATTCCTTTCTTCTTATTGACTTATTAAAAACATTTGTTTATAATGCTCTTATAATTCTTTCGAGGAGGGTTTCACTGTGAAAAAACTGACGGCTCTTTTTCTTGTATTCTTGCTTTTCACCTCGACTTCCTGCAATTTTATGGATACGGTTGTGAATGATGCCTTAGGAACGCCGGAATCTAATGTCACGGATAAGATGACTGAAAAAATAGAAAAATATCTTGAAACATATCTTTTTTTAGATCATATTTCAGTGACACGGAAAAGTATATTTAACAAAAAAATAATCATTGACATTGGCAGCTCATCCACAGAAATATACAGGTTTGGCCAGATTGTCAAGGACTGTACACGCATTTGTGAGACAGCTATTAAGAATGAAAAACAAGAGTTATCTTATGTTTTTATAATGGCACATTATGAAAACGGGGAATCAATGTTTTGGCGCACAGAAAATTTTAAAGAGGGAAAATTAGGAACACTTTCTACCTCCTCATCTGAAACGATGCCTCTAGAAAAAGTCGTTGAAACATATTCCCCAAAGAATAAAGATTTACCGAAATTCAAACCGCTTATCCCCGTAGACCCATATGCACTATATGATCTGGATAAAACAGACTTCTCGCCTGAGTTGCTTGAACTGCAGGAATTTCTTGACAGGAACATCAGTGGTATTGATTATGTTCTTGTGGAAAACGGCCGCGATAACCCCGATGAGCTGTATATTGAGGTGTTCGCAACACGGTTTGCCTCCCAGGAGTTCGGCGCAATCATTCAAGACGCGGTGGAAGTCGGTAAAGAAGCCATGAAAATGACAGATAAAAAAATAGAGCGGTTTACTGCAACGATGATGCTCAAAGGTAAAGAGAATGCAGAACAGAGCATGCAGTGGATCACCGATGATTTTGTGAACGGCACCGCCTGGGATGATTTCAACGGCATCTTCCCCGAGGACGGGAAGGACATTTCGCTTAAAGATGTGGTTGCATTTTATTCCCCCGATAATAAAAATCTGAAATAAAGCATTGCATATAGTCCATTTTTTCTCTTTCCAAATATAATGGGGGGGGTTGTTCCATGAAAAAGATAATCTTTTCTTTACTTGCATTACTGCTTATTTTTTCAACCGCTTGTGATATTAGTAACTTTACAAAAATAATATCAAAAGACTCTGTCTATGTTGCTTCTCCAGGGGATTCAAAATACGCGGTGACTGATAACGCAACGGCTGCTATAGAAAATTATGTTACTTCCCATCTTTCGGCTTTATACATTATAGTGAAGCGGCAAACAGACCGAAATGATAAAATTAAGATCGGGGTTTGGGTAAAGTCTGTTGAAATCCATGACCTTGGTCAATATATCTTTGACGCCATGACGGTTTGCCGGGATGCATTGCAACTAGAGAAAGAAGAGTTGCTTTATGTGCATATCATGGTCGATTATGAGCAGTCCAAACAGATACAGTGGACATCCTCAAGTTTCGAAGATGGAAAAATTAATAACAATAATTTCCCTGAGATTTCCACGGGTGACAGAACACTTGAGCAGGTTATGCAGGAATTTTCACCGACAAATAAAGAGTTGCCAGATATAAAACCAGATGAGCCTTTGGATTCTTAGAAACTATTGTTGTGCAATATTTCCCTAGACAGCCAGCATTTGCTTTACTTTTGCTTAAAATAATTAGAACAAAAGAGCAGCCGAAAACCCGGCTGCTCTTTTTTGCCCCACCCCATCCGTTCAGCGGGAAGAACGCTCTTCGGCCGCCGCAAGCTCCGAAGCAATATAAAACGCCCGCATCCGAACGCTCATTTCACAAAACTCCCGGGGATGAAGGCCGTGCTTTTGCCACAAATAATGCGCCCACCATTCCACCGAACCGCGGCGCTTTATGAGTTTTTTGCGTCGCTTACCTCACGGTCCTGCTCGTCAGACGCGCCGCGCAAGCCGAGTGTGCGCATCACAACGTCCACAACCTGTGCGTACTCGTCCGCCTGCGGAAACACCAAGAGCGGCATGTCCGTGATGTCATAGCAGTTGAAAAAGTCCATCAGGGCGGGGTCTTTCAGGTTCGGGTACTGCAGCGCCTCAACAATCAGGTGGCGCACGGCGCGCGCGTGGTCGGTCTTTGTGCGGCAAACCACCTCGCCGTCCACCACATAGGGTTTTTTGTTTGCGTCATAGACGATTTCTTGTGTCTCATATTTTGCAAAAATCTCCTGAACGCTCTTGCGTGACAGCTTTTTCACCTCAAACGGCACGACTTCGCCGTGTTCGTCCTTGATGCTCTCGATGCCCGGCACGCTGACAATGCTCTCCGCTTTGGCCGATTCTCTCATAAAATACTGCAGGTTCTTATTCATGTTCTGATCCTTCTTTCTTTCATCTTTGCACCGTCTCCGGTGCTTTCAAAAAGATAGTAGCACACACGCGTCCGCCCCCACTGCAAACATCCTTGCGGCAAACACACCCGCACGGCGCTCCGTTTTTTCTGCAACCAGTCTTTATTCTGTTTTCTGCCGCAAACTCCTTGACTTTGCAACTTTTTCACAATACTATAATTTATGAAATATACCCCCGCTCACAAAAGAAAGGATTCCCGGCGCAGAGGGCACGCCGCCCGCACGGCCCGAGGTTTTGTTTTATATGAAAATCAAACACAATTTCACCCACACGCTTTATGCAAGCTATATCGGCTATATCACACAGGCCGTCATCAACAATTTCACGCCCCTGCTGTTTCTCACCTTTCAGGCCTCTTACGCGCTTTCGCTGTCGAAGCTAACCTTTCTTGTCACGGTGAACTTTTTGATTCAGCTCGCAGTTGACCTGTTGTGCGCAAAGTTTGTTGACAAAATCGGCTACCGGCCCGCCATCGTGGCCGCGCACCTGTTTGCGGCAGGGGGGCTTGCCGGGCTTGCGGTTCTGCCGGAGCTTTTTGCAGACCCCTATACGGGGCTGTTGCTCGCCGTGGGGCTTTATGCCATGGGTGGCGGGCTGCTTGAGGTGCTCGTCAGCCCGATCGTGGAGGCCTGCCCAACAGAAAAAAAGAGCGCGGCAATGAGCTTGCTGCACTCGTTTTATTGCTGGGGGCATGTGTTTGTCGTGCTTGCCTCCACACTGTTTTTCACAACCGTGGGCATTCAAAACTGGAAAACGCTCGCCCTGCTTTGGGCTCTGATTCCGCTATGCAACGCCTTTTATTTTTCGCGCGTGCCCATTGCCAGACTCCACGAAGAGGGTGAGAGCATGGGCATCAGGCAACTGTTTCAAACAAAGCTGTTCTGGCTGCTCGGGGTTGTTATGGTGTGCGCCGGCGCTTCCGAGCTTGCCATGAGCCAATGGGTTTCCGCATTCGCGGAGGCAGGGCTGCATGTTTCAAAAACGGCGGGCGACCTTGCGGGGCCCTGCATGTTTGCCGCGCTGATGGGGCTCACGCGCGTTTTCTACGCAAAATTCAGTGAGAGAATCCATTTGCATGCCGTTCTGACAGCCAGCGGCGGGCTGTGCATTGTCGGCTACCTGCTCGCTTCTCTATCGCCTCAGCCGCTGCTCTCGCTCGTCGGCTGCTCGCTGTGCGGCGTCGCCGTGGGCATGATGTGGCCCGGCACCTTCTCAATCGCAAGCGCAAGCTGCCCGCGCGGCGGCACGGCCATGTTCGCGCTGCTCGCCTTGGCGGGCGACCTCGGCTGCTCACTCGGCCCGACCACCGTGGGGCTTGTTTCGGGCGCGGCAGGAGGCAGGCTGCAAAGCGGGCTTCTGGCGGCAATTGTTTTCCCGGCGGCGCTGATTGTGGGAATTGCGGCATTGCCTACACACAAAAAATAAAAAAGACAGAAGCCGTCATGTTCTGTCTTTTTCTTTTTCATCCGGCATCCCTGCCCAAATATTCTTCCAGACACAATCCGCTGGCATTGATCCGCTTCGCGTTTTCAACACCCACATAACGCCAGTGCCACGGTTCATAGACAACCTTCGTGATGTGCTGCTTTTCTTTTGGATAACGCAGAATAAATCCATAGGCCTCTGCATTCGCCGAAAGCCATTTGAATTCCTTTGTCTGGTCAAAATCGTAGTCTGTGCCGCAAATGTCCATTGCCAGCCCCAGGTTATGCTCGCTGCTGCCGGGCGGCATGATAATACGCGCGGCGAGGGTCAGCGCCTCCTGCTGAGAATAGCCCTGATCCAAATAATATTGCGTCTTGTTTTCATAATTTCTTTTTTGTGTAGAATAGCGCCGGTAGCCCGAATAGGGCGTAAGCGTGATACCGTCGGCCTTTGCGGCGTTATACATGTTCGTGTACCACTCTGCGGCCCGAGCTTCAAGCTCAATGTCTCCCCCGGGGATGCACGGGGCAAGATCAAGCGGATAACCGTCCGGCATGCGGTACTTCCGGTTCACAAGCGTCATGAGAAAATCCTGCTCTGAAATCGCGATTTCCACAGACGCGGGCAGTATTTCGATGGTGTCCCCACCCTCTGAAACCGCCTGCGTGGTGCTCTCAGTCACCGTCTGCGTGGCGGAAGTGTCACTGACGGTTGCGGTATAGGAGTTGTCATTCACTTCGGGCGACAGTTCTGTATCCGCCCTGTTTTTAAGATAGAAGACAACGGCCAGTGCGAAAATCGCCAATAGTAACATTACAATAGAAATTACTTTTTTCATCTGTCCACATCCTTATATGTAACTATAATCCTGTGACAAACTCCGGCTGTTGATATGTTTATGTCATGTTACTGTTCAGAATGTGTAACCCATGAGCAACAGCGCCTCTTTCGCCGCCTGTTGTTCGGCGCGTTTTTTGCTGCTGCCTTTGCCGTGGCCAATCACGTTGCTGTTCAGCCGCACCTCGAATTCAAACGATTTGTCATGGTCAGGCCCGCTTGCGCTGATGAGCATATATTCAAGCGCCTCACCCGGATTTTGCTGGATCACTTCCTGCAAAATGGTTTTATAATCGCTGAACGCATCATGCTCCGCCGCAACACCTTCAATGAAGGGCAGCACAAACTTCTTTGCGGCGCCCATGCCGCCGTCCAGATAGATCGCCGCAATCAGCGCCTCAAACGCATCCGCAAGAATCGAAGGGCGTTCGCTGCCGTTTGTATTAATCTCACCCTTGCCAAGCAGCAAATAGCGCCCAAGCCCAATTTCTTTTGCAAACAGGCTCAGGGACTTTTCACAAACAGCCGTGGCGCGCAGGCGAGTCAACTCACCCTCCGGGCAGCTTCTGCGGCTTTTAAAGAAATATTCAGCCGTAATCATGCCCAAGACCGAATCGCCCAAAAACTCAAAACGCTCATTGCTTTTAAAGTCCGGTCGTTCATTCGTATAAGACGAATGCGTCAAAGCCTGGGTTAAAAACCCGGGCTTTTTAAAAGCATAGCCGATTGTCTTTTCGAATTCCGTCATGTGACAAATATCCTTTCAAGCGGGCGCCCTGAGATACAAATCCCTTTTGTGCCGGGCAAGCGGCAAAACCCTGCCGGCCAAATCAAGAATCAATGCGACAGCTCAACTGCGGTTTTCACAAGCTTTACAAGCCCCGCGACATCCTTCAGGTCAGAAACCTCATCTTCACCCAGCTCAATGTCAAACTCACCCTCAATGGCAGAGGCAAGCTCGGCAATGTCAAATTCATCTGCGCCGATTTCTTCAAATGTCATATCTTCGTTGATATCGTCCTCATCAATATTGAACTGCTCTGAAATAAAAGTGGCCACCTTTTCGTAAATCATCTTCTCAATCCTTTCGTTGGTCAAAGGTTATTATAAAAAATCAAGATCGGCTCGCCGGTAAATTTTGAGATATTTCTTCTATCACGTCTCTTTCAACAAAGGTCGTTGCCTGCCGAATCGCATTTTTCAATGACTTTGCGTCTGAAGAGCCGTGTGCCTTGATAACGCACTTTTTCAGCCCCAACAGCGGCGCACCGCCATACTCCGAATAGTCCATTTTCGACTTGAGACCTTTTAAGCCGTCTTTCACAAGTAGCGCAGAAAGCTTTGTAAGCATATTCTGCATAAAAACAGCCTTAATATTCTGCATCAGGGCGCCAGCGACACCCTCATACATCTTCAAAATCACATTGCCGGTGAAGCCGTCGGCCACCACAACATCACAAAAACCAAAGGGAATGTCGCGCACCTCGGCATTGCCCACAAAGTTCAGGCCGCTTGTTTCCATCAAATCATATGCCTCTGTCTGCAGTTTCGTGCCCTTGATTCTCTCTGTGCCGATGTTCGCAAGACCCACGCGCGGGTTTGCAACACCCATGATGCGGTTCATATAGGCGCTGCCCATCACGCCAAACTGCACAAACGACTCAGGTGAGCAAACCATGTTCGCACCGGAGTCAAGCACCATGACGGGTTCTTTGTTTGTGGGCATTACCGTTGCGATTGCCGCGCGTTTGATGCCCGGTACTGTGCGAATAATTAAGTTACCCCCCACAACCAGCGCACCCGTGTTGCCGGCTGAAACCAATGCATTGCCTTGCCCGCTTTGCAGCAAATCAAACGCTACCGCAATCGAGCTGTTTTTCTTTTCTTTCATGAGCATGAGCGGATTATCTTCCATTGAGAGCACGTCACTCGCGTGCACAATCTCAATGCCGTCAAGCGCAATGTCATTTTCTTTCGCACAGCGGCGCAACGCCTCTTTGTCGCCTGTCATCAAAACAGAAACACCATATTCGGCCACCGCGTCCGCGGCGCCTTTCAGGATTTCAAGCGGCGCATTGTCGCCGCCAAAGCCGTCCACAATAATTTTCACAGTAATCCTTCTTTCAATACAAGGATGCAACTATAATAGTCTTTTGTATTACAGTCAATACTATAGAACAGATATAAACAATTCTTCGCATATCGGTTAACGAAATTTAAATTTCATTCGGGTAACTCTCAAAGATCTGCAAGCTTCTTGCAGCAAGACGCGCATAACGCTCGTTTTTATCGCGGATTTTATCCTCAAGCGGCGGCAGCAATCCAAACGCGGCGCCCATTGGCTGAAAATTCTTCTTGTCGTCTGTGCTGACATATCTCGCCAGCGCACCCATCATGGTTTCCGGGGGCAGCACAAGAGCCGGCCGGCCGGCAAGCAGCCTTGCGGCATTCATGCCCGCCAGAATGCCGGAAGCGGCAGATTCCATATAGCCCTCGACGCCCGTGATTTGCCCGGCAAAAAACAGATTCTTTTGCGAGCGCAGAGCAAATGACGGTTCAAGCAGCTTGAGGGAATTGAGAAAGGTGTTGCGGTGCATCACGCCATACCGCGCATACTCCGCGTTTTGCAGCGCGGGAATCATCGAGAACACGCGCTGTTGCTCGGCAAATTTGAGGTTTGTCTGAAATCCGACCAAATTATACAGCGTACCCGCACGGTTTTCTTTGCGCAGCTGCAAAACGGCCCAAGGCCTTCGCCCAGTTTTCGGGTCAATAAGCCCCACAGGCTTCATCGGCCCGAAGCGGATGGTGTCCGCCCCGCGCTTTGCCATCACCTCAATGGGCATACAGCCCTCATAAACACCTTTTCTCTGATCAAAAGAGTGAGTTTGTGCAAGCTCCGCGCTCACAAGAGCTTCCTGAAACCGCTCATATTCCTCTTTGTTAAGCGGGCAGTTGATATAATCGTCCTCATTGCCGCGGTCATAACGCGACTGGGTAAAGGCGTGATCCATCGAAAGGCTCTCAGCCGTCACAACCGGCGCCGCGGCGTCAAAAAAGCTCAGCATGCCGCCGCACAGCGCGGTTATTTTTTCAGCCAGCGGTTCCGACACAAGCGGCCCGGCGGCGATAATCACAACGCTCGCGTCTGGAATATCACAAACCTCTTGCCGCACAAGCGTTATGTTCGGCTCGGCCTCAACTTTTTTCGTGACAAGCGCCGCAAAGGCATCGCGGTCAACGGCCAATGCGCCGCCCGCAGGCACTTTCACCTGCTGCGCACATTGCACCGTCAGGCTGTCAAAACGCAGCATCTCTGTCTTTAGCAGCCCCGCTGCGGATTCCACACGCTCAGCCTTAAGGGAGTTTGAGCACACAAGCTCGGCAAGGCAGTCATTTTTGTGGGCAGGTGAGTATTTTTGCGGCTTCATCTCAAAAAGCGTCACCGCATGCCCGGCGCGCGCAAGCTGCATGGCCGCCTCCACACCCGCAAGGCCGCCGCCCACAACAACCGCCTTATTCATCGGCGCCCTCTTCGGCCTCACCCTCGCCCTTTTTGCCGCGGCGCACCTTTGTCTCATAGCCACAGCCCTCGGCAAGGCAGCGCACAACACCGCCGCGCGCTTTAAAGAGCGATTTGCCGCATTTTGGGCAGTGCTCGTTGAGGGGTTGATCCCATGTCATGAAATTGCAGTTCGGATAACCGGAGCAGCCATAAAAATTATGGCCCTTCTTTGTTTTTTTGCCGATAACATCCCCGCCGCACAACGGGCACTTTGCCTCTGTTTTTTCAACATAAGACATTGTGTTTTTGCATTCCGGGTAACCCGGGCAGGCAAGGAATTTGCCAAAGCGCCCGACTTTGATGACCATGTTTCTGCCGCACTTGTCGCAAGGAACATCCGTCTGGTCCTCTTCCAGCTTGATTTTCACGCCCTCCATGGCCTCTTTTGCCTTGGTGAGGGTAACCTCGAACTCGTCATAAAAGTCATGCAGCATGGCGATATAATTTGTTTTGCCCTCTTCCACCTGGTCAAGGTTTGTTTCCATGCCGGCGGTGAATTTGGTGTTGACGATTTTTGGGAACCGCTCCTTCAAGAGATTTGTTGTAACGGTTCCAAGCTCGGTGGGCTTGAGCGATTTTTGCTCGCGCACCACATAGCCCCTGTCCATAATCGTGGAAATAATTGAAGCATAGGTGCTCGGCCGGCCCACGCCCGTTTCTTCAAGCGTTTTGATCAGCGACGCTTCGGTAAAGCGCGGGGGCGGCTGGGTGAAATGCTGGTCGCCCACAAGCTCTTTGAACTTCAGCTCGTCCTTTTTACTCATGGAAGGCAGGCTTTCCGGGTCTTCCTCCTCCTCGTTGCCTTCATCATAAAGCACGGTAAAGCCGTCAAACTTCACGGTGTAGCCGCTTGCCGAAAAGTGCACAAACCTCTCGCCGTTTGCCGCTTTGTCCATATCGCCCACGGCATGAATTTCAACCTTGACCGTGTTTTGAATGCAGTTCGCCATCAGGCTTGCCACAAACCGCTTCCAAATCAGGCTATAAAGCTTAAATTGGTCATTTGAGAGTGAAGCCCTGGCCTGCTCCGGCGTCAGTGAGGGAAGGGTGGGACGAATTGCCTCGTGCCCGTCCTGCGCGCCCGCTTTTGTTTTAAAAATACGCGGCTTTTCGGGCAAATAATCCGGCCCGAAGGTTTCGCCGATATAGCGGTTGCCCTCTTCGCGTGATTCGTCAGAAATACGCAAAGAGTCCGTTCTCATGTAGGTAATCAAGCCCACAGGGCCGATGCCCGCCACATCCACGCCTTCATAAAGCTCCTGAGCGATACGCATAGTCTTTTTCGAGGTCATGTTCAGCTTGCGCGAAGCCTCCTGCTGAAGGGTGGAGGTGATGAACGGCGGCTGCGGCTGTTTTTTGCGCGTACCGCGCTTGATGTCATGCACAAGATAGTCGGCATTCTCAAGCCGTTTCAAAAACACATCGGTTTGTTCTTTCGTTTTTAACTCAATCTTACCCGTTTCATCGCCTACAAAGCCTGCCTTGAACACCTTTCTTGAAGGCGGCGCGGTCAGCTTTGCGGCAATCAGCCAATATTCCTCGGGTACAAAGGCGTTGATTTCTTCTTCTCTGTCAACAATCAGCCGCACTGCAACACTCTGCACGCGCCCGGCAGAAAGACCGCGGCGGATTTTCTGCGAAACAAACGGGCTCAGGCGATACCCCACCAAGCGGTCAAGAATACGCCTTGCCTGCTGGGCGTTCACAAGGTCAATGTCAATCTTCTCAGGGTGCGCAATGCCGTTTTTCACGCTTGTTTTGTTGATTTCGTTAAACTTGACCCTGTTGCGCTTGTTCAAGTCAAGCTGCAACAGGTTGGCAAGGTGCCATGAAATCGCCTCACCCTCTCTGTCAGGGTCGGTCGCGAGATAGACTTCGTCACACTGGGTAGCGGTTTCACTCAGCTCTTTGATAAGCTTTTCTTTGCCTTTGATCACAGTATATTTCGGCGCGAAGTCGTTTTTGACATCGACGCTTAATTTCTCAGGAAACAAATCCCGCACATGACCCATAGACGCCTTGACCTCAAAATCACGGCCAAGGTATTTTTTGATGGTTTTCGCCTTTGCGGGTGACTCCACAATTACAAGTTTTGCCATAGCACACATCCTAAACTAATATAAATGAACAGACCGGCAAGGCTCACACCAAAAACGCCGGGATGTTTGCCGCAAAAAGCTGCGGCATGCAGAAACAGTCAAAATCATTCAGTTCACCGCCGCAAACAGGCCGCTCTCATTGCGCGAAGCATATCCACGCATTTCAAGCTCGGTGAGGCAGGAAAGCACCCGGGCAATGGCCATGCCGCTTTCGTCTGAAAGACTGTCGGCTGTTTTGGGGCTTTCTTTTAAAAAAGAATAGATCATCTTCACTTCGTTATGCAAATCCTCCGGCAGCGGCCGGTTTGCGCGCCCGGCGGGCACAAGAGTATCTTTATCATTATAGATATTGGTAGAAAATCCATTATTATGACCGTTCTTTGAAATTTTTTTATTTTCAGGCGCCTTTTGCGGCAAGGTGCTCTGCTCGGAACGGTGCTGGCGAATCGTTTTGGGATAGAGATGGGCATATTCATTGAGAATATCGCAAGGGGCAAACACGGGCTTTGCGCCGTCGCGGATCAGTTTGTTCGCGCCGGTGTAGTTGGATGTAATGATATCGCCGGGCACGGCGAACACATCGCGCCCCTGACGGTATGCGCAGCGTGCGGTAATCAAAGAACCGCTCTTGATGCCAGCCTCAATGATCACCGTCCCCAGGCTGATGCCCGAAATCAGGCGGTTGCGAATGGGAAAGGTTGTCCTGTTTGCGGCAAAAGACGGGGGAAACTCGCTGATAACAGCGCCGTTTTTGGCAATGTCGCGCCGCAGGTCCTCGTTTTGCTTTAAATAAGGATAACCAAGACCGCAGCCGAGAACGGCGATTGTTTTGCCGCCTGCCGCGAGTGCGCCGCGGTGCGAGCTGCTGTCTATGCCGATGG
This sequence comes from Oscillospiraceae bacterium, assembly GCA_031270605.1. Lineage (GTDB taxonomy): Bacteria > Bacillota > Clostridia > Oscillospirales > Acutalibacteraceae > JAISXG01. Next base: position 20,757 of record JAISXG010000084.1, on the reverse strand, counting down.
CGCCGCCGCTCACAACAATGGCGCCCGCCTCTGCAACGCCATAGGCCAGGCGATAAGAAACATCCAGGCCGTATCTTGAAGCGCTTCTCGTGCCGACAAACGCAACCGGCACCTCTTCACGCAGAACCGAAACGTCGCCCCACACATAAAGCACCAGCGGAAAGGCGGAGATTTCGCGCAGCCTGTCCGGATACGCTTCGCTGTGCACCGTAATAACCTGCCAATTGTTTTTGCGGCACTCCTCCATAACCGCAAGCGAGTCCGCAACAGGCGTGTTTTCAAGCTTTTGCGCCGTGTCCCTTGAAACCACGCCCGAGAGGATCCATTCACGCTTCCCCGCCTCAAAGAACTCTCTTGGCGAGCCAAAATAAGAAATAATGTCGTCTGCGCGCGCACCTGCGCCAAGCGCATGCTGAAGCCAGATCCAATACTCCATTTTGTCACCATCCTTAGGCAGGGTGAAGCCCGCCCGCTTTTGCAGGGCCTGAAAAGGCCGGATTCGCAAAAGGGTCAAAGCCTCCGAAGGTTAAGAAGTGTTACCGTTGCAAGGACTGTTCTCTGAATTAAAAAGGGCATTTCCTTTTGTTCGCCGTTTTTCAGCGGACCATTTCCCAAATGATGACGGCCGCCGCGCCGGCCGCGTTGAGCGACTCCGCCCTGCCCGCCATGGGAATGGTGATTGCCTGTGAGCAGGCCGCCGCGACGGCGGCGCTCACGCCCGCGCCCTCGTTGCCGACAACGCACAGGGAGCAGCCCGAAAAATCCGCTTTGGTAACAGGCAGCGCGTCAGCGTCCGGCACCGCGGCATAAGAGCGCATGCCCGAGCGTGTGCAGTCTCTGACGAAAGCCGCAAGGTCATCCGCCACAAAAACAGGAATGCGCAGCAGCGCCCCCATAGAAGCGCGCAGCGCCTTGGGGTTATAAATATCACACCCGCCGCCCACAATCACACCGTCAAGCCCCAACGCCTCGGCGGTGCGGCACACCGCACCCAGGTTGCCGGGGATTTGAATGCGGTCAAGCGCAATGTATTTTTTTGGCTCTGCGCAGCCATTGTGTTTTATTTTATCTATATTAGATTTTTTGTCAAGTGTTTTGCAAACACAAAAAATTCCCTGGGGGGTGGCGGCATCAGAAATTTTGCCTGCAACCTCGTTTGTGATCTCAAAACACTCTGCGTTTATGCCGCTCAAAAAGTCGAGCTCCGCGGCATATTTTTTCAGCGCGTCGGGCGTTACAAAAATTGTTTTCATTGAAACACCGCTTAAAAAAGCGTCTTTGCACAGCCGCGCGCCCTCCAGCACAAACAGCCCCTGCGCCCGCCGCTCCTCGGCCGAAGCCACAAGCTTGACCGCAGCTTTTATCTTTTCGTTGTTCCTGCTTGTGATTTTTTCCATAAACCGTCCTCCGCTCCGCGAACCTGTGCCAAAACAGGCCAAAAAATAATTGCCGCTCCTATTCACAATTCCGGGGGCAAAACCTGCAAGCAATAATTTTCTATTGCAAGCGCAGCCATATAGAGCTTGTTTTCATCCGCTCCATAAAGAATAACGCCGCGGGGAGTATTGTCGCTGGCCATACACAGCTTTAACGCCAGGCACGGCAACCCCACAAAGTGCATAATATTGGTGGGCCCGGTCATAATGCACGCATCATATTGGCTCAATTCATTGAAAACTCGACTGCGTATGCGTTCCCGCTCAGTCATCGCTTTTAAATAAGCGGCATCGTCCAACTGCCCCGTAGCTCCTATCAAGGCAGACTTTAAAGAAGATATTCCGTATTGCATCATTCTTTTGGGGTTAGATTCATAAAACCTTATTATATCCTCAAGCGTTTTCAATGATGCGGTCGATTGCGCGAGATAGTCCTCAAGATCATGCCTGAATTCACAACGCATAATATCTCCCAGATAAGGAACCGAGGGTTGAATAATTTCTGAAAATTCAGCACCCGCGGCACGAAGCCTGTGAAACAGTGCCTCGTAGTATGCAAGCTGCGCCTGCGAAACCTGATCCCTGTCAAATATATTGACGGCAATTCGCAGTTCACTCGGCGGCGTGGGAGTAGTTTCTTGAAACGCCACACCGCGCATACCCGCATAAACCAGCAGAGCGTCCAAAAAGGTTCTTGTCAGCGGGCCGGCACTGTCAAGCGTGTGAGCAATCGGAACAATCCCCTCGGCAGACAACGCTTTGTGCGGCGGCTTTAGCCCCACAACTCCGTTTTCCACCGCACACCCCAAGATGGAAAACAATGTGTCGGTTCCGATTGCGGCCGCACAAAACCCGGCCGACACGGCAACCGCCGACCCTGTGCTGGATCCACCCGGGTCTTTTGATCGATTATAGGCGCTCCTAACCTTACCGCCCCTTGAGCTGTAGCCGTTGGGCATGTTTCTTGCAGTATAATTCGCAAATTCGGTCATATTGGTCTTGCCGAGAATCAGTGCGCCGCTCCTTCTCAGATTCGCAATGACAGGGGCGTCTGTCAACGCAACATTATCGTTCAGTGCAAGGCTCCCTGCCGTGGTGCGCAGCCCTGCGACATCAATATTATCTTTTACAAGAATGGGGAGGCCAAACAGCGGTAGGTTCCTGTCAACAAAACCTGCATCCTGTTGCCTCGCCTGATCCAACACCGCCGGATTCAATTGTGCAATTGTATTCAGCCCGCCTGCGATATCATACTGTTCAATTTGCCTGAGATATGAGCGGGTAAGTTCTTCAACGCCGATACGCTTTTCTTGTATCACGCGTTTTAAGCCGGCAGCGCACATTGCATGCAATTCATCCATACGGCGCCTCCTTTTGGGTATTGTATAGCAAATCGACCTCCAAAAAGGACAGTATCATAAAAAAGAGGGAACACCAACTACAGTGCCCCCCTTTTTTTGTTTCTTATTAAAGCGCGGCCTTCGCCTGTTCGGTCAGCGCCGTGAAAGCGGCAGGATCCGCAATCGCAATTTCTGAAAGCATTTTGCGGTTCAGAGAAATTTCAGCCTTTTTCAAGCCGTTCATGAATGTGGAATAATTCATACCGTTGAGCTTGCAGGCGGCAGAAATTCTTGTGATCCACAACCGGCGAAAATCACGCTTTTTGTGTTTTCTGCCAATATAGGCATAATTGCCGGATTTCATAACGGCCTGTTTCGCGGTTTTGAAAAGCGTGCTCTTTGAACCATAATAGCCCTTTGCAAGCCTTAACACTTTATTTCTTCTCTTGCGAGACATAATTGCACCTTTAATGCGTGCCATAATAAGTTCCTCCCTAAAATGTTTCTATTGATTTCCGTTTTTCAGGTTTGTGCAAAAGCAAGCGCTTCTTATTTATAAGGAATCAGCTTTTTGATCTGCTTCTCGTTCGTCACGTCAGCAACTGAGACCTTGCGCAGATTTCTCTTGCGCTTGATATTTTTCTTTGTGAGGATATGAGACTTATTCGCATGGGCGCGCATCGGCTTTCCGTTTTTGGAAAGTTTAAAACGCTTTTTGGCCCCGCTGTGTGTCTTGATTTTTGGCATGATAACCATCCTTTCCTTGCGTATAACGCTTCTGTTTTACTGTGAAAACAATTTTTCAATTGCATGCTGAAAAACATATTGTGATTCGCGCTTGCTTTTCACAAAAGGTGTCTTTCATGGAAAAGGGCATGGCAAAACAGCAACCGTGTTCCCGGTTGTTTTGCTCTGCTCCTTTGGGCAACCTTATTTGCCGGCCAGCTTTGCCGTGAGGAACATCAACATCGTTTTTCCGTCCAGCTTGGCGGGGCGCTCAACAGACGAAATATCCGCACACTCGGCGGCGAATTGCTCCATCAGTTCAATACCCCTTTCCGGCCGGGCCATTTCACGGCCACGAAACCGGATTGCGACTTTGACCTTATTGCCCGCCTCCAAAAAACGGCGCGCGTGATTCATCTTGGTGTCGAAGTCGTGCTTGTCGATATTCAGGCTCAGCTGAATCTCCTTAATATCAACCACATGCTGGTTCTTTTTGGCTTCTTTTTCACGTTTTGATTGCTCGAATTTGAATTTGCCGTAGTCCATGATTTTGCACACAGGCGGCTTGGCCTGCGGAGCAATCTTCACAAGGTCAAGGTTTTTTTCTTCTGCGAGTTTTAAAGCCTGCGCAGTCGGCATGATGCCGAGCTGGTCGCCGTTCTCCGCAATCACGCGAACTTCCCTATCCCTAATGTCTTCGTTGATAAACGTTGTAGCCTTTGTAGCGATGTGAAAACACCTCCAAAAAATAAAAAATCTGGCGCATTGATCCAAAACACAGAAAACACCAGAGGTATCGTTGTCACAATCTATGTTTCAAACCAAAATGTGTGCAATCGGGCAAAAGAAAAAGCACGGACTTCTTTCCGCGCTCAAAACACAAAACACAGATTGCCTGCAAACACAAAACAACCGCTTTTTTGTATTAACCCGCCGAAAAACTGTTCGGCAAGGTGAGAACGGAAAACCGCCTTCTTTGTTGTGAACATAGTTTAGCAGATAAAACAGCATCTGTCAAGCGTTTTTTTGCACAGCTTCTCAAAAGTGAACAAAAAACAACAAGCCGCAGCCGGCAGAAAAACTCTGCCGGCTGCGGCACATTTTATATCTCTCATCACCAAAGGCTTTAACTGAACTTTTCAAGCTTGGCGGCAACCCTCAGGATGGTTCTGGCCTCGGCTGCGGTAATCACATTGTCGCCGTTGAGGTCCGCATTCGCAAAACGCTTTCTGGTCAGCGTAATCAGCTTCGCCGAATGCATCAGCGCCAAACGGGAATCTGCCGCCGTAATTGCGCCGTCCATATCGACGTCGCCCTTCTTTGTAAAGCGGCCCTCCTCTGCTCTGGTTTTGTTATAAAGAGTGCCCGGAACACTGAATCTATAATAATTGAGGAACTGCGGATAATAATAAGAATCCCAAACCGTGCGCTGCTTGTCCGCAGTAATCAGCCAGATGATGAAATAATACTGGCCGTCGCTTGCATAATCCCAAGCACCGCGCTTCATGCCATAAATCATCCAGGTGTTTTCGGGCAGCACGCAGGTGGACGCGTCCACAGAATAGCCAAAGGCGATATTTTGCGCTTTATTGCGATGGTCATGGCCGTCCTGATAAATTTGTTTTCCGTTGCCGCGGCCAACCCACTCATTGTTCAAAAAAGCGGTAGTCGCGCCGAAGCTGGAATACCTTGCGTCCACAACGCCGTCACCGGACTCCACCGTGGCATAGTTCGTAACGGGAAGCGGCTGCATGCCATAGCTGGAAACGACCGCAACCTGCACACCGGCGCGTTGCGCATCATAAAGCGTGTCCGGCGCTTTTTTCTGAACGCTGTGATATTCATTTAAAGCCAGAAGCAGGCTGTCGTTGATTGTGTCATAGTTATTGCCCTGCTCGGGATACATGAACGTCAGGGCCTGGTCATAGGTGTCATAAGGCACCATCGCCCACAAGCCGGGGATTTTGTTGATAATATCCCTGATATAGGTGTTATAAATATTATTCTTTTCGGCGATGATATAGGCGTCGACCTTCATCGCAAACTCATATTGCGTTCCTTCATCCCTCAAAATATGATTCAAGAGCCACATAATGGCGGCAACCGGAATATTTTTTGGCAAATCATTTGTGTAGCGAACAATGCCGTTCGGATCAAGATCAATTTCACCGGTATATAAATCACCGAACAGCGTGGAGCCCATAGCGGCGGAGTTCACGGTAACATAGTTTTTAATGTCTGCATATCCGTTGGCGGAGGCATATTTCGTCATATATGTGCTTGCAACAATACCGCCCATTCCTTCAGAAAGAATGGAAACCTTGGAAGCGCCGGTATCCTGCTTCACCTGGGCAACAAGCTCGTTGAGCTCCTTTGCGTGAACAAGCGGGTCAAGACGCCAGTCATAAGAAAAAATATAAGTGTTCTTCGCGCCGATTTCCTCCGCAACCATTTTGCCAAGGTCGCCGGCAATCGCATCCACAAGATCTGTGTTCAATTCATAATTGCTCACAGGCTCCCCATTGCGGGACAGGGGGCCCACATCAAGAAGGGACGTGCCGTTGTGGTTGCAGCGGATGCCGTTAAGCCAGCCCACAACCTCAGGAAAAATTGCGAGCGTTGTCTGCGGGTACTCACCCTGGCTGATGCCCGCAACATATGTACTGAGATATTGCGCAAACTTTGTGTTGAAGTCCAAATCAGGCGGGAACTCCTTTTTTGGATTCGGCGCTGACGGATCGGCATACAAAGCATTGTTTTCATACCCCAAAACCACAATGGTAGGCGTCACCCTCCCTGCCGCCAGCGTTTCCCCGAAAACGCCTAAAGGAAACAGAGCGACTGTCAGCAAGCAGAGAAACAAAGAAAAAGCGCTCTTTGCCCATTTCTTTTTCATATCTAAAGCCTCCTTAGATGTGTATATGCTTTTTCATTATACACCAGATTATACTATATTTCAACTAGTTAATTATAAATTTTTATATAGTAAAATTATGAAAAATGCACTTAAAATTCAAAAAATATAAAAATCAATTATAATAGAGCCTGTCCTGCTAAGCGGTGTGGCAAAGCTCACCCCCCAAAGACCTATTCGCCTGCGGCCTCATAACCGTCCGGATTATTCTTCTGCCAGCGCCATGTGTCCTCACACATTTCGGCAAGGCCACGCTCGGCCTTCCACCCCAGCACCGCGGCTGCCTTCTCACAGTCTGCAAACGAAACCGCAACGTCACCCGGGCGCCTTGCCGTAATCTGATAAGGAACATTTACCCCGCTGGCCGCTTCAAACGCCCGCACCATTTCAAGCACGCTGTGCCCTTTGCCCGTGCCGAGGTTGAAAATTTCAAGACCTGTTTGTTTCAAAACGCGTTCGACCGCCGAAATGTGCCCGAGCGCAAGGTCCACCACATGGATATAGTCGCGCACACCGGTGCCGTCGGGCGTCGGGTAGTCGTCGCCATACACATTGAGATAGGGCAGGCGGCCGATGGCGACTTGTGAAACATACGGCATGAGATTGTTCGGGATGTCGTTCGGGTCCTCCCCGATGCGCCCGCTTTTGTGGGCGCCGACAGGGTTGAAATAGCGCAGCAGCGAGACGCTCCAGTCCTTGTCCGCGGCATACGCGTCCTGCAGAATCTTTTCAATGAACAGCTTTGTGGTGCCGTAGGGGTTTGTCGTTCCGCCCACGGGCATATCCTCCGAAAACGGGGCCTGATTCGCCTGCCCGTAAACGGTTGCGGATGAGCTGAACACCATTTTTTTGCAGCCGAACTCCGCCATCACCTGAAACAGCGTCACAGAACCGCCGATATTGTTTTCATAATATTCCAGCGGCATCGAGCAGGACTGCCCGACCGATTTCAGGCCGGCAAAATGGATCACCGCGTCGATGCTTTCTTTTTGAAAAATATTCCGCAGACCTTCCCTGTCGCGAATGTCGCAGCGGTAAAGCGAAAAATCCTCCCCGGCAAGCGCCCGGGTCCTGTCAACCGCGGCGAGGGAGCTGTTTGAAAAATTATCCAGCACAACAACATCATGGCCCGCGTGAATCAGCTCCACACAGGTATGCGAGCCGATATAGCCGGCGCCGCCGGTAACAAGAATAGACATGAGCAACACTCCTAAACAAAATCTGTAAGCGGCCGCGAAGGCAATCATCCAACCGCGCCTGAATCCGGCACAGTAGCAGTATTTCCATAATATTCAATCAGCATGCAATGGGAACGGATCTTATAGTCAAAAAGATCCGCGCGCACCCGCTGCCCCGCAAGGCTGCCGATGACCTGATTGCCGATCCGCATTTTTGAAACATAGCCCACGGTGCTTGAAACCGCGCCGTCATGCTCAAGAATTTTGAACCAGTCGCCGGGATTCTGTGAAAGCGTGATTTCACCGCAATATTTTATAGCGCCGCTGCGCACCTTTTCGTTAAACTGCGCAACAATCGAGCGGATTTGCTCAACCGTATAAAGCTGAACGGTGACATAGCCGCGGAACAAGCGGTCAAAGGGGCTTGCGACGGCCGCGAGATAAGGCATGTCAGACCCGCCGCCCCAAACGGTTTTGGGTGTGGTCGTCTGCCCCGCCGAAAGCGCGAAAAATACAGCCGAAATCGGCCTGCCGCTGCTGTCGACAAGATATTCGCCCAAAACGGCGTCCACCGCGGCGAACACATCCGCGCGCACCTCGCTCAAACTGCTGTAGGCCACGCCGCTCACATTAAAATTGCCTCTTTTAATATATGTATATGCGGCGACCGCCTGCGCCTTAAGCGCTTCGGGATTTTTTGTGACGCCCGCGATCTCTCGCTGCGTGATCCGTGCAACCATCTCCCTGGTGCTGACCGCATTCCCGCCCAAAGAAACGGTCTGGGGCGTTTCACCCCGTTCCTTCTCTGACGGAATGCGCGTTCCGGGGTAATAATGCTTTAAAATATCATAATATCCACAGCCGTTGTCGGCAAGATAAATCGCACCGTACTGGCTCATGCCGACCCCGTGGCCGAAGCCATATGTAATAAACGCGAAGGTTCCGGGCGTTTTGGGGTAGCTTGGCATTGAGGGCATAGGGAAATTCTGGTATTTTATCACATCCACCGAGCCGCTGCTGGAACCGGAGCCGTAATCGGGCTGCGTCACATCGTCGCTCCCGGGCGAAACATACACAGAAGAGCTCTCCTGCGCCGAGTCATCATAGAAGCTGTCATCAAGAGCGCAAAGCCCGGCGGACGCGCGCAGCACAAGCCGAGCGTCCGCCGCCGTTATAAAGGCGTCGCCGTTTGCGTCCGCCGCCCAAGAGGCCACGCCGGTGAGCTTTGGTTCAAGCTGGCTCGAAACCCTCAGGACATAACGCGCGTCCGAAGCGGTCACAACGCCGTCCATGTTCGCGTCGCCCTTTCTGATTCGGGCAACCCCGTTGCCCGAATCTGCGGACACGGAGTACATGATCGTTCCCAAAATCAGGGCAAACGAAATCACAAAAAATAAAATTTTCTTCCTGATCAAACACTCATCTCCCAACCAAGTGTTTTCCCCAAAGGGGTGTTTAGGGCCTTCGTCTCAAAATGCTGTTTTCTTCATAAAGGCGTTTTTTGAGCAGCGCAAACAGCGAATTCACGCCCTCGGCCAAAAAATCCTCGATCTTATCCGTTTCGTCGGAGGAAAAGCTCGCGGTGAGGCAGCTTGAAGCAAACGTTTTTCTGCTGGCCACTGCATAATAGAGCCTGCGCCCGTCGCCCTCGCCGGTCGACGCAATATTCGAAAGAGCGATGCCATAGGCGCACCCCGTCTCCCGCGAGGCGTCGATCGCCAGCTTGACGGTATATTTATCAAGCGCCTGTTTCCCGCGTTGGCCAATGGCCTCATACGGTCGGAAATAGCGCTGGAACCCCTCAATTTTGTTGCCGGGAAGAAAGATGAAGCGCGACGCGGGCGTTGCGGCCACAGCCACCTGCATACCCGCCTCGGCAAGAATGCCGCAAATATCGTCGTGCAAAAAGCGCACGCGGCTTGTCCTGCATTTGTGGTCAAACGAAAGCTGCTTCAAATGCCCGGCAACGCCGGTTTTGAGCAGGTATGGCGTAACGGCCTCATCATAGGGCAAAAAGAAAACGTCCTGCTTTTTTCCGTGTGCGCAAAAGCCTGAAAACAGGCCGTTTTCCGTTTCAAAAACCGTTGCGTCCACCGGGAATTCAATATGTACCGAAGCCTCGGACGAAGACATAGCAACATCGCCCAGCTCGTTTTGCACGCGTTCGAACAGGTCGAAACGGTGCTCGGTTTTCAGGTGCATCGAACGTAAAAGCAGTTCCTTGGTTTTGGCATAGGACTGCAGCGAAACCAAAACAACAACAATTTCACAGCCCTTCAGCGCGGCGTCGAGAGGCGAAGCCATCTCGGCAAACGAAGCGAACTCCGAAAACGAGAGCACCTCCTGGGAATAGGGGCGGAATGCGGCGGCAACGCGGGTTCGCAAAATTAACGCAGAACGCACCGACTTTGCGTCAACAGCAAACAGTTTGATACGCATTTTCCTACCTCCAACAATCTTTGTCCCAAACGCTCAAAACGGCGGAATTTGTTCCGCAACCTTTATATTAGCTAAAATTCGACATTTAGTCAATACCTCAAAAGAAAAATAGGACCCGTGCAGGCATCACGGGAACCATTTTTCGGCACTGCTGTATGGATTTTCAAGCCTTCGTTTGTCATACCATGCCTGCGGATACCGCGGGTTTTCGTTCCCGACGGCCAGCGAGGTGTCCACTTCCACGCTCTCGCCCTCACGCGTCAGCCGCGCGACAATCACCGTGTATGCGCCCTCAAAAGAGCTGTCATAAGCCGAAATTGTCAGCAGCTTGTCGCCATAGTTGAGGTCAACGCCTGTCGTATAGAGCTTTTTCTGGTCAAGCACACGCCGGTAGCCCTCAAAATGCTCCTCGTCACGCAATTGCAGCGTGTTAAAATAAAAAATATAGTCATTATCCTGCTCGGCTTTGCCGTTCGTGACCATCACCGCATAAATCTTCCAATAATATACGCCGTAGCGCGACCAATAGGTAATCAGCGGCTGGTTCTGAAAGCCCTCAATGGTTTTATAATCCTCCATCACAGACGAGCGGTAAGCCCTTGCGATGTCGCTGCCATAAATAACCGTGTTTTGGTTCACCTGCAGCAGGTCGTTCTTATAGTCAAGAAACGGCGTGCCGCGGTTTGACTCGTTTTTATAAAAGTCATGGGAGGCATAAAATTTATTGTCCGTCCCCTGCACAACGGGCACACTCAGGCTGCCCGAAAGCCCCTCCATGCTCAAATAGCCCGCGAAATCCTGGTTGAGGGCATATAGCTCCACAAATTCATCCATCAAGCCGTCCGGAAAGGTCATGTCCGGGTATTTGCCCCTTGGGTCTATGGTGTTTCCGTTCACATCTGTCTGCACCTGTGAAGGCGGCGGAACCGATGGCAGGCGGTAATTGAGCCAGAAGGAATAGCCGAAAAAGCCGCCGCTCACAAGCAAAATCAAAACGAAAACCGTCAGCAACACCTTGCTCGCCGCAACAGAAGAGGAGTCGCCCTTCCACGGCAGAAAAGCGCGCAAAAACCGAACCGCAAAGGCCGGGCGGTTTTGCCCCGCGGCGCCGCCCGTTTTGCCGCTTTCGGCCCTGTGCCTGTTTTTGCGCCTGCCCTTTTGAGAGCGGCGCCAATCCTCCGCCGAATAGACCGTGTCTGTTTGTTTGCCGATATCCGCGTCGTCCGCGCCCGGCTCTTTTTGCCTGACGGCACGCGAGCTGTCATACACCACCCGGCGGCCCAGCTCGTCATACATAACTTGCGGCTCGTCAATATCCCCCTCATATTCCTGCGCATATATTTCATAATCCTCCGCGGAAAGGTGGTCGCGGTATTGCTCAACGAGCCTGTCCGTTTCGCTCAGTGTGGGAAACTCGCCGATATCCACGTCATATTTCTCGGCAAGGGCGGCAAGGTCTTCGGGCAGGTCGGTGTCCGCGTCAACAAATTCAGACAAAATTTCGTCCAACGCTTCGTCTTCGTCAAACAAATTGCCGCCGTTCGTTTTATCGTTCAAACTATCCCACCTTTTCTCCCCGCTCCAAATCAACGCCGAAAGGGCGCTCACCAGTGCGCGTTATTGGGCAAAGCCGCGCCTGCCTTATGCAAACCCACAGGGCTTAATATTCATACCACTTCTCCGTGTCGGCATAGGGGTTTTCCATGCGCCGTTTGTCATACCACGCCTGCGGGTACCACGGCGAAGGGTTTGCCTGAATTTTAGAAACATCCACCGCCGCGTCTTCACCCGCGCGCAGCTTTCTGGCAACGATCACATAGCGCGATTCCTGAAAGTCGCTCGTATCATATCCGCAGGTGGAAAGGGTGAGAATTTTGTCGCTCAAATTCAAATCCACGCCCGTGGTATAAATTGTTTTTAAGTCCAGCATTCTTTTATAGCCCAAAAACGCCTCTTCATTCATAAAACGCGGTGTATGATAGGCAAACACATAGCCGTTGTCCTGCTCTTTTTGTGCATTCGCAACAAACACGGCATAGATTTTATAAACATACGGCTCAGGCGCGTTCCAGGGCTGGTAAGAGATTGCCGGGTTTTGTTTGAGCGTTTCAATATCGTTGACATAATCCTCGATCAAAGCGAACTGGTTGCCGTCCATCATGTTGTGCGCATAGATGATCGTGTTTGTGTCGTTCGCGTCGGAGTCGTTGCGAAAATCCATGAACGGCGAGCCGTATCTTGTTTCATTTTTATAAAAATCGTGTTTGAGATAAAAGTCCTTGGCCGCCGAATCCGTTTTGCTCTTTTCCTGCACCACCAGCGAATCAAACGAACGGTTTTTGCCGTTCACCGAAACCCAGCCCACAAAGTCCTGATTCTGGGCATACAGATTCACAAACCGGTCTTGAAGCCCTTCGGGAAAATCAATGTCAGGATACGCATTGCGCGGGTCAACATAAGTACCATGTTCGTCAGTGGTAATCTCTGAGGGTTGGGGAATTTCCGGTTCTTTGTCGAGAAAATACTGCACAAAAAATATCATTGTGCCGATCAGCACGCAGGAGGAAACCGTGAGTACAATTTTGCGAAACACCTCGCCCGCACTGTCGCCCCTTCTCGGAACAAACGAGAAGAAAAACCGCGCAAACAGGGACTGTTTCCACGGCTTGCGGCCGCCTGCCCCGTTTTGCACTTTCTTCTGCTCCGAAAGGTCAAACGACCCGGCAGAAAGATCGTCAAAGCTCTGAAACTCATTCGCATCTACCCGGGGGGCTGCAGACCGCGGCTCCTTGCCGGCTGCGGGTTTCATTTCAGAAGCACGCTGCGAAGACTTTTTGGTTTTTTTCTGTGAAGGCTTTTGAGGTTGGGATGCCGTGGCTTTCTGCGAGTCTGTATTCGGCGGCACAATATCCTCAAACGATGAAAAATCATAAAGCGAATCTTCGCCCTTCTCTTTTTGCGCGTCTGCGTCATACACCACGCGCACCCCGCCGGGCGCAGACGGAGCGGAAGAAGCCGTCGGGGGTGTCTTCTGCTTTTCTTTGTCAAAACCGCCTGCCCCCTGCTGGGCAGAAAGGGACTTGTCCTCATAAACAACACGGTGCCCGCCCGGCAGCGGTTCTTCAACGCCCGAAGCCGCTTCGCCTCGGCCCGAAGCTCTCTTTTGTTTTTTAGGCGCGGGAAGGTCACCGACATGCACACGATATTTGTCTGCAAGCGAAGAAAGGCCTGTTTCGCGGTCAGCGAATTCGGCCAGAATTTCTTCAATATCATAATCGATTTTTTTCTTTTTCTCGTTGCTGTCTACAAAAATCACACCTTTGCCCGCGGCTCAAAAAAGCCGATTTGCCGCTTTATAGTTTCCCAAAGCTCTACAGCTATGCCGTATTGGGCACATTATCCTTCAGGATACCATTTCGCCGCGTCGCGATACGGGTTTGTTCCGCCAAAGATTGTATAATACAACTGCGGGAAACGGATGTTTTCATTCTTTACGGCCTTGGAAACGTCAACCGTTTCACTTTCGCCCTCGCGCACCATGCGCGCAACCAGGGCGCAGCGGGCATTCTGCAGGCGGCCGCCCCTGTCAAAAAAGTAGGTGCAGGTGGAAAGCGTCAAAATCTTATCTGTCGGCTGCACATCCACGCCCGTGTGAATAAAGCTGCGCTGCTCAATCTCATCCGCAAGCTTCATGAAGCTGTTGTCGCTCATATTCGTCCAGTTATAGGCGAACAAATAATTTTTGCCGCCGTCTGTGTCGCCCGTGTCGTCGCCGTTGGTCACAAAGCAGCCGATGACCTTCCATTTATAATTCTTATAAAGCGTGTTAAATTCAATCACCGGGTTTTGCTTATAGAACTCGAGATCGCGGTACTGCTCAATTTCGCCGAACTGTAAATCGGTGAAACGCCCGTCGTCCTTCGTGTCATAATTATGCCCGTAAAGCACCGTGTTTTTGCTCATATCCTTGGCGTTGTTGCTTTTATCCATAAACACAACGCCATAATCCGAAAACTTGCCCCACAAATCATTTTTCAAATATTGTTTATTATCTTTCGACTGATAGATCGGCATGTCAATTGAAGTTCCCGGCACCTTCAGCCAGCCCACAAAGCTTTTTTCGGCTGCATAAGCGGCCTTGAAGCGCTCCTGAATACCCTCAGGGAATTCTGTGTCGCTCGAAATGTTCGGCGACACCGCGTCGCTGAACACATTGCCGGGATGAAAAGCCGTGACGGCGGTGCCGTCACCATCGGGAGACAAAAGCGAATCCTTGTTATCCCACAACAAATAGATCACGGCGCACACAATAACAAGGCTCAAAACACCCACTGCGGACCAAAGCAGGGTTTTCACTTTTTTCTGTTTTTCAGCAACGGGGTCCTTTGCCGCAATCTCCGCAGCATCAATTTGCGCATAGGTGTCAAGATAGGTGCTTGCGCCGCTTTTTTCAGAGGCAGGGGCGCGATTTTGAGAAGCCTCCACAGGCGCATCCTCCTGCGCAAAAGAGGAAGGAGCAGGAGAGACAGAACGGGAATGCCCAACCGCAGACTGTTCACGCACGGGAGGGGGTTCACGCACAGGGAGCCGCTGCGCTGTTTTTTCAGGTGGGGCAGTTCTCTGCACAGGCGTCTGAGGCCTCGCAGCCGCAGTTTTTTTAATATCCCTGAGCATTTCGTCAATGCGCGCCTGCGCAAGGTCCCTGCTGCTGTCAGAGGAAGCACCTGAATCTTTATCCGCTATATTTTGATTGTTCTTGTTTTCATTTTCGTTCATAAAACACTCGCCCTTTCGCAGATTATTGAAAACCTGAATCAGAATAACCCGCCGCGCCGCCCGGCGCAAAAATCAGAATATGCTATATCAACAAAGCATAGGCCTCTGCCATGCGCAGCGCTTCCTGCACCGCAAACATACGGTTTTGACCGCGCACATCGCCATGAAAAGCGGTGCGGTGCTCTTTGACCACGCAGCCCTTCGTGCCCGCGACTGCGATATAAATAAGGCCCACCGGTTTGTCGGTCTGGTCGGACCGCGGGCCGGCAATGCCGGTGATGCCCACGCCGATGTCCGCCCCGGCAAGCGCGCGCACGCCCTCGGCCATCGCCTTTGCAACACGCTCGCTCACCGCGCCGAACTGAGCGAGATCCTCTTCGGGCACCGCAAGCAACTTCGCTTTGACTGCGTTCGCATAGGCGACCACACCGCAGTCAAACACCGCAGAAGCGCCGCTCGTGTCGGTGATGGCCTTCGCAAACCACCCCCCGGTGCAGGACTCCGCAACTGCAATTTTCAGATTTTTTTCGCGCAGCAGCGAAACCAGCGCGCTTGCGTCAATGCCCATGTCAGACTCCCGCTTTCGCTTTTTTCGCGGCAATGCTCCTTGCGACCACAATGCCCGTCACCGAGGCCTGCATCAGCCCGCGGGTGATGCCCGCGCCGTCGCCGATGGCATAAAAGTTTTTGATCGCGGTTTCAAAGCGCTTGTCCACGTCCACCTTGGAGGAATAAAATTTCACCTCGACGCCGTAAAGAAGCGTGTTTTTGGAATAAAGCCCCGGAGCGATTTTATCAAATGCCCGCAGCGCTTCGATAATGCTTGTCAAATGCCTGTGGGGCAGCACAAACGAAAGATCGCCCGCAACCGCCGTCGTCAGGGTGGGGCGGGTCGTGGATTTGCGCAGGCGGCTGTCGTCCGTCCTGCGGCCCATGAGCAAATCGCCCAGGCGCTGCACGATCACACCGCCGCCGGTGAGCATGTTGCCAAGCTGAGCGACATACCTGCCGTATTCGATCGGCTGGTCAAACGGCTCTGTAAAGCGTGTTGAAACCAGCATCGCAAAATTCGTATTTTCCGAGTGGAGCGATTCGTCCGCATAGCTGTGGCCGTTAACGACCGCAATGCTCTTTTCAAAGGTGTTGTTGAAGCCCGCGTTATAGTGCTCTTCACTCACAATGCCGCCGGGATTCATGCAGAACGTGCGCACCTTATTCTCAAACGTATCCGAATAATAGACCATCTTCGCTTCATAAAGGTGCTTTGTGAGCCTGTCCATTACGGAGTTCGGCACCTCAACGCGCACGCCGATGTCCACCTCGTTGTTTTTGGTGTTGATGTTGTGCTCGCGGGCAATGGCGTTGAGCCAGTCCGCGCCGCCGCGGCCGGGCGCGGCGACCACATAGTCCGCCGCAACACGGCACACCTCGCCGTTTTTGGAGGTCAGAACGGCGCCTGTCACCCTGCCGCTTTCATCGATAATCGGGTCTGCGTGGGTGCGGTCAAGAAATGTAAACCCTTTGAGGGTATGTAAATAGTCATACATGCCTTTGAGCACGTCATAGGAATATTCCGTGCCCATGTGGCGCACGGGGCAGCGCACCAGATGAATGTTGTGCTTGCTGCATTCATAGGCGATCTCCTCCACCTTGCGGTCGGAAAGGCCGTGCACCTTGTCCGGCGCGCCGAAATCGAGATAAACCGAGTCGGCATAGGCGATCAGCTCCCGCACTTCCTTGACAGGCAGATAATTTGTGAGATTGCCGCCCACCTCTTCGCACAGAGAGAGCTTGCCGTCGGAAAACGCGCCCGCGCCCGCCCAGCCGCTCATGATATTGCAGGGGTTGCACCGCACGCACTCGCCGTTTTTTCTTGCCGGGCAGGCCCTTTTGGCAATATTCAGGCCCTCGTCAACCACCAGCATCCGAAAATCCTCGGGCATTTTTTTATAAAGTTCGAGCGCCGTAAAAATGCCGGCAGGCCCCGCTCCGATTACGATTACGTCAAATTTCTCCATGTTTTCCATGTTCTTTAAAAGCTCCGTTTCCCTTTCGCCGCTCGTCTCACGCGGCATTTTATGGCCGCTTTCGCGCGGCAAGGGCCCCGCCCCGAACAGTCAGGCACGCCGCCGTGCGCAAAAAACGGCGAATTTCAGCAAAAAACAAATCCGCGCCATCTTGTATTATAGCATATGCGTTCCTCTGAACACAAGGCTTTTTCTGTGCTATATTCTGTATATTTATAATCATAATTTTATAAAATAATCAAAATTTACCGCACCATTGAGAAGTTTTCAAACAGCCATTTGCCGCCCGTGTTTTTTAAAACAAAGGTGTAGCCCCGGGTTCCGTCCTGCTCCATATTACCGTTTAATTTCTCAACATCCACAAGCAAATTGATCAGCTCGCCGCCCTGCGAGCGCACCACGCGAAACGACTCCTCGCCCGCAAACCGGTCGGCCGCGCGCACCGTTGGGTTGGTGTAAAGTACGCCGTCCGCTTCAACAAACTCCGCGGGGCTGCGGCTTGGGCTCAACAGCGCATTCACAATACTTTCGGCGAAATATTCGCCAAGACAGGCCCGCAGGGATGCCATGTCATGAATATCCTCATGCGCGACTTTATAATATTTCACACCGTCAACAAGCTTCTCGCTTTCGGCGTCAAACGCAATATTATAAATTTCAAACCAGCCATAAACATAACCGGCCTGCCGGTAGCGCTCGATCACTTCTTCATCGCTCAGCGCCTGCGCACTGTCTGGCACACTTGTTTCTCCGCCGCGGTCACACGCCGCAAGAAAAACGCACAGGCATACCGCCAGCAGCGAAGCTGCCGCGCGTATTTTAAAAGGCTTTTGCATGATACGTCCCTCATTATTATTGTAAAAATCGCATGATCCCAAAAAACATGCCGATCATGCCAACCACCGAAATCACCGCAAACACAATAAACCCGCCGTTGCTCAGCATCTCTTTTTTTGTCGGGGCCTGAAAATCCTCGGCCCGGGGCGGAAAATCAAGATAAAACAAAGGCTGCTTTTGCTCCTTTGACTCGGCGCGCATTACAGCCGCGGCAAAAGTGGCGTCACCGTTCGCCTCCATCGTGGCAAGTGCTTTTCTTCGCGCGGCCTCTTTGCGAAAGGACTTCAGCCAGACAAAGAAAACAGAAAGGCCCGCCACAATCATCACAAGCGTAAACACGGTATAGACTTTGCCGGGCACAGCGCTTTCAAACGAATCCAGTATAATGGGTACGGCGCCACCCACAAAATTCACGATAACGTGCAGCACAATGCTATAAAGAATTTTCCCGGTGTAATACATTACAGCGGCAAACACAAGCCCCAGCAAAAACGCGTAAAACAGCTGCGCAAAGTTAAAATGGAACAGGGCGAACAGCAGCGCGCTATAGAAAATATATGCCTGGCCGCCAAACCGCACCAGCTTTTTATAAAGCAGGCCGCGAAACAGAAGTTCCTCCAGCACCGGGCCCGCAAGCACCGCATAAAGCAGCGCATAGATCTTGCCCTCGCCGCCCAGCAAATTCTCAAGAAGGTCTGAGGCACCCTCCCCCCGCAGGGGCTGCAGCAGCAAGGTCAACAGCGCCGTCGCATAATTTGCCGCATACATAAACCCAAAGCACACAAGAAGAATCAGCAGCATGTGCTTCACTGAAAGACGGTGCCGGCGGTCTTCAGGCAAACCCCAGTCGGGCAGCCCCTTCAAAAACGCCTGGAGAATGACAAGGGCAATCAAAAAAGAAACAAGCATTCCGCCCCACATCACCCAATCGGCCTGCAAGAACGAAAGCCCTGCAAGTTCCGCCACCACAGAGGGAATCGCAACAATGATGCTCTGCAAAATAAAAAACAGCATCAACCCCCACGCGACACGCCCGAAGGTCTTGCGAATTTCCTGCCTGCGCAAAACAAGCACCATTCTCGGTTCTTCCATTCTATCACAACCTCTTTAATAATTTTTGAACAATACAATAACGAACAAAAAATACTGCATCCCAAATTTTGCAGGGCAAAACACAATCTACACAGACCATTCTTTCCTGTATTTCCCGGCGGGGTACCTCCCGCCATTTAAAATATTCGGCAATAAACGCATATAGAACAAAAAAGAATACCAGTATCTTCCATTCTATCAAATTTATTGCATGAAAGCAAGATAAAAGACACTTTCGGCCGTAAGTTGAATCTTTTTCAAGAAATGCGTTATTGAATCAACAGCCGTTTTTGTTATAATGAATTAAAAAAGCATGTGTAAATATTTTTTAAGGAGTGAAACTATGAACATACAAATCAGCGAAACCATCCGAAGGCTCAGAAAGGAACGTGGCATCACACAAGAGGAGCTGGCGGATATTTTCAATGTTTCCTTTCAGTCTGTCAGCAAATGGGAGCGCGGCGAATGCTTTCCCGACATTACCCTGCTTCCCGCGCTCGCAAACTTTTTCAAGGTCTCCATCGACACGCTTTTCGGCATGCAGGAGGTGCGGGATAAAACCTATCTGCCCAACATTTATAAACGCGCCCATGAGCATGAAAAAAACGGGGAACATGCCGCTGCGGCGGCACTGCTGCGGGATGCGCTCAACACATTTCCCAACCATAACAGCCTGTTGTCAGAGCTTGCCCTCGCGCTGTCTTTTTCAGACGATGAGGGCGCGCTCAAAGAAGCCATTGCCTGCTCTGAGCATGTTTTGGCAAACAGCACCAATGAAAAACTCAGGGGCACCACAAGGGCAAACCTCTGTTTTCTCTACAGCCGTGCCGGTGAGCGGCAAAAAGCGTTTGACACGGCAAGAACCCTACCCCACGTTTGGGAAAGCCGTGAGATCATTGCAAGCGACCTGCTGGAAGGCGAAGAACAGATCAAGGCGTTAAAGAAGGCAATCCATGTGATTTTGGGCGTGATATATGAAAAGATCAACGCCCCACAGAACGCAAACAATAAAACTGCCCTGATTTCCACCGGCCCCAAGGGCTGCGGGGCCGAGGATATGCGCACTGTCCTGAACGCCATTTCTGTTTTTTTATAATACATCTTGCGGGCACAAGACAAAAACATTCATTTTGGGGCTGGTTTTATGTTATGTTGATCATAATAAAACATGGATATTGTGAAAAACCGATTCTTTTGATTTCGCCCGTTTTAATCCGTCCCGCCGTTTTCCTTCGATCCTGCCCGAACAACGCCGTAAACGGCCAGAATCACCCCGAACAGCGAACAGCCGGCAGACATCCCCGTGAAAACGCCGTTCAAAAACAGCGCAAAGGACGAATGACTGCCTCCTTCGGGAACAGCTGCCAGCAATATCCCAAGCAACAGTAAAAACAGTCCCAGAAATCCGGTTTTGAAGGATTTGAGCTTTTCATATATTTTTATAATTTCCAGAATGCTTTCATCATAAGCCTGCTGTTTTTGTTCGTGCTCCAAACGCTCACCCACAAACAGCTCGTTGACAGAGATTCCCAGAGCGGCGCACAACGGCAGGTAAAGGGACGCGTCGGGCAGTGATTTGCCGCGCTCCCATTTGGAAACGGATTTGTCCGTGACCCCAAGCGCCTGCGCCAGCCGCGCCTGCGTCAGGCCTTTTTCTTTCCTTTTCTGTGCAATAAATTTTCCGACCTTTTCCTGATCCATACGAATTGCTCCTATCCCGCGTTCTGTTTTTTAAAATTACCATATTTCTTGTTTCCAAGGATTAGGCCTTGTTTGTCAAATTGCTATTTTACAAACAAGGCCTAATCCTATTGTATCCCCGCTCTGCGATTTTTTCCACCCACCGGAGGTAGAATTTCAGAAGAATTCTGTTTTTTGCGGGACAAATATAGTCGATTAACCCAAAAATCGATACATCTTTGCGGTCTTATTTCCGCCGACCTGCGTTGTCGTCCTTGCCTTACGCCGGTAAGGCTGTGTCCTCCGCCTTGT
>JAISXG010000013.1 GCA_031270605.1 Oscillospiraceae bacterium | reverse complement strand
CGTGAAATCCTTTACGCCAAAGGGCTGTATGCCTGTTGCGACACGCTGCACGTGCTGGTAAACCACTGGCCGTCGAAGTTGGGCGGCGAGAAACAATCGCTGCCCAAGCGGATGGCGGCGGCGCACCGCGCAAAAAGCATCACCGATTCTATCTTGCAAGCCGTCCCTGCCGCCAACATCATCCTCATGGGCGACTTCAACGACACCCCCGAGAGCCTGCCGCTGGCCGAAGGACTGCAAGCCCTGCCGCCACACCACAACCCTTCGCCCGACAGCCTCTACAACCTCATGCTGCCGCTTGCCGGGCGCGGAGAAGGCTCGCTCCGGTATCGCGGCCGGTGGGAACTTATCGACCAGTTTATTGTGTCGGGGCAATTGCTGCATCCGCAAGCTACCTTCCGCTGCCTGCCCAATGGCGTCAGGGTTTTCAAGGCGCCCTTCCTGCTCGAAGAAGAGGAGAAATACCTTGGTGAAAAACCGTTCCGCACCTATCAAGGCCCTGCGTACAAAGGCGGCGTCAGCGACCACCTGCCGGTGGTGCTGCCCCTGTGGCTAAAGAGGCGGCTGTAAGTTGCGCTCCTCACTTTACTAATGAATAATTATAATCAAACAACCTATAATCACTTGGAAAACTACTTAAAAGAAATCAGGCTTGTAGCTGCGTGATGCCGAGGGTTACGGTTTTGGCGCTTACCGCCGGCTTTGCCGGTGCGGAAAAGAAACCGAACAGGAGGAGTGTAAATAATAATAGACGTGTCATCATTCTTTCTCTATACATTTTTCTCGACTGTTTTATGAATGTTACACGTTAAATTGCACCTGGCTCAATTCTTTTGCTAAGGAATGTAATGACGTTTCAATTCTCTTCACAGTTTCGGGGCGCGGTTGCCGATGTCCGCTGGCATAGTGCCCCAACTGCTTTTGGTGGATTCCAGTAACACTCTCCAATGCAGATTTCGAAAATATCTTAGAGAAATGATCTAAAAATGAAGCCACATCATATCGGAAATCAAACTCCAACTCGGGGAATTCTCGCTGTTGTTCGTGGTATATGTCTTTCATTTCTTCATAGCCGATACGAAAATCTTCTACTGTATCGGACACGGTGCTGCCTTCGCCTAACAGTCCGAACGAAACCTTAGTGTCTTCTGCCATGTATGCGGAATAGCGTCCGGCAGGGGTTCTTTCGATAATTACCTTTACTTTCATTTTACTTATAATTTGATGCCTGATTTTTTGCTTATTTCTTTCAATGTCCCTTTTGCTACTTCTTCGTTGCCGTGATAACTTAACAGGAAGAAATCATTCGTTATCGGGCTGTACCATACCGGATGCCTTGTGCCGTTTTTACACCACCGGCAACCCTGTGCTTTAAGTTTCCGCTCTACTTCCGAATATTTCATCCTTTACTTTTTCTGATGGCACAAAGATAGTGTATTTTCTATCATTAGGCAAAATTATTTTACCTGCTCAACGGTACAATTCGCATTTGTGGTATTTTTATTTCATTTGACAATCCGTAAAACAACCATTTGTCAATTTGTAAAATGAAAAGCCGGACACATTTGCTGAAGGTAACCGTTTTTTGGTTACTTTTGAGGGTGATGCAGCTTTTCAGGCACATGCCTCGTCCGCTCATTTCGCTGCCTTTGTCGAAGGAATTAAGGACCTGATGGCTGGCGATTTAATTGTGGATGAATTTTAACCGGCCGGGCTGTAGTTCAAACCTGTTTGCACAAAAAAAGCCCGGCCGCATAGCCGGGTTTTTTCAGATATCAGACATTTGCTATCCTATTGTATTTATCGCATATAAGGGTATGTTTGTCATCCGGTCTTCTTCTTTGTAGTCGGCGAGCGAAGTGCGGATTGCTTTTTGCGGACTGTATTTGTCGCAGAAGAATTTGAAACTTGCCGATTTGAGATTTGCGCCCGATTTTACTTCAACCGGTATTATTTCTTCGTCGTTTTGAATTACGAAATCAACTTCGGCGGTGCTGTTGCCGTTTGTCCAATAATAGATATCGTTATCGTCTTTTAACAGGAGTTGCTGCATCACATAATTTTCTGTCAGGGCGCCTTTAAATTCTTCAAAGATGGCGCTACCATCCAATATTGTTTTGAGCGGAAGTTTTGCCATTGCAGCGAGCAAGCCCACGTCGTTGTGATAGAGTTTGAACGCCGACAGATCCTGATAGGCGGAAAGAGGCATACCCGGTTTGGAAATACGAAAACACCGGTGCAACAGTCCACAATCGAGCAGCCACTGAATTGCCAGCTCAAATTCTTTTGCCCGCCCGCCTTCCTTTACAACGCCATACACGAATTTTTTGTTTTCTTTTGCCAACTGCGAAGGTATCGATTTCCAAACCATATTTATACGCGGCACAATATCTTTCGGGGCGTGTTTTGAGAAGTCGCTTTGGTAGGTTTTTAAAACCTTCTTTTGAATTTGCCGTGCCTTATTAAAGTCACGAAATTGAGAAAAATGCAAAACCACTTCGGGCATGCCGCCAATGTAGAGGTAATACTTGAGAATTTCTTTGAACTTTTCGGCAAAAACAGGCAAGCTGTCATAAAGCTTTTCGTCTAAAATGCGAGCCAGACCGTTTTCATTCATTGCCAAAAGAAATTCGTAAAAAGACATGGGGCGAAGTTCCAAAAAATCAACTTTTCCAACAGGAAACGACTCGTTGGGGTGAATATTTATACCGAGCAAAGAGCCTGCCGCGATAATTTGATATTCGGGTGAATCTTCGTTAAAATATTTCAACGAGGTTATGCCTTGCGGCGCTGCTTGAATTTCGTCAAGGACAATGAGCGTGTCCTCCGGCGTAATTTTGAAACCCGCAAAGAGCTCAAAGTTTGTAATCAGGCGCTTGGTGTCCAAATCAGGCAAAAAAATATCGCGCATTACTTTTGCCTTCTCAAAGTTGATATACACCGTTTGTTTGTATTTCTGCTTGCCAAACTCCTGAATAAGCCAGGTTTTTCCCACCTGCCTTGCCCCTAAAACAATGAGCGGTTTCCTGTACTCGCCCAACTTCCAATCAATAAGCTCTTTGATTTTATCCCTATACATTTTTCTCGACTGTTTTTCGCTCCAAAATTACACTTTTCTCGACTAATATGCAAATGGTATTTACATTTTTCTTCCGCAACAAAAGATTACGCACAAAAAAAGCCCGGCCGCAACGCCGGACTTTTTCAGAGCAATACCTAAATCGTCATGACATTGTTAGTTGCCAACCGGGTCTCCGTAACCGGGATTTTGCGGACGAATACCTAAATCTTCAGAAGAAAAACCTAGTGGAATAGGGAAGCGATAATTACGTCCTCTTATATTAGTAACTTTACCTTTCAGGTGTTTATGGTATCTGGCAAACGTGGTGCCTACTTTGTGGGTAATGCCTTGGTAAGTTGCATCATCGTTTGCATTTGCGTAGACTTCCTTGTAAAATTCGTAGGCTGGAACCAATGTGAGAACCGTAGAAATCAGGTTTTTCCAGCGGGTAAGATTCAACCAGCGGTGCTGTTCATACTGGAACTCAAATTCCCATTCATCCTGGATATTTTGCAGTGTAACCGATGTATAATTATGTTCGGAATTGCCATCGAAACCACGGGTACGAATCAGATTGATCAACCGGGTGGCTTCGGCATTATCTTTATTTAATTGAACTAAGGCTTCGGCTTTGGTGATTAATACTTCTGCATAGCGAATTTCAATTCTGTCCACATCGTTGGTCAATTGGGTAAGATATTCCGAATTAGGATAGCTTCTGTCCACGCCTTTACCATTGCGAGGCAGGGAATGGGGCCATTGATAGATATGAACGGAATCGTCAACCGGATTTTTCAGCGAAGTTAAAACAGCAAATGCTTTGCGGGGGTCGTGATCAGGCCACCAAGTGTATTCATGGGCCGCCTGGAGGTGAGGAGGCACGTCTTCGTTCCACGGATCATGGTTAGCGCAATGCGTTTGATGGTTGCCCTGCGCGTCAATACCGTCGCCATCGTGGTGGATGGTGAAGATCTGTTCGGGACCTTTACTTTCGTTGGCGCGTCCCCATAAGTTGCGGAAATCGGGTAAAAGGCTGTAAAGACTGCTATTGATAACTTTGTCGGCATAAACGACAGCGGAATCAAGCAAAGGCCGGTTGTAAGAGACCGCAGGGTCTGTTTTGCTTGTTACTATTGCCGCTACCTGCTCTTGTGTAAGCGGATTGTTACCCCAGGCCAGATAAGCGCGAGCCAAGAGCGCATTGGCAGCGCCTTTCGTCGGATTAGTCGGTTTTGTAAGCCCATTTCCGGCAGGAAGTCCGGCGGCAGCGTCTTTTAAATCTTTAACAATTTGGGTGTAAACATCGCTAATGGATGCGCGTGTTGTAGCAGATCCGCCATTTTCAAGCAAAATCGGAACTTCGCCCCAAAACTGTACAAGATATAAATAGTACAGACCGCGTTGAAATTTAGCCCGAGCAAGCGCTTGAATCTTTCCCGCCGGGGTCAAATTTCCTTCATCCACATTGATTTTGCTGATGACGCCGTTTACAATACCGATTGATTGGTAAAGCGCATTAAAAATTTTACACGGATACCAATTGGTGTATTCAATTTTAATCTGAGAAGCATCCTGCTCATCACCTTCTTCAGTGTCCGAATAATCGGAAAAACCGTCAGTCGGGGTGTCGGTTAACGCACTGAACGTAGAACTGAGCCTTTGATACGGACGCCACGCAGAATTTAAAACCGCATCTGCTTCCACATCGTCAAATATTGATGCGGGGTCCCCGGTGCCAGGGTCTTCGACAATGGGAGAATCTTTTTCATTACATGCGTTCAAAGCGAACACAAAACTTAGGGTAACAAAAGCCCTGATAAATACATTTCTTTTCATTTTTTTAATTTTTTGTTTGTTAATAAAATAATACCTGATATATAATTTGAATTTATTTTAATGAATTGTCAATGCAAGCCCCGCGGAATACGTCCTTGCCGTGGGATATGCGCCTATGTCAATACCTCCTGCCACTTCGGGGTCGTATCCCTTGTATTTGGTCAGCGTAAAAAGATTTTGCGCCGAAGCAAATATCCGGATGTCTGTGGACAGGGTTTTCAGCCTCAGCGTGTAGCCCAGCGTGATGTTTTTGAGGCGCAAATAAGAGGCGTCTTCCACATGGCGACTGTTAATATATTTCAGTTGATAGCCCTGCGTAACTTGCGGCACTTCGTTTGACGGATTTTCGGGCGTCCACGCATCCAGCAATGCCGCCGACACATTGTAGCTCGAACCGGCGCGTTCCAAATACCGGCGAAGCGAATTGACCATTTTGTTACCCTGCGAGCCCTGAAAAGATACAAACAAGTCGAAATCTCCGTAAGCCAGCCATGACGAAAGCCCGTAAGTAAAATCGGGATGAATACTGCCGAGCACCACCCGGTCGTTCAAATCAATACTTCCATCCTCATGAGCATCCACAAATTTAATGTCGCCTGGTTGTGGCGTAGCGCCACCTACTTTCGGCAGTTTGGAAACATCTTCGCCAAGCTGTACAACGCCATCGAATATAAGCCCATAAAACGAACCGAGCGATTCACCCACTCTTAATATCTGTTCGCTGTATTGTCCCGACAACAAATTATTGTCGTCGCCCAAATCGGTTATCGTGTTAATGTTTCGGGCAATATTAGCCGAAACATGCCAGTTCAGTTTTTTATGGCGCATCAACACCACACTCGCTGCCAATTCCACCCCTTTATTATTTACATTTCCGATATTTACTATTTGCTTGTCCACCGGCGAACCAAGAGGAGTGGGTTTTTCAAACAGCAGGTCGAAAGTGTTTTTATTATACACATCCAACGTAAAACTCAAACGGTCTGCGAACAGTCCGGCGTCTATTCCTGCATTATATTCTGTGGTGGTTTCCCATGTCAAATTGGAATTGCCTACATTAATCATTTCATAAACCGGCAGTCCGTTGTATCTTTTTGTTCCGTATATCGGCGACCATAAAAAATCGGCTATTTCCGTATTTCCGACCTTGCCCGTAGAAAGTCGCAGTTTCAAAGTATTCAACACGCGATTGTTCTTCAAAAAGCTTTCCTCGTCGATGTTCCAGGCAAAACCTGCCGAAGGAAAATATCCCCAACGTTTGCCCGGAGCAAAGCGGCTCGAATAGTCGGCACGGAAGTTAGCAGTCAAATTATATTTTCGAAACAATGTGTAGTTTATCCTTCCTATGACGGCATGGAGTTGCGACCCGCCCGGATAGCTATTATCGGTGGGCGTTTGCACTTCGCCTGCCGCCAAATCTTTGTGTTTCTTTTTTTCGCTCGTAAAATGGCTGGCTCTGTTTATGATGTAATCTTCCTGCATATTCTGCCAGGTATATCCGCCCATTAAATGGATAAAATGCCGGTCGTTGAAATGCTTGGAATAGTCAAGGGTAGCATCGCCTTGCCATATTTCGTGGTCTTTTCTGCCAATGGAGCCGACACCGACCTCGTTCAGACCGAGCGCAGAGGTGGAAGGCGCAAAAAAGTTTTGCGTAATGCTTCCCCTGTCGGTCGATAGCGTGACTTTTGCCACAAGTCCGTTGAGAATTTCGTATGAAGCATAAAAATTTGCCAACAACGAATAGTTGATTGACTCGGCGACGCTGGTTTCCAAATCCGATACGGGGTTTGCCTGATGTCCGTTGAGCGAAAAGTGCGAACTTTCCCATGGATTTTGGTAATTGTAGCTGCCGTCTTCATTGTATATGGGCACCGTTGGCGGCATAAACAAAGCGTAAGTCAGCGAATTGGTAATGCCATCGCCGAAAGGCGAAGAATTGTAATTTACTTCTTTCGATGTGGTCAAACTGTTTTGTGTGCTTTTACCGAAAGTGGCGGTAGCGCCCACCGTCAGGTTTTCACGCACATTGCGGTCAACATTGACACGCAGGCTGTAGCGGCGGAATCCGGAATTAATAATGATGCCGTCCTGACCGGTATAATTTCCCGAAACGGAATAGCGCGTTTTTTCGCCGCCGCCGCTTACCGACAAGTTATGATTTTGGCTGAACCCGGTTTGCAGCACGGCGTCTTGCCAATCGTAGCCTTTACCGATGGAAGCCAGATAATCGTCGGTAAGATTTCCCCTGTTGCCGAAATACTCTCTTTGCAGTTTTCCCCATTGCTGCGCGTCCAGCAGTTTCAGGCGTTTGGCGGGCGTACTCCAGCCGGCAGTAACGGTATAATTAATAATGTCACTTCCCCTGTTTCCTTTTTTGGTGGTAACGAGTATCACGCCATTGGCGCCGCGCGAGCCGTAAATAGCGGTTGCCGACACGTCTTTCAGAACCGAAATGGATTCGATGTCGGCAGGATTGATGGAAGCCAGCGGGTCGATACTGCTTTCGACGGCAGTTTCGGTGCCGCCGGCGCCTACATTGGTAGAACGGGGATATACAATGACACCGTCAATCACATACAGCGGCTCGTTGCTGGCGTTGACGGAATTGCCGCCGCGAATACGAATGGCGCTGCCCGCGCCCGGCTGTCCCGACGCCTGCGTAACGTTCAGCCCCGCCACACTCCCGCTCAGCAGTTCGTTGATGGAAACGGAGGGTTGTTCCAGCGTCTGCTTAGCGACCGACGCCACCGCGCCGGTGAGTTCGCGGCGGCGCTGTGTGCCGTAGCCTACCACCACCACCTCGTTGAGGTAGCTGACGCTTTCCGCCAGCCATACAGTGATGTTTTCACCGGCGTCGGTCACCACCACCTCTTGTGCAACGTAACCCAGCAGGTTAATGGAAAGCGTTACGGGCAACGGCGCATCGGTGCGCAGGGTGAAGTTCCCTTCGCCGTCAGCGCTCACACCGGTGGATGTGTTTTTGACAAGCACCGTGGCGCCCGCCACAGGTTGTCGCGTAACCGCATCCAGCACCCGCCCGGTGAGGTCGGTGGCGTAGGCCGGCGTGAGGCAAAACCCGCCTGCCAGTGCTACCATATATTTTTTAAATCTATTTATCATATCGTATTTTAAACCTGTTTGCATAAAAAAAAGTCCGGCTGTTAACCGGACTCTCCTCAATAAAATTATTATGACTTTATTTTATGTAAAAAATGGAGAAAGTTCCGGCGCACAAACGACCCGCATGCACATGCACATTTGCATGTTCATTCGCAGATTCATTTCGCAAGTCCGTATTTCTATCTTTTTCATAAAATCTAATTTGTTTTTCGGGACAAAGGTACGGCGGGGATTTTTCCCCCGCAATAGCACAAATGTGGTATTTTTAGTTCGAGATGTTTGGAATCAGATAATCCCTTGTTTCATCTTCACCGTATTCGGGGCTGAAATGCGTTTGCCGTGCGGATCCTGTAACACCTGCTGCTGCTCGACACCTGATTATTTCCGGATTTTAATTAAAGTGACAGTAACGTCCGCAACATCGCTATTTCTTCACGGTGTAATCGTAGAAGTTGAGTCAGTTTTTCATTTATGCTTTCCGAGTTTTGCGCAATTTGATTTATTGCGCCCCAATCGGGCGCCTTTGGTTTCGCAATATACAAGTCAGCTTTCGGCGTAGGTTGTTTCAGCGGTTTCAACTTCGCCACATGTGCCTTGTTGTAACATTTAACGAGGCTATGAAACCCCATCTTTTCAAGTGCGTCATTAGTATAACGCTTCGACTTCTGTCCGCGGCAAAGCCATTTTCTCACACAGGCACGGATAAAACGATCTAACTCTTCAAACTGCCTCAGCGTATCGCCGGCTTTGTAATAATTGCCAAATCCGTCAACCCTTCGATTAACCAATTTAAGAAAAGCCATTGTAGTTTTCTTCTCACTCTTTTTAACCAATTCCACAAAACGCGCTTTAAATCCCCCTATTTTATAGTTATCAATTCTGACGTATGAGCCCGCAAAATTCCAACCACAAAAATCAACAACGGTAGATCCAAACCGTCCTGCCTTAGTTTTCGCAGGATTTAAACTCAATTTCAAATTTTCATGTAAATCGGCAGCTAACAGTTTCCATACTAATTTTGAAGTCGATTCATCCCTGCACATTATCAGCGCATCGTCCATGAAAATGATCATCTTTATATCATATCGCCTTTTTGCATTTAGCCATACAGGAATTAACCCCAGCGGCGCTAAGATTGCACTCATACAACTGCCAAGCGGAATGCCGACATTTACAGGCAGCGACGCAACCCATTTCATCATTTGCCTATGATATTTCTCCTTAAATAAAATAAATTCGTGTGTCGGAAATTGGCCACGTAATGCTTTATATGCCATTTGCGTTTGGACTACGAGGTCTTTGGGATCAACATTTGCATAGAACATTTTTATATCTGTTCTGAGAAAGGCCGGATAATCTTTTTTCCATTTCTTGATATAATTAATAATATCACCTTGCTTGAATGCTTTTAAATGGTGCATGGCGAACTTTGATTTAACAAGCGGCAAAAATTGCTGACGCAATTGATGTGCTAATTTCTTAAACTCCGTATCATCCATTTGCGTATAATACGGAATGGGTCTAATATCTTTCATGATGTTGTATTACAAAACAAAAAAGAAGCATCTGGCTCTCAAATGCTTCTTTTCCCGCTCAAGCAAGGTTGCCTTGCTCGAGCGAACAGGGTCGATTTTCCCACATTCGGGCGTCCCACAATAGCAACAATACTCATAACAAACTTTTTTCTTTTTTCAACATTTCGTAGATTTTCATTTTAACCCTCCGTTTTTGTAGCATACTTCGTACAAAGATACGAATTATTCCTGGGAAATCGAGCCTGAACGTGAACCGCGAACGCATGACCACTGCCACTGACTGCTGTTTACTGCATACTGTTACTGCTTACTGCCACTGCTTGCTGTTTGCTGCGCTGGCGACTGGGAACGCGGCTCATGCGGTGATACTTCTCCCCCTCATAGCCGGTAGGATAACAACCCTCCATCCGGTAAAAGAAGTGGCTGAAGGCGCTCACCGAGAAGCCCAAG